>CAVFFT010000001.1:0-2146 GCA_963621885.1 bacterium
AGAACGGAGGCGGCCATGTCCGCGAAGGAAAAGAAGAAGATCGCCGTCAGTGCCTGTCTTTTGGGGATCGCCTGCCGCTACGACGGCGACTCGAAGCCTTCCCGCGCCGTGAAGGAGTTCTTTGAGACGGGCACATACGAGCCGGTTCGCATTTGCCCCGAAAGCGCCGGCGGCCTGCCCATTCCCCGCCCAGCCCATGAGATAGTCAGCGGACATGCGGCGACCACGCCCGAGGAGGCGCGCGTCGAAGACAAGCTGGGAAACGACCACAGCGAGGCTTTTGTGGAAGGCGCTCGCAAAACATGCGAGCGGATACGGGAAACGGGCTGCGTGGGAGCCATTCTCAAAGCGAAAAGTCCCTCGTGCGGCATCGGATGCGTCTACGACGGAAGCTTCCAGGGCACGCTCGTCGAAGGAAACGGGGTTCTCGCGCGTGTGCTTCTTTCCGAAGGCTTCCCCTGCTGCACCGAGAAGGATATCGAAGCGGGCAAAAGCTTTTAAAAAGAAGCTCCACCCCCGCGCCGAGGATGAACCCACCTGAGAAAGGTGGGTGTCCGCAGCCGGCTTCCTGGCTTTCGTATCAACGGATACGAATCCCCATTTCACCTGCGATCTTGGACTCCCTCATTGTTTGCATCGGTCCATCGCAATTAGAGCAACGAAGGTGGAACCAGTTCGAGTATAGAACATGGTATGGCATATTGCAGTCTTGACATTTCAGCCGCAGGTGGAATTGAATAGAAGCATGGAAACCCTATTCAGCGAGATAGAAGAGCCCGCCGCTCCACCGGTAAATGCGCCCCTTGCCGTGCGCATGCGTCCGACCGCGCTCGACGAGCTCATCGGCCAGGAAGAGGCGACCGGTCCTCAGAGCTGGCTGCGCGGCGCCATCGAACGCGACACGCTTTCAAGCGTCATCCTCTTCGGGCCGGCAGGCACCGGCAAAACCTCGATTGCCCGCATTATCGCGCTCCATACGCAGGCGACTTTCGTGGAGGTGTCCGCCATTGGCGGCACGGTCGCTGACCTGCGCCGCGAGATTTCCGCCGCCGAAACAAGGCGGGCACGCGGCGGACGCACCATTCTGTTTATCGACGAGATCCACCGCTTCAACCGTTCCCAGCAGGATGCGCTTTTGCATGCCGTAGAAAACCGGGTGGTCATCCTTGTGGGAGCGACGACGGAAAACCCCTACTTCGAGGTGAACACGGCGCTGCTTTCCCGTTCGCGCGTTGTCGAACTTCATGCGCTCGCGGACGAGGACATCGCGCGGCTCGTCAATCGCGCCATCGAAAACACCCAGGGTCTTGATGGGGCGTTCTCCATTGACGACGACGCGCTCCAAGCATTGATCGTTGCCGCCGGCGGCGATGCGCGTGCGGCGCTCACCACGCTTGAGCTGGCCAGCGAACTCGCAGCGGCCGACGCTCACAACAGCGACAAACGCATTCGCCGTGAGGACGTTGTTCGCGCGAACCCGCACCGGGGACTTCCCTACGACAAGAACAAGGACCTCCACTACGACATCATTTCCGCCTTCATCAAGAGCATGCGCGGGTCCGATCCCGACGCGGCCCTCTATTGGCTCGCGCGCATGATCGATGGCGGGGAGGATCCCAAATTCATCGCACGGCGCATCATGATCGCCGCAAGCGAAGACGTCGGCAACGCCGATCCCCAGGCGCTCCTTATCGCGCACGCCGCTTTCAAAAGCGCCGAGGTCATTGGCTATCCGGAATGCCGTATCAATCTCGCGCAGGCGGCGGTGTACGTCGCGCTCGCGCCAAAGAGCAATGCGATTGAAGCGGGTATCGATGCCGCACTCAACGAGGTGAGGAACGGGCCTTCCCGGGATGTTCCGAGCTATTTGCGCGACCGACATCGCCCCGGCAGCGAGAACTACGGGGATTACCTCTACCCTCACAACTATCCCGAAGGCTGGGTTGACCAGCGTTATCTGCCGGAAGGACTCGAGCGGGGCTGCTTCTATCATCCGAGCGAACGCGGCTGGGAAGCGTATCGTGTCGAGGGAACGCGCCGTGACAGGTCGCGAGGAGCGGGCACGGCTAACGCCAAATAGGAAAGCGAATAGAGGTCGCGGCGGCACGAAGCGTTAACGGCGCGAATCGCGAACGGTGCATACGAG
>CAVFFT010000002.1:0-11042 GCA_963621885.1 bacterium
TCCTCCGAGTAGTCGTCGTACGACCCGCCGTCGGTATAGTCGCCATCGTCCGTATAGTCGTCGCTGCCATCATCGCTCGACGAGCCCGAATCGTTGCCGGAGACGCTGAACACGCGCACGAGGCAATACTTGCTGTCGGTGCTGTCATCGCTGTCGGACACCGATTCCGTCCGGTCGATGTTGGTGTAAATGACGACGCTGCTGGTCTGGCCAATCGATGCGAGGCAGTCGCCATATGATTCCGCGCTGTTGTCGGTGTCGAAAACGGCATAGCGCTTGCTCGCGAGGTCGCAGGCGACAACCGCCGAGGTCGACTTCACGATGAACCATTCATCGCACCAGGCCGGCGGCATGCTCGGCGTGCGCTCGAAGCGGAACCAGGTGCGGTTCGAATAGGCGCTGTTGTCCGGCTTCGACTGGGATGTGTAGGTTCCCAGATTCGCGATGCCGTCGCCGTAGTTGTAGATGCTCTCAAACGAGAAGGCGAAGCCGGTCGACCCGTAAGCCACCTCTTGCGGCGTCATGCGCGAGGGGAAAGTGAGCGAGTCAACAACCGTGCCGCTCGAATCGACATTGAGAATCTGGCATTGAGAAGACGCGTCCGGGTTGGGCGCGGTGATGATGACGTTTCCGTTGCTGTTGTCGATAGAAAGCGCGCATTGGCAGCTGCCATCGACCGTGTAGACGGTGCTCGCCTTCTTCGGGGAATCGAAGGTGACGCTCTTCACCACGCTTTGCACGGTCTCGCTGCTGTCATCGTCGCTGGTCACGGGAATGAGCTGCCAGTAGGCTCGCGAGCCCGACACGGCGAGCGTGGGCATTTCGTAGCTCGCATCGCCTTCGTCAAGCTGGGTGTGCGTGCCCGCCTCGTAGTCGGTGAGGGGTGCGGAAAAAACGCGCCACACATTTGTGAGAATATTCGCTTCGGTCCAGATGATACCGTCTTCGCTTGCGCGGATGTCGTAGATTTCGAAGCCGTCGTCGGCGCCATCCGCCGCGGAAAGCACGGTGATCTGGTTGCCGGTTGTGAGAAGCAGTAGGTCGGCCGTCACAAGGGGCGTCGCCTTTTCCGAGGGAAGCAGGCAGGCGGCGACGTTGTCGTTTCCCGCCCAGACAAGCGAGCCATAGGGAAGCTTGTATTCCCCGACGCTGCTCATCACGTCGTCGGCGGAAACCTCGTTCATGTCATCGAGCGTGAAGACCTCGTTTTCGGCAACGGAAAGCGATTCGGCGGTGTCGGCGCTGTCGCTTTCGCGCGCGACCGTCGTCGCGACGCCACCAACCGCCGCCAGGCCGAGAATGCCCGCCGCGCCATAGAGCAGCTGCCGGCGCGTGATGAGAATCTCGCTATTGCCGGTGGGAACATGGACACCTTCGCTGTCCACGTTGAAATGGCGGTCGTCGCCGACAAAGCCGCCACCCACAACGCCGATTCCGCTGACTTTCTTGCCCGCGCTGCCGGGAGTATGCATGGTGGTCTTGGGTGCGCCCGCGCCCGATTGGGGCTGCTTGACGCTGCGGTTTTCCCTGCTGTCTTGAGGCATCGGTGCCGTGTTCTTCCTTCTGAAATTCACCGAATGCGAGGCACGCGTGCTCACATGGTTTCCTGGGGGTATCTTTTGCACGATTATTGTGCTGTTCACCCGGACTTTCCGGGGCGTTTCACCAAATTGCTATAATAAAAATTTGAATAAGAAGACCCCTTTGTCGGAGCGGCCAAAGGGTTGCGGGAAAAGGGTACTACACCATCCCGCAACAAGGGGAGTAAGGAGATGCAAGATGCCAAACGAAACACGTCGCATTCTTCTGGTTGAGGATGAAAAAGCCATCCGCGATGCGGTGGCTGCCTATCTTGAGCGTGAGAACTATTGGGTAAGCGCGGTTGGCGATGGCCAAGAAGCGCTTGAGGAATTTAGCAAGCATCATTTCGGTCTGGTCATTCTCGACCTCATGCTTCCGCATGTGCCGGGCGAGCGCGTCTGCCGCGCCATCCGCGACAACTCGGATGTGCCCATCATCATGCTGACTGCGAAGGGCGAGGTTGAGGACCGCATCATCGGTCTCGAGCTGGGCGCCGACGACTACCTCGTGAAGCCGTTCAGCCCCCGCGAGCTCGTCGCCCGCGTGCGCGCGCTGCTGCGCCGCGTCCATGTCGACAGCGAGCCCCAGCGTGGCGTGCTCACCTTCGGCGACCTGACCATCGATGTGTCGGGCCACAAGGTGACGGTCGACGGCAAGGAAGTCGACCTCACGGCGAGCGAGTTCAAGCTGCTCACGACGCTTTCGCGTTACCCGGGCCGCGTGTATTCCCGCATGGAGCTGGTCGAGAAGGTGCTCGGCTACGACTTCGAGGGCTACGAGCGCACCATCGACTCGCACGTGAAGAACCTGCGCGCGAAGATCGGCGACAACCCGCGCAATCCCAAGTGGATTCACACCGTGCATGGCGTGGGCTATCGCTTCGAGGATCCGTCGAAGACCGGTACCGAATAACGCGGAGAACTGGCCGCGGCGCTTGGTAAATTGCCAGCGGCTGACGGCGCGGCGGCGCCTGATGTGGCGGCGGTAGGCGGCTTGCTTGCGAGCGAGGAAACGCCGGTGCTTGATACGTCGGCGGCGGGCAGGACCACCGCGGTTTTGCGAATGGAATCTTTGGCCGGGCGGCTCGGCGCCGTTCGGCCAAATCGTGTTTTAGAGCGCTTTGCGCATTGATGCCGAAAGGCGCGGCGTGGGGCGCTTCTGGGAGGAGGATGCATGGCCGATTCGGAAACGAACGTGAATGCCGAACGGGAAAAGGCGTCCAGTCGTACGAAGAAGCGGAAAAGCCCGCGGGAATTCTGGAAGAGCCTGAGCTATACCGCCCGTTTGACTATCGCGTTTTCTTTCATCTCCATCATGACGATTCTCGTCGCGTTCAGTGTGCTCTCCCTTGTGTGGAGCCAGCATTTCTCGGACTACACGCGTGACAACATCGAGCGCATGGCCCATTCGACCGCTGTGGCGATAGCCGACAACTACGAGGACGTGCACCAGTGGTCGCCGAGCGTTTTGGCGCCGGCTGCGGCCGCGGCGGAAGTGAGCGACAGCATCGGCATCCAAGTGCTCGATTCATCAGGCGGTTCGCGCTACAACAACACGCCTGACCACAGCGGCAAGCTGGGTACTCCGCAAAAGCAGAGCCAGATGGTGTCGTCTCCCATCATGGTTGATGGCGAACAGGTGGGCACGGTGAACGTGTGGGTGTACGGCAGCGACACCTTGCTGACGTCCGCCGATCGCGAATACCGCGATAGCTCCCTCCAGGCGATGTTTGTCGCAATGATCTTGGCGATTTTCATCTCGATCGTCATCGGCCTCGCTTTCTCCCGCGGCTTCGTGAATCCCATCAACCGGGTCATGCGAACGGCCCGCGCGATTAAGGAAGGCGATCTTTCGGCCCGCACCCGGCTTTCCGGCGAGGACGAGGTGTCGCGCCTGGGCATGACCTTCGATGCCATGGCGGATGCGATCGAGAAGGACCGCATGATGGAACGGCGCCTGACGACGGACGTGGCCCACGAGCTGCGCACGCCGCTGATGGCGATCCAGGCGACGATCGAGGCCATTGTCGATGGCGTTTTCGAGCCCGACGAGGAGCGCCTCGGCACGATTGATGCCGAAGTGCAGCGTCTGTCGCGCCTGGTCGATGCGCTTCTGAAGCTTTCGCGCCTCGAGAACCGCAAGATTCCGATGAACAAGAAGCGCCTGAATCTGGGTGAGCTCATCACCGACATCATCGGCACTCACGAGGCCTACGTGCAGGACGCGGGACTCAAGCTCGTGTTCGAGGCGGACGACGATGTGGAGGTGTTCGGCGACGCCGACATGCTGCGTCAAGCCACCGCGAACCTCATTTCGAACGCGGTGCGCTACACCCCCGAGGGAACGATCACGGTGCGCGTGACCCGCGGCGAGACGATGGCAAGCATTTCGGTCGCCGATACGGGCATTGGCCTTTCGCCCGAGGAATGCAAGAAGGTCTTTGGTCGCTTCTGGCGTGGCGACGCCGGGCGCAATCGGGCGCAGGGCGGCTTGGGCATTGGACTGTCGGTGGTCAAGGAGATTGTCGACCGTCATAATGGCCTTGTGCGAGTTGAGGGTGAAAAGGGCGTGGGTTCTACCTTCACCATCCTCATTCCGCTTTATGATGAGGGGCGGGCAAAAGCCCGTGAGGCAAAGGACAAGGACCGCGAGGCGAAATCGCGCGACAGCAAGCAGCGTGACGGCAAGGCGCGCGACAGCAAGCGCGAGGCCAAGCCGGAAGGCAAGCTGGGCGAGAGCGCGGCAAACGACCTGCTGGGCGAGGCTGCGACAAGTGGCGCGTCGGACGACGAGCTGATTGGCGCACCGTACACGCCGGGCGACGACGAGCTGCTGGGCGCACCGCGTGAAAGCAAGGCGCGTGAAAGCAAGCCGAGCGATTCTTGGAACCTCGACGGGGAAGCCTCTGAAGACGGCACGAGCAATAGGAAGGAAAGCGATTAGCATGCCGAATCCCATTACGATTGAAGCGACGAACCGTGGCAAGGTTCGCGACATGTACGATTTGGGAGACCGCCTTCTTGTGGTGGCCACCGACCGCATATCCGCTTATGACTACGTTCTGCCCGACGAGATCCCCGAAAAGGGCCGCGTGCTGAACCGCCTTTCGGTGTTCTGGTTCGAATATCTCGCCGACACCATCGAGAACCATCTCATCAGTACCGATGTGGCCGACCTTCCCGAGGAATTCCGCCCGTGGGAGGAATGGCTCGACGGCCGCTTCATGATCGTCAAGCGTGCCCAGATGTTCCCGGCCGAATGCATCGTCCGCGGCTACCTGACGGGTTCTGGCCTGAAGTCGTACCAGGCAACCGGCAAGGTTTGCGGCATTTCGCTTCCCGAGGGACTCGTGAATTCCTCGAAGCTGCCCGAGGTCATCTTTACGCCATCGACGAAGGCCGAACTGGGCGAGCACGACGAGAACATCTCCTTCGAGCAGATGGCCAAGATCGTGGGCGACGAAGTGGCGGCCGACCTGCGCGACCTGACCGTGAAGATCTACTGCAAGGCAGCGGATTACGCGAAGGAGCGCGGCATCATCATCGCCGACACGAAGTTCGAATTCGGCAGCTACGACGGCCGCATCATCCTGGCCGACGAGGTGCTGACGCCCGACTCTTCCCGCTTCTGGCCTGCGGATAGCTACAAGGTGGGCGAAGAGCAGCCGAGCTTCGACAAGCAGTACGTGCGCAATTGGCTCACCGCCAACTGGGACCGTACGGGCAATCCGCCGCACATGCCGGCGGACGTTATCGCCCAGACCTCGCAGAGGTACATCACCGCATATGAAATGATTACGGGCAAGAAGTGGTAAAATTTCTCGCTCGCAAGGAAAGAATCTGGAAGTAGGAATACATGTCGCGACGTAACCCCATGAACGACCGCTATGTCATGGAGAAGGACAAGCAGGGCGTTTCCCGTAAATCGGTATCGAGCATGAAGCCGAAGGCCAAAGCGGGAGAAAGCACGAATTTCGTAAGCGGAGGCCCGAAGAAGAAGACCGGCCTTGCCCGTCTGTTTAGCCGCGATAAGAGCGAAGAGCAGCAGGAAGTCGAGGAGCCGAAAGTCGGACCGAAGACGAGCGAGAAGCTGCTGCGCGAGGAATACAAGAAGTGGGACGTGTGGCGTCGCCGTTGCGTCATCATCTCGTTCCTGCTCGTGTTCATCGCCCTGTCGTATCCCTTCACGGTATACGATCCCAACGACGAGACGCAGATGATCAGCATGGTGCTGTGGATCCTGCCGTTCATCGCCATCGGCGTGGGCATCTACATTTCCTATGCGAAGCAGCGCCCGATCGGCCGCGTGCTGGGCATTGGCTACGGCAACGAGGGTCGCGACAAGAAGCGCTCCCAGACGAAGGCGCAGCGCGAGAAGCAGCGCATCGAGTACACGAAGCAGGAGCAGAAGGTTGCTGCGCGCGTGGAAGAGAAGGAGCGTCGTACGCAGGAGCGTGCGGAGCGTCGTAAGGCCAACAAGGCCGCTGAAGAGGCGCGCAAGGAGCAGTATCGTTCGGCAGGCCAGGCGAAGAACAAGAAGTAGAATCGCCGGCGTGCTTATGGTGGCTCGTGTTGGCTGCGGTTGACCGGCAGTTGAATGACGAGCTGCCATGCTGAAAGCAAGGTGAAGGCGGCGGTGCAACGTGCGTTGTGCCGCCGCTGTGTTATAGGTGGCAGGTTTGCGCGTGTGCTGAGGGTCGCGCGGGCTGGGCGCCGGCGCGGCTTGAAGTACGGGCCGGGCGACGCGCGATGTGGCGCCGGGCGCTGGTGCGGGTGTCGCGGTGGTGGCGCCGGGCGCCGACGCGGGTGATGTGGCGCCGGGCGCTGGTGTGGCAGGGCGCGGGCTGGCCGCCGGCGCGGCTTGAAGTACGGGCCGGGCGCTGGTGCGGCCGGGCGATCGAGAGCACGAAAAAGCCGCTGCCATATTGGGCGGCAGAAACAGAGTGAGGGGATGCGGTGAGATTCGTCTCGTGGAATGTGAATGGCCTTCGCGCGGTGGTGAAGAAGGGCTTCGAGGATGTCTTCTCGCAGCTCGACGCCGACATTTTCGCCATTCAGGAGACAAAGCTTCAGGAAGGCCAGATAGAGCTCGAATTCCCGGGCTATACGAGCTACTGGAGCTATGCCGAGAAGAAGGGTTATTCCGGCACGGCGGTGTACGCTCGCAAGGAGCCACTGCAGGTGCTTCATGAGCTGGGCGACCCGGAGCTCGATACCGAGGGCCGCGTGTGCGCGCTCGAGTATCCCGATTTCTGGTTTGTCGACGTGTACACGCCGAATGCCCAGAATGAGCTCGCGCGCATCGACCACCGCATGAAATGGGACGATGCCTTCCGCGGCTTCTGCAAGGGGCTTGAGCGGGGCGAGCTGCCGGGCGGCGCCACGGCGCAGCCGAAGCCGGTGGTGATGTGCGGCGATTTCAACGTGGCGCACAACGAGATTGACCTGAAGAACCCAAAGACGAATCGCGGCAACGCCGGCTTTTCCGACGAGGAGCGCGGGAAGTTCACCGAGCTTGTGGATGCGGGATTCGTCGACACCTTCCGCCGCCTGCACCCCACGCTTGAAGGGGCATACAGCTGGTGGAGCTATCGGGGTCGCGCGCGCGAGAACAACACGGGATGGCGTATCGACTACTTTCTCGTGAGCGAGGAGCTGGCGCCGCAGGTGCGCGCGGCGAACATTTATTCCACCATTACGGGTTCCGACCACTGTCCGGTGGGTCTGGAACTGGAATAATCGCGCTTAAACAATGGAAACGGGCGGGGCGCAGTTCACGGAGCTTCGCGCGGTACGACAAAGCGGGCTGGAAGGCGCCGCAACGTGAACAAACGGGCGGGGCTGGCAGGCCCCGCAGCGGGAACAAACAGGCGGGGTGTCTAGGCGCCCCGCGATACGACAAGCATGCGGGGCACGCAAGTCCCGCAGAAACGAAACGGGCGGGGCGCAGCTCCCGCGACATGACGAGGTGAAAGCATGGATCACGACAAGATTGAGGAGGGCGTGCGCCTTATCCTCGAGGGAATCGGCGAGGACGTCAATCGCGAGGGCCTGAAGAAGACTCCCGCTCGCGTGGCGCGCATGTACGAGGAGATTTGCGTCGGCCTGAACACCGATCCGGCGGAGTACTTCGAGACGACCTTCGACGAGGGCCAGCGCGACATGGTGCTTGTGAAGGACATCCCCTTCTACTCCATCTGCGAGCATCATCTCGTTCCCTTCTTCGGAAAGGCCCATGTGGCTTACATTCCCGCAGCTGACGGGCGCATTTGCGGCATCTCCAAGCTCGCGCGCCTGGTGGAGGCCTACGCTCGTCGCCCGCAGGTGCAGGAGCGCCTGACCACGCAGATTGCGGAATGCCTGACGCAGCAGCTCGCGCCGCAGGGCGTGATGGTGGTGATGCAGGCCGAGCACCTGTGCATGAGCATGCGCGGCGTGCAGAAGCCGGGCTCGAAGACGGTGACGTCGGCGGTGCGCGGCGTGTTCGAACGCAATGCCGCGACGCGCAGCGAGGCGCTCTCGCTGATACTGAACGATTAGCCGCGGGCAAGCTGCGCCGCTCCCGGGCAAGGGCGTGCTGGGCGACTCGCGGTGGCTTGGGCGGCCGCGGCAGCCTGGGCGCCCCGCGCGAAGGCTTGCCATTCTCGCGCTTGCCACCCAGCTGGTAAACGCTCGGTTTCACAGCGGCATTTTCGCCGTCCGAGTTTCGCAGGCAAGCTGTGCCCGCCGGGTTTTGCGGTACCATGGCAGAAATGATTCAAAGGGAAAGGAACCCGCTTATGCGCTGTGTACTCTCCGTTCTTGGTAAAGACACGACGGGAATCGTCGCCCGCGTTTCAGTGACGCTTGCAGAATGCGGCGCGAACATCGTCGACATCAGCCAGACGCTGCTGGCTGGCATCTTCAGTATGACGATGATTGTCGACCTGAACGAGGAAGTGGCGTCCTTCAACAAGGTGCAGGAGCGCCTGGCCGCCGACGGCGAGGCTCTGGGCGTGCAGGTGAAGCTGCAGCGCGAGGACCTGTTCCTTTCCATGTACAAGATCTAATTCATGGCGCGCGTATATTCGGCGACGTCGCGCCTGGATGCCGATATGGTCGATGCCTTCTGCGCGCTGCAGAAGGGTTTCAGCGACCAATTCGTGTATTACGACAAAGAACGAGGCTGCCATTATTTCGGCCTGGGCCGCTGCATTGCCTTCCCCTCGATGAGCGATTTCGAATACGAAACGCAGGGAAGCGAAGCGGTGGCGCCTATCCTGTTTTCCTTCAATCGTTTTGATGAATGGAATCCCGCGCCCGCGGACAAGCTCTTTCAGACCTTCCCGCGGCTGCGCTTCATGCTGCCCGAACTCGTGCTGATTGAGGATGAACGCGGCGCGTATCTGCAGGTGAACAGCTTGGGACCCGTGTACGAGGGGCGCGTTGCGCGCTTCATGCGTCAGGCGTCGCAGGCACCCGCGCGCACGCGCTGCACCATTCCCTATCATCTGGAAGCGGGCGACTATCCCGTTTGGGAGCGCGAGGTCGCGATGGCGCAGGATGCCTTCCGCGGTGGGCGCATCAACAAGATTGTGCTGTCGCAGCAACGGCTTCTACGGGCGGAGCATCCCTTCTCGTCGAAAGACCTGCTCGTGAACCTGATCGATGGCGATGCGGTGGGCACGGTGTTCCTGTATCGCTACGGCGACGTGTTCTTCTGCGGCTGCACGCCCGAGCTGCTCGTGCGCAAGCGTGGCAGTCAGGTGGAAAGCATGTGCCTTGCCGGGACGATTTCGGCGGGCAGCTCCGAGGAAGAGCGCGTGGCTTTGGCGAATGCGCTGATGAACGACGAGAAGAACCGCCAGGAACACGAGTATGTGGTGTCGTTTTTGCGGCAGGTGATGGCACTCAACTGCTACGACGTGGACATCCCGCAAACCCCCGGCATTCGCGCGCTGCGGCATGTGCAGCATCTGCATACGCCGGTGAAGGCGCGGGTGCTCGAAGGCCATACCTTGTCCGAGCTCGCGAGCCAGCTGCATCCGACGCCGGCGCTTTCCGGTTCTCCGGTGGGCGAGGCGATGATGGCACTGCGGCGCATCGAGCCCTACAACCGCGGCTTTTTCGGCGGCGCGCTGGGCTACATCGACGGCGATGGCGATGGCGCGTTTTCGGTGGGCATTCGCAGTGGCGTGTTCGATGGCGAAATGGGCTACGTGTATGCGGGCTGCGGCATCGTTGAGGCGAGCGTTGCGGCCGACGAATTCGACGAAGTGGACATGAAGCTCAAGACGATTCTTTCCGCTTTTAAGGGAGAAGCGTAAGGGGTTCAAATAAAAGAACGGAGGGCCGCATGGGCGCATGCGATCTGGGAAGCGCGTTTGATCCGGAAGGCCAGGCGCAGCGGGATGCGGAGATGCGGCCGGCGAATACGGCGCTCTTCCTTTCGGCTTTCTTCGACGAGATGCGTCGCTGCGGCTTGCGCGATGTGGTGGTGAGCCCGGGCTCGCGCTCGACGCCGCTTTCAATGGTGGCCTATGCCGCTCCCCTAAATTTGTACGTTGACGTGGACGAACGCGGCGCGGCGTTTTTCGCGCTGGGTCTGGCGAAGGCGTCGGGGCGTCCGGTGGCGATTATCGCGACCTCGGGCACGGCGGTGGCGAATTACTTGCCGGCGGTGATGGAAGCGCAGAGCAGCCGCGTGCCGCTTGTGGTGCTCACGGGCGACCGCCCCTTGCGCCTGCAGGATTTGGGTGCGCCACAGACCTGTGACCAGGTGAAAGTGTTTGGCGACGCGGTGCGGCTGTTCCGCGAAATGCCCGAGCCGCGGGCGGATGCGACGAGCATCGCGTTCGCGCGTCAAGCGGCACGCGAGGCCATGACCGCGGCGGCAGGTGTCGCGGAAGGAAGTCTGGGCTCAGGTGGCGGCTCGCTGCTCGATGCGTCGCCGGTGCATCTGAATTTCCCCTTTGACGACCCGCTGAAACCCGACCTCTCGCAGCCGGACATGTTCACCATCGGGCGCGTGAGCGTGGGCGGGCATGTGGCCGCGACCGAGCGCGACCTGCAGCCGCGCATTGGCGGCTGGCTGGCGCTGGGCCCCAACCGGGCGCGCGAGATTGCGAGCTGGCTGGATGGCAAGCGCGTGGTGGCCGTGTGCGGCGAGCGCTGTTTCACCGGCTCGGGCGGCATGCGGAATCTGCTGCGCTTTGCTCGGGAATTCCAGGTGCCGCTGCTGGCCGACCCGCTTTCGCAGTTGCGTGGCTGCGATGATGTGCTGGTCATCGACAACTACGACAGCTTCCTCGCGCATGAGGATGTGCCGGCGGCGGATGTCGTCATCCGCTTTGGGCGCTGGCCCATTTCGAAGCGACTGACGCAGTGGTTTGAGCGTACGCGTCCGATGCAGCTGGTGGTTGACCCGCGCGAATCACGCGATTTCACGAGCGCGACCGATGTGTTCGTGCGCACGACGCCGGG
>CAVFFT010000003.1:0-34469 GCA_963621885.1 bacterium
GGCGCTGCCGGCGGTTTATCTGCTGGTGGCGCCTCTTTATTGACGATTTTTATATCGAAATCTCGGTTATTAATATGCGCAGAACATCGGCTTGTTTCAAACACAAAGTCATCACCGTTTGCCGATAGCTCTCTACCGTAAAAAATACTAAACGGGTGAACCGCCGCTTGCATTCCTAGGATTTGAATCAGAGAACTTCTGAGACCAAAGAAGTTTCTATAACGAAAGGGGTTCTAATGGGTCTGCTTGAAGGAAATGTCACAATCGTCACCGGTGGTGGCAAGGGCATCGGCTTTGGCATCGCCAGCGCCTTTGCTGAAGAGGGTTCGAACCTGTGCATCACGGGTCGCAACGAGCAGCGTCTGATCGATGCTGAAGAGCGTCTGAAGGCCACCTATGGCATCGACGTCATCCATGTCGTTGCTGAGGGCTCCGACGAGGAAGCTGTTAAGCAGGTTATCGCCGAGACCGTCGCTCACTACGGCAAGCTCGACACCGTTGTCAACAACGCTCAGGCTTCCAAGTCCGGCACCCTGCTGGTTGACCACAGCAAGGAGGACTTCGACCTGGCTATCAACACCGGCCTGTACGCGGCGTTCTTCTACATGAAGCACGCATTCCCCGAGCTCAAGAAGACCAAGGGTTCCGTCGTCAACCTCGCTTCCGGCGCAGGTCTGTTCGGCAAGCCCGGCCAGTCCAGCTACGCTGCTGCTAAGGAGGGCATCCGCGGCATGACCCGCGTTGCTGCAACCGAGTGGGGCCCCGACGGCGTTCGCGCGAACGTCATTTGCCCGCTCGCTATGACCGAGCAGCTCGCCGCTTGGAAGGAAGAGTACCCCGACACCTTCGCCGCGACCATCAAGGGCATTCCGCTGGGCCGCTTTGGCGATCCCAAGAACGACATCGCTCCGGTTGCCGTGTTCCTGGCAAGCAAGATGGCCAGCTACATCTCCGGCGAGACCATCACCATCCAGGGTGGCAGCGGTCTTCGTCCGTAAGGGACGGCATCGTCGAATACGCTACAAATTGTGGCATTGCGGGGCTTCGGCCCCGCTTTTTTTATAATAGGCGGTGCAGCAAAGTCGCAGAGGGAAGGTCATGCGGGTGAATAAGCCGAAGAAGAAGATGACGAACGCGGAAAAAGCGGCGGCACGGGTGCCACCCGCGCCAAAGCCGGCGCCGGCTCCGCCCGATCCTGAAAAGCTGCGCACCGATCGCAGACATCGCCGCATCATTCTTGTCGTGGGCATTATTGTGTTCGTTCTTCTGAGCTTCACGCTCTGGACCTGCAACTATTCTCATGAGGGCGAGCTTGCGCAGCAGGCGCTTGTCTCCACTGAAGAGGTGGCGGTCGACAACCAGCAGGATTGGATTGCCTTTGGCGATCCCGATGCTGATAGCGCCTTCATTTTCTATCCTGGAGCCAGGGTTGCCGCCGAGGCGTATGCGCCCCTGATGAATGACCTTGCAAATGAGGGCATGTTCTGCGTCATCGTGAAGGCGCCATTCAATCTCTCGGTTCTGAAAGCGGATGCCGCAAGCGCGGTGATGTCGGCGTATTCCCAGCAGAAGAACTGGTATGTGGGCGGACATTCGCTTGGCGGCACGACGGCGTGCCAGTGGGCGGCTGACAACATCAGCCAGACGCGCGGCGTCATTTTGCTCGCGAGCTATCCGACGGTCGACCTCACGCAAAGCGGATTGCGCATGCTTGAGATTTACGGTTCGGAAGATGGCGTGATAAACCGCGACAATCTTTCCGAATCCGTCGCACTGCAGCCTGCCGATACGACGACGCAGGTCATAGAGGGTGGAAACCATGCGCAGTTCGGCGATTACGGCACGCAGGATCGTGACGGCACTGCGATGATAAGCGCGCAGGAACAGCGCGAGCAGGCGGAGAAGCTCATCCTTGATTGGGTGAAGGACGCGGCTTAGCGGGAGCGCTTTCGTGCGCGGGTCGCGCGAGGTCGAGTGGCTGCTGGCTTAGCGAGTGCAGTCTGGTGACGGCTGCAGCCTAGCGGCGGCGTAGTGGCGCGCAACATGCGCGGTCTGGCTTGCGACGCGGACAGCTGTTGCTTAATGCGTGCGCAGTTCCCAGAAAGCCACCGCGCTGGCGGCGGCGACATTGAGCGAATCGACGCCGTGTTCCATCGGGATGATGACCGTTCCGTCGCAGGCGGCAATGGTCGAGTCCTTGAGGCCCTCGCCTTCGGTTCCCAGCACGAGCGCGAGCTTTTCGCGGGTCTTGAGAACCGGGTCATCGAGCGGCATGGCGTTCTCCTTCAAGGCGAGAGCGACCACGGTGAAGCCCGCCTCGTGAAGCAGCGGCATTCCGTCGCGCGCCCAATCAAGCTGCGTGCCGATGCGCGTCCAGGGAACCTGGAACACCGTGCCCATCGACACGCGCGCCGCGCGTCGGTAGAACGGGTCGTGGCAGCCGGGTGTCACGAGCACCGCATCGACGCCGAGCGCCGCGGCACTGCGGAAAATGGCTCCAATGTTCGCGTAGTTGGTGACGTCTTCGAGCACGGCGACGCGTCGCGCCGAGGCGAGCAGCTCGCGCACATCGGGAAGCGCCGGACGGGGAAACGCGGCAAGCGCGCCGCGGGTGATCTCGTAGGTGGTGACGGCGCGGAATTGCTCATGCGTGCCGCAGAAAACGGGAATGCTTGGATCGCGGCTCCATGCCTGCTCAATGGCCGGCATGCTTTTCTCGAGCCATTTGTGCTCAAGAAAGAACGATATCGGCATGATGCCCGAATCCATGGCGCGCGTGATGACATTGGCGGATTCGCCAATAAACAGGCCGTGTTCGTATCCGGGCCAATCGAGCAGGAGCGCGTCCCGCTGATGGGAATACATCGCAAGCCGCGCGTCGTTTATGTCGCTAACTTCTGCAAGAGGCATGCTATTAATAATAGCAGGAGCCAAGAACAAGCATGTGCTGCGGCGGAATCGTGGATGGAGGAGCGGCCTTACGGGCGATTCTCGTGCGGGGGTAGTTGTGCTGCCGACCCGCGCGGGAGAATGGTCTCGCGGCTGCCTACACGGGTGGTCGTGCAGCCGACCCGCGCATGACTGCCGCGGCATTTTGATTACGCCTCCCTTCTTGCTTGACAGCGGGGCGGCGAGACGAGCGATTAAACCGGGAAAGGTAAAGATGAGTCTGGATTACGAATTCGAAGTGCATATTCCCTTGACCGGAAAATCCATCGAGCTTGACCCCTTGCCGGGTCAGGACCCCACGAAGCGCTATGGAGTTGTTTGGGACGTGTGTCAGCAGCCCGACGAGGGCGTGGGCTATGTCGTGGAGTTCCACGAATCGCGCAGCTGTCACCTTTTGGCGTGGATAGGGAAGGGCGGTACGGTTACCGAGTGCGACCGCCCTATCGCGTTTGTGACGCCGGGTGTTCCGGTGCTTGCGGTCGAGCATGACAAGGGTGACGGCGCGAATCTCGTCCGCGCGCGGCGCCACGGCTCCGATGAGCTGGTGACAAAGGTGGCGTACCGGAGCTATTTCCCAGGCCAATACGCTTTCGAAGCGCTTCAGGCGAAGGCCTCCGAAGGCATAACCGATAACGCCGACCTCACGCGCGTGCTTGGCTCTTACGCGGGCCGGCGGCTTGCGTGGCGCGTGTTTCTTGCCGTTTCGTATCTCGCCTTCTACCTGCTTCCCCGTTTGGGCTCGTCGGTCGCGGCGGCATCCGGAACGATTGCCGATGTCCTGCGGACTTTCACCGCACAGCCGCTGCCCGATGCGATCGACAGCCTGATTTTCCGCGTGATGGAGGCACAGGAAGGGGATGAAACTCCCAGCTCCGGCTTCGAGCGCTATGCCGCCCGCATGCTGCAACAGGCGGGGTCGGCCGAGCTGCGCCAGATAGCGACGCGGCATGAAATACGGGTGTCGCGGCTTTCGACGACGCTCATGTTCTGGCTGCGTTTCCCTGATGATGTGACGGAAGAGGAGCGTGCGGTTCTGTTGTCGGTTGAAGCATGCTTGAACCGGCTTGAGCTTATCGAGGCGGGTTTGCGCTCGCAGGGGGAATCGACCGCGCTCGCCGCAGTGGGGGAGTCCCGCTGCGCCCTGCATGACCGGCGCAACCTTGCCGGGATAGCCGACGATGCGGCGGTGCATTTCGACGCGAGCCAGGAGGAGAATCCCTATTGCGTCTATTTGCCCGCGAACCCCGCGCGAGGTGGCGAATGGGATGTTCGGACGCGTTTTCTGCGGACTTGCGAACGGCTGCGCATTCCTTATCGGCTTGAATATCACTTCGATGGCGATGTCGAGCAGGGCGTGCTCAATGTGCATTTTGGCGTGCCGGCAGCCAGCGCTTTTCCACGGAGCCTCTGGAATGAAAACGAATCGCGCTGGGAAGACCATGGGAGCGAGCAAACGGCGCGCGCTTCGCTCTACGCCCTCAGGCTTGCGGCGCTTGTCGCTTCGTGCGCGTTTGGCGCGAGCCTGGGAATCCGCACCGTTTTGGTGACCGCTTGCGCGGGTTCTTCGACAGGCACGTCGGTGTTGTCTCTCGCTTTCGAGCGGATGTCCTTCCTCAACCGCACGCTTCCACATATTACGAGCGGCGCGGTTGCGCGTATTGGCCGCGATGGGAATTGCGCGACGACGCATCCCGCCGAATTGCTGTCGCTGCTGGCGCCCAAGGAGGCACGTGCTTCTTTTGATGGGGAAGGGGGCCTGCTTCCTGTCGAGCCGCTGACGGCGACCCTTTCGCCTTCCCGTTTGGCCATGTCGGACGACCAGCGGACCCTGCCTTCGTTTCTCGCGCAGCTGCTCCACGCGCAGACGGTGCGCGATCTGGATGTGGAGGCGACAACCGACTTGCGCGAGCTCGACGAGGTTCAAAGCGCGATTGAGGATGCGGCCGATTCACGTCTGCTTGCCATGGCGCGTCTGGAGGAATTGGCCGAGAGGAATCCGCTGCCGGATTTCGAAGGCAAGAGCGGTGTTGTCGCTGATGCCGAGGCGGCGCTTCGGGACGGCGCGGCGGGCTTGAAGAGAAGCGGTCGCGAGGCGGATATCGAAGCGGACGTCGACCGCGTGCTGGCGATGCAGAACGACGCTGACGCTTTCAGCTTTCGTGTTGACGACGGGGGCGGGGCGTCGCATGTGGTGCGTTACGCCTATTTCCCCAATCTCATGACGCGCTGCGCGGTTGGCGCGATCGCGCGCGACGACAACGAGGAATTCCGGCCGGTTTCCGCGGTGGTCTACCGCAGCCGTAGCGCGCTTGCCAAGCTTTATGCCGAATCGGGCGATGTGGATGCGGCAGTGGCGCGGGCGTACGAATGCTCGTCGCTGGCGCCTACGAGCTCCGGCCTTCAGCTTGAGCTTGCCCAGCTGATGCTCGTGCTGAATCGCCCGCAGGACGCGATTTCCTTCTTGCGTCAGGCGATAAAGGTATGCGCGCGTCAGCAGATGGCGACGGTCTTGTACACCCATCTCGCCAATGCTTTCTGGATGGGCGGCGATGCAGAATCGGCGCTGGCAGCCTTCACGCTCGCCCGCGGTCATGCGGAAGGCGCGACGCCTTTCGACCAGGCGATAACGCAGCTCGCCCATTCGCTCAAGCTCAAGGAGGTGCCAAGCATCGAGCGCGCCACCTCCATTTTGCTTGCTCGGAATGTGCCGACAG
Source organism: bacterium (assembly GCA_963621885.1). Taxonomy (GTDB): domain Bacteria; phylum Actinomycetota; class Coriobacteriia; order Coriobacteriales; family Eggerthellaceae; genus UMGS1519. The sequence continues at coordinate 5,664 of CAVFFT010000003.1, forward strand.
CTCCATCGGGAACGGTGCGTTCGCTTGTTGTATCGGCTGGCGTGGGCTTCACGGATGCGCGGATGTTCGAGCTCGCTTGGCCTCTTGTGGGCGCCATGGGCATCGATATCGGTAACGACGTGATGGCGATGATGGGCGAGCATCTGCGCGTTGGACTGGGGTAGGTCACGACCCGGGTTTCGCCCGAAGCCGTTTTCCGTTTCGAATCCGCGCGTAATGAGAGCCCAACGAGAAGAGGCGCCTTCCTTTCGGAAAGCGCCTCTTCTCATGAATGGCGGGGTTTTGCCTGAGTGGGGTCCGCCAGGCAACCGTTCGGTTTCCGTCAGGCCGAGCCCCAGGAGCCGCGACTCGAATTTCTAAACCTCAAGCAGGCCGGGGTCGATCTTCTCGAGCGCCCGGTTCACCGTGCGTACCGCGCACATCTTGCCGCACATGGTGCAGGTCTCGTCTTCTTGCGGGGGTGCGGAATTGTAGTACTCGCGCGCCTTCTCTCCGTCGATGGCGAGCTCGAACATGCGCTCCCAATCAAAGGCATGGCGGGCTTTCGCCATTTCGAGGTCGCGTTCGCGCGCGCCCGGGACGCCCTTCACGATGTCGGCGGCATGCGCCGCGATGCGGGTCGCCACGATGCCGTCGCGCACGTCCTTGATGTCGGGCAGACGCAGATGCTCGGCGGGCGTGACGTAGCAGAGGAAGTCGGCGCCGGCAGATGCGGCGATCGCGCCGCCGATAGCGCAGGTGATGTGGTCGTAGCCCGCTCCGATGTCGGTGACCAGCGGCCCGAGCACGTAGAAGGGCGCGCCATGGCACAGGCGCTTTTCGAGTTTCATGTTCGCCGCGATCTCGTCGAGCGCCATGTGGCCCGGGCCCTCGATCATCACCTGCACATCGCGCTTCCAGGCGCGCTGCGTGAGGTTGCCCAGCTCGATGAGCTCGGAGATCTGTGAGGAGTCGGTCGCGTCGTCAAGGCATCCCGGGCGGCAGGCGTCTCCCAGGCTGATCGTCATGTCGTACTTGTAGAGGATGTCGAGCAGGTCGTCGTAGTACTCGAAGAAGGGGTTCTCGTTGCCCGTGAGCTCCATCCAGGCGAAGAGCAGCGAGCCGCCGCGCGAAACGAGATTCATCGTGCGGCCTTCGCGCATGAAGGCGTCGACGGTGCGGCGGTTGATGCCGGCGTGGATGGTGACGAAATCGACGCCGTCTTTCGCATGCGCCTCGACGACGCGCAGGAAGTCCTCCGCCGTGCAGGAGGCGAGCTCCTTTTCGAGATAGCCTACGGCGTCATACATCGGCACGGTGCCGATCATCGCGGGGCTCTTCGCGATAAGCTCGCGGCGGAAACGCGCCGTCTTTCCGCAGTTGGAAAGGTCCATGATCGATTCGACGTCGAGGGCAAGCGACATGCGCACCTTTTCCATCTCGATGTCGTAGTCGTGCATATCGCCCGAAACGCCCAGGTTGACGTTGAGCTTCGTGGAAAGCCCTTCACCTACGCCCCAAGGCGAAAGCGCCTCGTGATGGTGGTTTGCGGGAATGACGATACGTCCGGCAGCCATGCGCTCGCGGATCCATTCCACGTCGCGATGCTCCTTATTGGCGACGCATTCCATTTGAGGGGTGATGATTCCCTTGCGCGCCGCCTCCATCTGGGTCGAATATTCTGGCATAGCTCATCTCCTGTCGTTGACAGTCGTGCCGCGGCATCATGATGTGCGAGGGAAATGCGCCAGTTGCTGCGGCATCGCCGCCGCCTGGCGTCGATTCATTGTCAGCCCCGCATTATCGGGGCCGTCTTTCCGGTCGCGATTCCCTCGCCTCTCAGCCGCGTTTTCCGCAGGCTCCCGGTGAATCCTTTTTGCATGATAGCATGCCGATTTGTTCTTGTGATATAGTGCATCCCCGTCCGGATGGCATTCCTTTGAGGGGAAGCCATACCAGGGCGAACAGCAATACCGTCAGGTTGAAAAACGGAAAGAGAAGAGGGTTCAGGCTTATCCCTGCGGGGGAGGGTTATGAAACGCATGCGTTCTCAGGGAAACATGCGGAACTGTCTCGGCGTGGAAAGCGAACGACGCAAGAGCTGTGTCTTCGGCGCGTGCGATCGCGCGTGAATGCGGGCGCATGTTCGACACGTTCAGTCGCTCGTGAGGCATTCGGCATGCAAGTCATTCGGGGTCGCAAGGGCAGCCCCGGTTTCCCAATGAGAAACGCAAAACCGTAAGGAGGCGGGAAGATGAAGAAGAAGCACACAGTGAATACCCTGCTCGACATGAAGCGTCGGGGCGAGAAGATATCGCAGCTCACCTGCTACGATTATTCGACTGCGCGCCTGATTAACGCCTCGAATGTCGACCTCGTGCTGGTGGGCGACAGTCTGGGGATGACGATGCTGGGCTATGCGGACACGCTGCCGGTGACCGTCGACGAGATGATCATTTATGGTCGCAGCGTCGCGCGCGGCTGCACGGAGACTTTCGTTGTGCTCGACATGCCTTTTATGAGCTACCAGCTTTCTGCGCAGCAGGCGCTTGAGAACGCCGGTCGCATGATGAAAGAGGCGGGCGTGCAGGCGGTGAAGCTTGAGGGCGGAAAGGACGTCTGCCCCCAGATCGCGGCCATCACGCAGGCGGGCATTCCGGTTGTGGCCCATGTTGGCATGACGCCTCAGTCGGTGAACGCTTTTGGTGGTTTCAAGGTGCAGGGCAAGGGCGAGGAGAACGCCCGCCGCGTGCTCGAGGATGCGCTTGCCGTGCAAGAGGCGGGCGCTTTCGCCGTCACGCTCGAGTGTGTGCCGCCGAAGCTCGCTGCGCTTATCACGAAGAAGCTCGACATCATCACCATCGGCATTGGCGCGGGCGCGGGAACCGACGCGCAGGTGCTCGTCTATCAGGACATGCTGGGAATGTCAGGCGATTTCAAGCCGAAATTCGTGCGGCAATTCGCGCAGCTCGGCGCGCAGATGACCGATGCGTTCAACGCTTATGACGAGGCGGTAAAGGATGCCTCGTTCCCGGCGGCGGAGCATGCGTTCGTGAAGAGCGACTGCGCGGATGAGTATCTGGCGCAGCTTGATGCCGAGTACCGGAAGTAGCGGCACCTCGTCGCGTGTGCTGCGTTGATTTGGGCGCCTGGTCGCGCGGGGCGATTTGACCGCGCGGTACGCGGTGACGATTTGGGTGCGCGGTAATGTGGCGCGCCGGAAGTGGCGTGCTGCGTTTCACGAAGGCGATTTTGCTACGTGGCATGGCGCGCCGGAAATGGTTTGATAGGCGATGCGAGCCTTGGAGAAGGACCGAGGCCGCGCGCATGAAAGAAAGGATGCAGGCGATGGAAGTCGCAGAGAAGATTGCGGATGTGCGGGCGCAGGTGGCGGAATGGCGCAAGCAGGGTTTGACGGTTGGCCTCGTGCCGACGATGGGCTATCTGCATGAGGGCCATGCGAGCCTCGTGGACGCTGCGGTGTCCCAGTGCGATAGGGTGGTCGTGTCGGTGTTCGTGAACCCGACGCAGTTCGGCCCGGGTGAGGATCTGGAGACCTATCCGCGTGATTTCGAACGCGATTGCAAGCTGCTCGAAGAGCATGGTGCGAGCCTCGCGTTCCATCCCTCGGTGGAGGAGATGTACGCGCCCGGCGCGGCGACCTATGTCGAGATTCTCTCCGAGATGCCCAAGCAGCTTTGCGGCAAGACGCGTCCCATTCACTTCCGCGGCGTGTGCACGGTCGTGTCGAAGCTCTTCAATATCGTGACCCCCGACAAGGCCTTCTTCGGCCAGAAGGACGCGCAGCAGCTTGCGGTTATTCGCCAGATGGTGCGCGATCTGTCCTACGGCATCGAGATCGTGGGTTGCCCAATCGTGCGTGAGGAGGACGGCCTTGCGAAGTCTTCGCGCAACACCTACCTTTCGCCGGAAGAGCGCAAGGCGGCCGTGGTTCTTTCCCAGGCGATTTTCCTTGGTCAGGACATGGTGGAAAAGGGCGAGACCTGCGCGGCGCGCGTTGTCGATGCCATGACCGAGAAGATTTCGTCCGAGCCGCTTGCGCGCATCGATTACGTGTCCGCGGTTGATGGTGTGACAACGATGCCGATCGAGACCATCGCGAGTCCGGCGCTCGTGGCCATCGCGGTCTACATCGGGAAAACGCGGCTTATCGACAATTTCATCGTGTAGTATTCACGACTTTATGCAGAATGAGACAGACAAAATAAGCCAACTGTCAAAATCTGATGCAATGTTTGTTTTGCGGTAACAAGGGAGTTTAAAGATGGTTCTGGAGATGCTCCACGGAAAAATCCATCGGGCGACGGTCGTGCAGGCGGAGCTGAATTACGTGGGATCGATAACGATCGACGAGGATCTGCTTCATGCCTCCGGCATTCGCGAATATGAGAAGGTGCAGATTGCCGATGTCGACAGCGGTTCGCGTTTTGAGACCTACGCGATCGCCGGCGAGTCGGGAAGCGGCATGATCTGCCTGAATGGCGCCGCCGCGCGCATGGTGAGCGTGGGCGACAAGATTATCATCATGGCTTACGCCCAGATGACGCCCGAAGAGGCGGAAGCGAATCCGCCGCGGGTGGTGTTTGTCGACGACGAGAATCGCCCGGCGCGGGTGACGCGCTATGAGCGTCACGGTCAGCTTTTTGACGTGTAGGCTCGAGTTTGATGCGGTAAGGGCGCGGGTTGCTTCATGCGGCCCGCGCCCTTTGTTTCATTGGCTGGATGCTGCGGAGCAAGAGGCTGCGGAATTGGTGGCTTTGGGCGAGAGACTGAGGGACGCCCTCGTTGCACAAAGATGGGCCGCCGGGTTTTCCCGGCGGCCCCTTCGCGCTTAGCGGTTGCTATCGCCGCTATTGTCGCTATTATCGCCGCAGCTCAAGCGGCATGTTCAAGCGGCGATTCGACAGGTGCTCCTTACGCCTTGTTGCGATTGAGATCGTAGTCGATGTAGCAGATGTGGGTCTCGAGGTACTCCTCCAGGCCGCGCTCGCCGTCCTCGCCGCCGATACCCGAACCACGGACGCCCTGATGGAAGCCTTGGAAGGCCTCGAAGTGCTCGCGGTTCACATAGGTCTCGCCGAAGCGGATCTCGTTCATGGCGCGCATCACCGTGTCATAGTCGGTGGTGTAGATGGAACTCGTCAGACCGTACTCGCAGTCGTTCGCCATCTCGATGGCCTCGTCGAGCGTCTTGAACTTCGTGATGGGGAGAACCGGTCCGAAGATCTCGTCCCTCATGATGCGGCTCTCATGCGTGACACCGGTGATGACGGTGGCCTCGTAGTAGAAGCCCTTGCCGTCGACGGTTGCCTTCTTACCGCCGCATTCGATCTTCGCGCCTTCGGCGATAGCGGACTGCACAAGCTCGTCCACGTGCTCCTGCTGGCCCTTGTTCACCATCGGGCCCATGTCGAACGCGCCGCCCAGGCCGGGGCCGTAGGTCGCCTTCTCGAAGCGGGCGACGATCTTCTTGACGAACTCGTCGTAGATGCCCTCCTGCACGTATACGCGCTCGGCGCAGTTGCATGCCTGACCGGTGTTGATGATGCGCGAGTTGTACACGTGCTCCACGGTGGCATCGAGGTCGCAGTCGTTCATCACGATGACCGGCGCCTTGCCGCCGAGCTCGAGCGAGACCTTCGTCACGTTCTGGGCAGCGGCTTCCATGACCTTCTTGCCGGCGGCCGTCGAGCCGGTGACGGTGACGATGCCGACCTTCGGATTCGTGGCCATTGCGTTGCCGGTCGAAGCGCCGGGGCCGGTGATGACGTTGATGACGCCCTTCGGCAGGCTGGACTCGTCAACGAGCTTCGCGAATTCGTATGCGCCGTTCGGGCAGTCGGAGGATGCCTTCAGAACGACGGTGCAGCCCGCGATGAGCGCCGGTGCAACCTTGCGGCCGATCAGGAAGAGCGGGAAGTTCCACGGCATGATCTGAGCGGCGACGCCGATAGGCATCTTGTACAGCAGGATGTTCTCGTTCGGACGGTCGGACGGAATGATCTCGCCCATCATGTGGCGTGCCTGCGCCGCGAAGTACTGCAGGTAGGCGGCGAGCCAGCCGGCCTCGTCCATGGACTGCGCGAGCGGCTTGCCCATTTCCTCGGTGTTGATGCGGGCGAAGGTCTCCTGACGCTCCTGCACCATGCGCACGAGTTCCATCAGGTAGTTTGCACGCTCAATGGCGGGGAGCTTGCCCCACGACTTTTGGGCCTCGTAGGCTGCGTCGATAGCCGCATTGACATCGGCCTCGGTCGCCATCGGGAATTCGTTGATGACCTCTTCGGTGGCCGGGTTGATGTTTTGCCTCATCTCGCGGTCGCCGTTGTCAAGGAATTCGCCATTGATGTAGAGCTTGACAGTTTCCATGCATACCTCCTGACGAAAAGGATTTCCGAACGTCCGTGCCTAACTTGCATCACACGTTCTCTTTGCACGTGTAACGATACCAGCATTTCGGTTTTGCTCAGAGGTAAAACTTGGAGATGGTGGGGCGTTTTCCGTTAGCGTGCCGCTCGTTATCGCGTTTGTGCGTCATGTCACGGTGAATGTATGGGAACGCCTGCTTGCTGGGACTAAACGTAGATGCCGGAAAGGCGGCGCTGCGGCCTGCGGTGGTAGGGGTCGTGCTGTTCGGTCTGTGATGGCAGGAAAGGCGTATTACTGCTCGCAACAAACGGGGGCGTATTGCGGCCCGCGACGGTTGCAAACGGGCTGTGCTGCAGCCCGCGATAGTTGCAAAGCTGAGCCCCGCAAGCATGTACGTGCGGGGCTCCTGTGCTTGGGGCTTGAGGGTCCGAGAGCTTGGGGGAGCGCGTTTCGCACGATGCCCCCGAATCGTGGCCTATATCTGCGCGAGCGCCTGATCGAGATCCCAGATGATGTCCGTCGCCGCCTCGGTGCCAATGGAAAGGCGGATGGTGCTGGGCGTGATGCCCACTTCCGCAAGTTCTTCAGGGCTGAGCTCGGCGTGGGTGGTGGTCGCCGGATGCACCACGAGGCTCTTTACATCGGCGACGTTCGCAAGCAGGCTGAAAAGCTGCAGGCTGTCGATGAATTTGAACGCCTCTTCCTGGCCGCCCTTGATATCGAAGGTGAAGATGGATGCGCCTCCGTTCGGGAAATACTTCTGGTAACGCTCATGTTGCGGATGGCCGGGCAGCGAGGGGTGGTTCACCTTGGCGACCTTCGGATGCTGCGCGAGGAATTTCACGACCTCCTTGGTGTTCGCGATGTGCTTGTCGAGGCGCACGGCGAGCGTTTCGGTTCCTTGCAACAGCAGGAAGGCGTTGATGGGGGAGAGGGTCGCCCCGGTGTCGCGCAGCAGGATGGCGCGTACGTAGGTGACGAACGCCGCGGGCCCCGCCGCTTCCACAAAGGGTATGCCATAACTGGGATTCACTTCGGTGAACTGGGGATACTTGCCGCCGATACTCCAGTCGAACTTACCGCCGTCGACGATGACGCCGCCGAGCGTCGTGCCGTGGCCGCCGATGAATTTCGTCGCCGAATGCACCACGATATCGGCGCCGTGTTCGAGGGGGCGGAACAGGTAGGGCGTGCCGAAGGTGTTGTCGACGACAACGGGAACGCCATGCTCGTGGGCGATGCGGCTGACGGCTTCGACATCGGGAATGTCGGAATGCGGATTGCCGAGCGTTTCGATGAAGACGAGGCGGGTGTTGTCTTGGAAAGCGGCTTCGTATTCCGCGATGTCGTGGATGTCCACGAAGCTGGTGCTCACGCCGAACTTCGAGAGCGTGTGCTCGAGCAGATTCACCGTGCCGCCGTAGATTGTCTTCTGCGCGATCACGTGGCTTCCCGCCTGGGCGATGGCCTCGACCGCGTAGGTTATGGCCGCGGCGCCCGAGGAGACGGCCAGACCGGCGACGCCTCCTTCCAGCGCCGCGATACGGTCCTCGAAGACGCCTTGGGTGGGGTTGGTCAGGCGGCCGTAGATGTTGCCGGCGTCGCGCAGATGGAAGCGGTCGGAAGCGTGCTGGGCGCTATGGAAGACATACGAGGTGGTCTGGTAGATGGGCACCGCGCGGGCGTCGGTTGCGGGATCGGCGCTTTCCTGGCCGACGTGAATTGCCTTGGTTTCGAATGCGAATTCGTGCTGAGTCATGATGTTTCCTTTCGGATTGAATGGGGGAAGGGGAGGCGTTTTGCTATCTCCCGGGCTTACGTGTGTTGGAGGGCCCGGGAGCCTGTCATTCGTTTGCCGTTGAGTCTCATTGTCTGAACACCCCTTGTGTGACGTGGGAATATGTGTGCTTTCGATTTGACTCGCCCTATTCTGGCGCAAATCCCTACAAGGTCAATAGGAATAGTTTTACGCTTTTTCGGACGCTTGCTATCGGCTGTAGCGATAGCCGGGAAAACGGTTGCGGCGTTTACCGCTGAGTGCCTGATGGCTGGGTGGATTTGCGATGGGGTGCGCTTGCTCGCTCGGGCGCGGGACTTGGATTGCGCGGGGCGGGTTTGTTTGAAGATGTGGAGGGTGAGCGCATGCTCGCCGCTTGATGACTTTCGTAAGCCTTGCGCCAGTGGGCTTTGCTTGTGCGCCGGCACGTTTCGTCCTGTCATCCGGCGGCTTGCCCCGCTTTCGGAATGGAACGCGAGCGGCGCAAGCCGCGGGCTATAGTGAATGGGAAACAGTGAGACCAGAAAGCAGGGGACACCATGAAATTAAAGCCTTTTGCCGCGCTCCGGCCGACGACGGATCATGCTGCCGACATTGCCGCGCTGCCTTACGATGTGCAAAGCGATGACGAAGCGCGCGTGATTGTCGGCAAGAACCGCCTTTCCTTTCTTGCCATTGACGAGCCGGTAGTCAATTTCGCAGACGGCACCGATCCGTATGCGTTTCGCGTCTATCAGAAGGCAGGCAGCCTGCTTGAGGCGCTCGAGACCTTCGGCCTGATGCGGCAGGATGAAACGCCGGGCTACTATCTCTACGAGCTCACGATGAATGGGCGCGTGCAGACGGGTCTTGTCGGTTGCGTTTCCGTTGATGACTACCTGAATGGCGTGGTCAAGGAGCATGAATCGACGCGCGTCGACAAGGAGATCGACCGCATCAATCACATTCGCGGATGCCGGGCGCAGACGGGCCCCATTTTCCTTGCGTACAAGTACGATGACGAGCTTGAGCGCGTGTATGCGCGGGCTAAGCAGACGGAGCCGCTCTTTGACTTTGTCGCCGAGGATGGCGTGCGACATCGGGGCTTCGCGCTTGATCTGAAAGACGCGCCCCTCGTCGAGGAGCGTTTTGCCGGCATGAAGCGCGTCTACATCGCCGACGGCCATCATCGCATCGCTGCCGCTGCCGAGATCGACAAGTCGATTCGCAATGCGAAGGGAACGAAGCCCGGTGAGTTGGAATGCGACTGGGTCATGTCGGTGCTTTTTCCCGATTCCGAACTCGAGATTTTGCCTTATGACCGCGTCGTGCGCGATTTGAATGGGTTGACGATGGAAGAGTTCCTGGCGGAATTGAGCGCTCGTTTCGACGTGGAGCCCGTGCCTGATCTTCCCGATGGCACTCCGTTCAGCGTGATGGGCGCGCAGGATCCCCAGGCGGCAGAGGAGCGCCTGCGTCCGACGGAAGTTGGCGTGTTCTCCGCGTATGTGGGCGGCCATTGGTATAGCTGCCGGGTGCGTCCGCAGGACATGCCCGACCATTCGCATGTGGTGGGCCGCTTGGAAGTGTCGATTCTTCAGCGCATGCTGTTCCAGCCGGTGTTGGGCATCGCCGACCCGCGCCGTTCGCCGCGTATCGATTTCGTGGGCGGCATTCGCGGAATCGCCGAGCTCGAGCGCCGCTGCCAGGATGATTGCGTGGCTGCGTTCGCATTGTCCCCGACGCGCATCGTCGAGCTGTTCTCCGTTGCCGACGCCGGCCGTTTGATGCCGCCGAAGTCGACCTGGTTTGAGCCCAAGCTGCGTTCGGGCCTGTTCATTCACAAGATTCTGCCGTAGGACTACGGCGGGGGCGGCGCCGGTTGGGTGCCGCTTCTTGCTTCGATGATTCAGGGGGAACGGCGCCGTAAGGGCGCCGTTTCTGTTTGCGAGGCTTTGTGCTGTTGGGCGACCGCTTGGCTCGTTCGCTGCTTGCTGTCGCGCGACATGGCTGCCCGCGCCTGCGTCGTTTGCGCCGCATCTATCGCGTGATGCCTACCAGATCGCGTACCACTTCGCCCGCGAGAATGAAACCGGCGACCGGTGGCACGAAGGACACCGAGCCGGGGGTGGAACGGCGGGCGGCGGGGCGTTCCGGGTCGTCATCGAGCGGCGTGGGAACGAGGGGCTCTTCGCGCGAGTAAACCACCTTGTAGTTTTCGAACCCGCGCTTGCGCGACTCCTTGCGCATGATGCGGGCGAGGGGGCAAATGCTCGTATCGGAGATATTCGCCACCTCGAGCTGTGTGGGATCAAGCTTGTTTGCAGTTCCCATGCTCGAAATGACCGGGGTGTGCGCCGCTTGCGCTTCGGAAATGATCAGAAGCTTCGCCGTGACGGTGTCCACCGCGTCGATGACGTAGTCGTAGCTGCTCAGGTCGAATTCCGCCTTTGTCGCGGGGAGGTAGAGCGTCTCGTGCGCCGTCACCTGGCAGTCCGGGTTGATATCGGCGATGCGGTCCGCCATGACGCGCGCTTTCGATTTCCCAATGGTCGAATGGAGCGCCGCGAGCTGCCGGTTGAGATTCGTTTCCGATACCGTGTCGTGGTCGACAAGGTCGATGGCGCCCACGCCTACCCGCGCAAGCGCTTCGGCTGCCGCGCCACCTACGCCGCCAATGCCGAAAACGATGACATGCGAGGCGGCAAGAGTGCGCATCGCCTCGGCGCCGAGTAGCATTTCGCTGCGGATGAAGGCGTTCGCCTGTCCCATGGACATCTCCTTGAAGCTTGTGACCGGTATTTGCGTATTCCCGATATACTAGCGTGAACAAATCCCGCAAGCTCGATATGAAAGCATGAAACGCATGAAAGCCTTGTCTGAACGCACCGCCCATTTCACCGATTCGGTCATTCGCCGTATGACGCGCATTTCCAGCAAGTACGATGCGGTGAACCTCTCGCAGGGTTTTCCCGATTTCGACCCGCCGAAGGCGCTGCTGGACAGCTATGCGAGCATGGCGGCGAAACCGGTGCACCAGTATTCCATCACCTGGGGTGCGAAGAGCATGCGCGATGCACTTGCCGCCAAGCAGAGCCGCTCTATGGGAATCGATATCGACCCCGAAGCGCATATCGTTGTCACCTGCGGTAGCACCGAGGCGATGATGGCCGCGATGATGTCGGTGGTGAATCCTGGCGAGAAGGTCGTCATCTTTTCACCCTTCTACGAGAATTACGGCGCCGACACCATTCTTTCGGGTGCGGATCCGATATACGTGCCGCTTGTGCCGCCGACCTACGATTTCAATCGGGAACAGCTCGAGGCGGCCTGCGCGCAGGGCGTGAAAGCGCTCGTGCTGTGCAACCCTTCGAACCCCTGCGGCAAGGTCTTCACGCGTGAAGAGCTGCTTTTCATCGCGGGTTTGGCGGAAAAATACGACTTCTATGTCATTACCGACGAGGTGTACGAGCATATCGTCTACGCGCCCTATGAGCACGTGTATTTCGCCTCGCTGCCCGGCATGTTCAAGCGCACGATTTCGTGCAGTTCCCTTTCGAAAACCTATTCCATCACGGGCTGGCGTTTGGGCTACACCATCGCGCCGCCGGAAATTACGGAGCGCATCAAGAAGGTGCACGATTTCCTGACGGTGGGCGCGGCGGCGCCGCTTCAGGAGGCGGTGGTGACCGCGCTGCAGTTCGGGCCGGAATACTACGACGAGCTGCTCGCGGTGTATGCCGCAAAGCGCGACCTTTTCTGCAAAGGGCTTGATGATCTGGGAATTGTCCATAACGTTCCCCAAGGCGCCTACTACGTCATGATGGATATCTCCGCATTCGGCTACGACAATGATCTGAAGTTCTGTGAGGATCTCGCCCGCGAGGTGGGTGTTGGCGCCGTGCCCGGTTCGTCGTTCTTCCGCGAGCCGGTGAACCACCTCATTCGCTTCCATTTCGCGAAGCGCGACGACACCCTGAAAGAGGCCCTTTCCCGCCTGGAGCATATCGACAAGCTGATGCCCCGATAGACTTCCGGCCTCGTCGGCCGCTTGTGGGTGCGTGGGCTTGTGACGGGGAGGTCGCGGGCGCGATTTGCCGCGGGCGTCCGCCTCGGCGGGCGCGCGTTCAGTACGGGAGAATCGCTGCCCCGATAATGTTCCTTCGTTGAAGACCGCCCGCATCCGCGTCATTCGCGGGCGGTTTGCATTACCCTCCATCGTGGACGAACAGCATGAGCCGCGTATTTGCTGTACAGGCACCGATACTGCGATGGCATGCTTGGCACACGAGTGATGGAAAAGGTGACACGACCAATATGGTCGACGACTGTAGCACTGACTCAAAGATTGAATTCTTGCACGGTGACCTTGATATTGAGGATGGTGTTGACGAGAACGTCAACGACACCGACTCGATCGCGTTCAGACGGCGGCAAAAGCGTTTACGGCCGCGTCAACTTTCCGCTAAGGAAAAGCTCTACAACAACCTGACGATTGTGGCGGCAGTATGCGCTGGCGTTACGGTTTCCATCGTCAAATTCGCGGCTGCGGTATTCACCGGCTCCTCGGCGATGTTTTCCGAAGGTGTGCATTCGCTTGTCGATGCGGCAAACGACAGCCTGCTTCTGGTGGGAACGAAAGCCTCCAAGCGCAAGCCGACGCTCAAGCATCCTTTCGGCTACGGCAAGCTGCTGTATTTCTACACCTTCGTCGTTTCGCTGATCATTTTCCTTTTCGGTGGCGGCTTCGTCATCATGCAGGGCGTGCAGACCTTCATGTCGGGCGGCACGCCGATTGAGAGTCCCATCGTGAACTACGTGGTTCTGGCGGTCGGCTGCGTCTTCGAGGGCGTGAGCTTGCGTATCGCGCTTGCCGATGTGAACAAGGCGCGCGGCGAGATGTCCATTGCCCAATACATTCACGAAAGCAAATCGCCGACCAATTTCACGGTGCTGCTTGAGGATTCGGCGGCGGTGCTGGGCATGGTGATCGCCTTTTTGGGCATCTTGCTTTCCGACCTCACCGGCATCCACCAGATTGACTCGCTCGCTTCCATTTTCATTGGCTGCGTCATGGCGACTGTCGCCATTGTGCTGCTGACCGAGACGCGCTCGCTTCTCGTGGGAGAGGGGCTTGAGCCGGACGAGGTGAAGGATATCGAGTTCATCGTGGAAGACGACCCGGTTGTCATCAAGTGCGGCCGCATTCTTTCGATGTACCAGTCGCCTGACGACATGGTGCTTGCCCTTGACGTTACTTTCGACGACGAGCTTGACGAAGGCGATGTCCTGAAGGCGATTGACCGCATCGAGGCGGCTATTGTCGACGAATATCCGCAATGCTCTTCAATCTTCATTGAGGCGGAATCGCTGAATCAGGTGTACCGCCAGCGCTACGACCGCCGACAGGAGCTCAAGCGCATCGAAGAGGAAGAAGAGGATTGAAGGGACGAGACGCCGCGGGGAGGCAACTCCACGGGAGGCGGCTCCATGGGACGCGGCGCTATAAAAACCGCCCCCTTCCAGCTTGAAAGAGGGCGGTTCGGAAAGTCCCGCGCGAATCTTCGCTCAGGTGCCTTTTGGCCGGGGCTGTTTAAGCGCTCCAGGCTTCTCCGTTAACGTAGAGCGTATGGCCGTTGAGGTCGATGCCCGCGGTGTCGCCTGAAAGCGAGCTGACATAGCAGTCGCCATCAAGCGTCCATGTCGCGCCATCGGAGAGCTCGACATCCACGGTTCCAGCGGCGCCATCGCTGTTGATCGCGCCGGTATAGCTGCTGTTCGAAAGCTTGAGCGTGAGCGACGATGCACTGTCGACCGTTATGCTGCCCGAAAGCGTCTGGTCGGTTGCCGTGAAGGTGACGCTGCCGCCATTGCTGCCCTGCGTGCCCCAAATGCCGTCGTTGCCGGCGATCATCAGCAGCTGTCCTTCGGCGTTGTCGATGTCGACGTCGTCAAGGTCGATGGTGGCATCGGTGTTCGTCACGTAGAACAGGTAGCCGTGTTCGGCCTTGAAGGAGCCGCCCTTCATCGTGAAGCTGCCGGTGCCTTCGCTTGCGTCGCCCGACGTCGACTGGTAGATCATCACGTTGTTCACCACGCCGGATTTGGTCTCGGCGCCATTGCTATTGCTTGTGACATCGCAGTTCTCGAGCGTGGCGGAATTCTTGCCCTCAATGACGATGCCCTCGGTGTTTTCGGAGGTCAGCGTCGCGTCACTCACCGAGACATTCGCAGTGGAATAGACGGCGGGTGAGTACTTTCCGTGGGTGGCATAGCTGCCGCCGGTGACCGTTTCGGTTCCGCCGCCCCGGTCGCTACGGATGGCGGCGCTGCTTTCGCCTTGCGTGTCCACGTCGAGATTGCTTGCGGTGAGCGTTGCGCCACCGGCGACCTCGATGCCGCCGGAATTGCCTGCGGTGTTCTTGATCGTGCTATCGGAAACGGTCACGCTCGTGCCTTCGCCATAGGCGAAAACGCCGTTGCTGCCCGAGGAATCGCTGCTGATGGTCGCATCGCTCAGGTCGAGGCTCGAGCCGTCATAGGCGAGCACCGCCGCGTTCAGGCCATAGAAGTCGCTGTCGTTCGAGCTGCTTGAATCGCCCGTTTTCGTGATGGTTGCCTTGCTTACCGCTGCATTCGCGCCGCTTTCCACGCGCAGGGCGTTCTCATCGACGTTTGTCGAATCGTAGCTTTCTGATTCGGTGGTCGTATCCGAGCTGATCGTGGTCGCGCCGGTGCCGTTATTCACCGTGTCGGAGCCTTGGCCACCCGCACCGCCGGGTCCGCCGTTGCCGACGACGATCTTCGTGACCGTTTTGCCGTTCTCAATGCTGAGCTGGAGCATGGAACCTTCGGTGATGTCCGAAAGGGATCCCTGGGTCTCGTTTCCATCCGCGGTGGTGTAGATGATCGACTCGTCGTTGATGGTGAGCGTCATTTCGGTGCCGCCGGGCATATTGCCGTCAGGCGCGTTGCCATCGGGGGCGGCGCCGCTGGACATGTCAGGTTGTTCGCCATCCTGCCCATTCGAATTGCCCTCGGGCTTGGCGGGAGGCTCGCCTCCTTGGCCATTCTGGTCGCCGGATGCCTGGCTGTCGGTGCTACCCGAGCTTGTCGTGCTGCTATCGGTCGAACTTTCGCTGCTTGAGCTGGAGTCATCGCTTTCCGATGTGGACGCGCTGCTCGACGATGAGCTGTCGGTTGCACTGTCTGAGCTTGCCGCGCTGCCGGATTCGCCCTCAGGCTTGGCGGGTGGCTCCTGCTTGCTGTCGCCCGCAGACGAGCCATCGCTTGCCGCGCTTGAAGAGTCGCTGGCATCTGTGGAGCCGGAGCCATTCTGATCGCCCCGCGCATCGCCGGACGGCGCATCAGGGGGATTGCCACCCGCGTTTTGTCCCGGGTCACCTGCCATGATGTTTACGGTTAAGGTGCTTCCGTCGATGCTCGTCACCATGGCCTGTGCCGAGTCGCCATCCACCTCTTCCGAAAGACTCGCCGCGCTGTTTTGGCAGCCGGCAAGCGTGAGAGCGCAAAGAATCGCGGACAGCATTCCTACGAGCGCATACGAGCGCTGATGCCGAGATGAGGCGGAAAGTGTCGTTGCTTTCACTGTTGTCTCCTCCTTCTGTTGTCGATTGACCGTGCGACCACTATAAAAAGGCTCTCTGAAAACATTCTGAAAGCCGCGAAAATCCGTTACGATGAATTCAAGGATGCATGGACGCATCCGCGCTTGTTTTCACAAGCAGGAGAGAAAGGTGAAATCATGGGCGCTTTGGCAAAAGATTTTGCAGGCACGCTTGGCATCGCGGCTGTGACGGAGGTCGCCGCGGATACGGCGGTCATTTCCGCAATCATGGCAAGTCGAGGCAAGGCATCCTGGCGCTTTGTCGCTGGTGCGGGAGCGGTTGCCGCGGTGGGCATTTTCGCGCTGCTGCGCGCGGTGCCTTATATCGAGCAGAAGGTGCTCGCGCTCGCGGTTAAGCAGCTGGAAGAAGCCGACGGTTGCTGCTGCTGCGAGGACGGCTGCTGCTGCGAGGACGAAGCCTGCGGCTGCGAAGAGGAGCCCGCCACTGGTGAAGGCGAGTCCTGCTGCTGCTGCGAATCCCACGCATAGCGGAATCGAGCATGTGAGCGCGCGTCCGTCCTGCGAGCGAGGCGATATGCCTTCGGGCTGAGGCGCCTGCAAGGCGATTCCCCTTCGGGCTGAGGCACCTGCAAGGCGATTCCCCTTCGGGCTGAGGCACCTGCAAGGCGATTCCCCTTCGGGCTTCAGGCACGGGCGCGCTTTCTTCTCGCCTCAGGCGAGAGGCTTTGCCTGCGGACGCGCGACGGCACGTTCGGGGCGTTTCTCTTTGTGTCTCATTTTTGTATTCGGGCATGCGGGCGCATGCCTTCTGTTGTGTTTCCGACGGTGAAGAGGAGTCATGTCGAATAAGGCCAAGGTGCTCGTCGCGATGAGCGGCGGTGTCGATTCAAGTGTTACCGCCCTTTTGCTCAAGCGCGCGGGCTATGACTGCATCGGCGCCACCATGCGCCTTTATGACAGCATCCGCATCGACTGCAAGCAGCCGACCTGCTGCAGCCTGGAGGACACCGAGGACGCCCGCGCGGTAGCGTCGGCTCTCGATATGCCGTTTCATGTTCTCGATTATCGTGATTCCTTTGACGAGCAGGTCATTCGCCGTTTTGTCGATGAATACCGCCAGGGGCGTACGCCGAATCCTTGCATTTTCTGCAATCGGTTTCTGAAATTCGAGCGGCTTCTTCAGGAGGCGCAAAAGCTCGGATGCGATTTCGTCGCGACGGGACATTATGCTCGTGTCGAGTGTGATGAGGCAGGCATCCGCCATCTGCGCTGCGGCGTCGACGAATCGAAAGACCAGAGCTATGTGCTCTATATGCTCGGCCAAGAGGAGCTTTCGCATGTCCTTTTGCCGCTGGGAGGCCTGACGAAAGCGCGCGTTCGCGAGATCGCGCAGGAAAATGGCCTGGTGAATGCGAAAAAGGGAGAAAGCCAGGACATCTGCTTTGTGCCCGACGGCGATTATGCGGCCTTCCTTGCGCGCGAAGGCGTCGAGAGCGCGCCAGGCGACATTCTCGATAGCGCGGGCAATGTTCTCGGGCAGCACGATGGCATCATCCATTACACGATTGGCCAGCGGAAAGGCCTCGGTGTGGCGCTTGGCAAGCCGGCGTACGTGACGGCAATCGATGCGGCGGCGAACACGGTCACGATAGGGCCGCTCGAAGAGCTTGAAGTGCCTGCATTTCGTGTCGAGGGCGTTGTCTGGACGGCGGGCAACGCGCCAACAGCCCCTTACGAGGTGACGGTGCGTACCCACTACCATGCAAAGCGCGTCCCCGCGCTCGTGTCTGCCGAGGGGCCGAAGAGCGCGCTTGTGCGGGTATCCGCGCCTCTGCGTGCGGTGGCGCCTGGTCAAGCGGCTGTTTTCTATGTTGGCGACGAGGTTGTTGGAGGAGGAACTATCGCCTCCCGCTGTTCCGCCAATCCGCAAGCTATATAAATTACCGAATACAAAGCACCGCAAATGGGTATTGCTTTCGTTATTGCCCGCCTATTTGCTAAAACGTAAACTGCATTATCGGTAATAAATCACGATGGAAACAACTGTCCTGAAGCCTTATCCTTTTGAACGGTCTGTCGTCACGCCGCTGCCCGCATCATCCGGGCTTTTGCTGTGTGCGGAAGAGGAAAGAGGACGGCAGGGAACGGGATATAAGAAAGAAAGGGGGCGTGAGGGTGATAGAGCTTAAAGGCATCGGCAAGGTTTACCATGCCCGCGATGGCGAGCACCGCGCGCTCGAGGACGTGAATCTGACCATCAATGACGGCGACATCTTCGGCATCATTGGTGCTTCGGGTGCGGGAAAGTCGACGCTTGTTCGCCATATCAACCTGCTTGAACGTCCGACAGAGGGACAGGTCATCATCGATGGCAAGGACGTCACGGACTACCAGGGCAAGGATCTGCGCGAGCTTCGCAAGAACATCGGCATGATATTCCAGAATTTCAGCCTGTTCCAGCAGCGCACCGTGCTGCAGAACATCACCTTCCCGCTGGAGATTCGCGGCAACGCGAAGGAAGAGAATGTGGCGCGCGCCCGCGAGCTGCTCGCGATGGTTGGCCTTTCCGAAAAGGAGGCGAGCTACCCGAGCGAGCTTTCCGGCGGTCAGCAGCAGCGCGTCGCCATCGCCCGCGCCTTGGCGAATCGCCCGCATTACATGCTGTGCGACGAAGCGACAAGCGCGCTTGACTCGCGCACGACCATTCAGGTGCTCGACCTGCTGCGTCGCGTGAATGTGGAACTGGGCGTCACGATGGTGGTGATTACGCACTCCCTTTCGGTCGCGCAAAACATCTGCAATCGGATAGCCGTCATCGACAACGGACGAGTGGTCGAGCAGGGCAAGGCGACCGAGATTTTCGCGCATCCGCAAAGCGCGGTCACACGCGAGCTCATTCAACAGGCGAGCTTTCATGCCGACGACGATGCGAATGGGAAGGAGGCGTAGTCGATAATGGACTTCTTGCAAGCGTTTTTCGCGGAATACGGCGCGCTGCTTGCCGAGGGCACGGTAGACACGCTCATCATGACCATCGCCTCGTGCTTTTTCGCGTATGTGATCGGTTTGCCGCTGGGCATCTGGTTCGCGGTGACGACGCCGAACGGGCTTTCGCCCAACCGCCCGGTGAACACGGTGCTCGGATGGATCATCAATATCGGCCGTTCGATCCCCTTCATCATCTTGCTCGTCGCCATCATTCCGTTCACGCGTTTGATCGCGGGTACCTCGCTCGGCGTGCCGGGCGCTGTAGTGCCTCTGACGGTTGCTGCCGCTCCTTTTGTGGCGCGCATCGTCGAGCAGAGTCTGGCAGAGGTTGACGCGGGTCTTATTGAGGCGGCGCACAGCTTTGGCGCAAGCAACTTCCAGATCATCACGAAGGTCATGCTGAAAGAGAGCCTGCCGTCGCTCGTGCGCGGTGTCGCCATCACCTTCGTGAACCTGTTTGGCTACACGGCGATGGCCGGCACGGTCGGCGCAGGCGGCTTGGGCGATATCGCCATCCGCTACGGCTACCAGCGCTACATGGGTGATGTCATGCTTGCCTGCATCATCATCTGCGTCGTGCTTGTCCAGATTTTCCAGTCGTTCGGCGACTGGCTGGCGCGCGCCATCGATAAGCGCCGCCATTAAAACGTATGGTGTGAGGTGAGCAGGCCAGCCTGGCTGGACCTGCGGCACGATTAGGTATCGGGTGCGTAAGGCCCGATACCTCTTTTATGACGGGAGGATTGCGCGATGGAACGCGTTGGCTACTACAACGGGGAGATAGCGCCGCTTGAAGAGCTGAAAGTGCCCTTTCTTGACCGCGTGTGCTTCTACGGCGATGGCGTCTACGATGCCACGATGGCGCGGGATGGCGTGATGCTCTATATCGAAGATCATCTCGACCGCTTCTATAACAGCATGCGAATCATGCGTTTCGAGCCGAATTTCACGCGCGAGTCGCTGCAGGCGGAATTGCAGCGGGCGCTTGATGTGGCCGATGCGCGCGACAACTTCGTGTACTGGCAGATCACCCGTGGTACCGCCCTGCGCAACCATGCGTTTCCCGCGGTGGAGCCCAACCTGTGGATCATGATCGTGCCGATGGGTTTCGCGGACCTTTCGAAGACCGTCGATGCCCAGAGCTTCGAGGACAAGCGCTTCGAGTATTGCAACGTGAAGACCCTCAACCTGCTGCCGAATGTGCTGGCCGCGCAAAACGCCGCCGACCATGACGCGCAGGAGGCGGTGTTCGTGCGCGATGGCATTGTGACGGA
Source organism: bacterium (assembly GCA_963621885.1). GTDB lineage: Bacteria > Actinomycetota > Coriobacteriia > Coriobacteriales > Eggerthellaceae > UMGS1519. Next base: position 25,639 of record CAVFFT010000003.1, read on the forward strand.
AAGCGCGCACAGCAACATCCATATTCTGAAGAACGGGGTGCTTGTGACGCATCCAGCGGACGAGCATATCCTGCCGGGCATCGCGCGCAAGCATCTGATCGCGATGTGCCATACGCTGGGAATTCCGGTTGAAGAGCGCGACTACACGCTCGAGGAACTGAAGGCGGCCGATGAGGTGATCATCAGCGCGAGCAGCACCTTTGGCATTCGGGTGGCCCATGTCGACGGCGAGCCGGTTGGCGGCAAGGATCCCGAGACCTATGGGCGCCTGCGCGACGCGCTTGAAGCGGAATTCGAGGAGTATATCGCCGCGCGCCGATAAGGCTGCGGCTTGCGGCCATCGGCTGCGAAGACAAAGAGCGAGAGGCGGCGGGGTAATCCCGCCGCTTTTGTTATGGCTTGTGGTGACAAACAAGCTGTTTTCGCGCCTGATGGCGCGTCGGGGTTAGCGTCTTGGCGCACCGGAACTAGCGGGCCGGCATTCGCGCCGGTGCTGGGGTTCGTCTTCGCGTTCAGAGTGCGGGGAAGGGGACGATGGGGTCGGGCGTGCCGTCGTGCGGCCCGATCATCTTCTCCATCCAGACCATGTCGTACCACGAATCGAACTTGAATCCGCACTTGTGGAACTTGCCCACCATCGCGTACCCGAGCTTCTCGTGGAAGTACACGCTGCCATTCGTGAGATGCGGGTCGTTCTCGTTGTCGGTGGTGCCGATGCAGGCGTTCAGATTGCGGATGCCCATCCGGCGCAGGATGTCTTCCATGGCTCCGTACAATTCGCGGCCAAGCCCCTTGCGGCGCGTGTCATGCTGCAGGTAGATGCTCATTTCAACCGACCAATCGTAGGCCGCGCGTCCCACAAAGGAGCTGGCGTACGCATAGCCGATGATGGTGCCGTCGTCCTCTTCGACAGCGAGCCAGGGATAGCGCGCAAGGGTGCGCTCAACGCGTCCGGTGAAATCCTCCAGCGTGGGCACTTCCGTTTCGAAAGTGATGGCGGTGTTCTCCACGTACCAGGCGTAGATGTCGAGCATCGCCTGCGCGTCCGCCGCCGTTGCGGTTCGAATGGTGTGCCCCATGAGCTCCCCTTCTGCGTGTCGTTTCGTTTTATCGTAGGGCGCTGCCACACTGCTCGCAAGTGGGAACCTTTGATTTCATGGAATGGCAACGCAGGGGTGCTGCCGAGGCGTGGCAAAGTGGAAGGAGCCTGTCGAAGGCGCGGTAGGCGATTCGCGAGGGCGTCCGTCGAGCAGTGCCGCAGCAGCTGAGTCGCTCCGCAGTAGCCGACCCGCGCGCCAAGCGACAAATGCTCCCGTGAAGACCACTCATTCCATTAAGATGTGGGATTTGTCGCACATGTGGCCGGGTGCCGCGCCGCGTGCTGTTATTCTAGGGTGCGAAAGAGAGGCGTTGATGACGACGGAAGAACGCGACATACGCAACGAGGAGGCAGGTCCTGTTCCCGCAGGGCATGAGTCTGCGTGCGCTTCCGCTTCCGATGCGGCGACGAGTACGACTCCGATTCGCCCACGCGATTTCCTGAAGGTGTATCAGCCCATTCGCCGGCGCGTGATAATAGCCGCCGTGCTTGTGATCGCGGTGCTGGCGGCGGTGTTATCGGCCGCGAATTCGGCGGGCATCATTTCGGGTTCCCGGTTCTCTTCGGGGAACACGACGACATCGACGGCGCTCACGACCCATGGCTTTCTGGAAATGAGCGTTGAGGCTGATGGGTGGACGGAAACCTCGACGCCGGCCATCGCGCGTTTGCGCGCCATCGGCTCGGACGAGTACTTGCTATGCCATGCGGTTGACGCGGGTTCCCGCGAGACCATTGAGCTTGACGAGGGAAGCTATTACCTGAGCTGGATTACCCCGTGTGACGCGGACGGTTCGCTTTACATTCCGCCGGTCGAACAGATTGTGCAGATTCGTGCTGGTCACACGACCAATTTCACGGGCGTGTTCACGCGTGTGCCCGTGGCGGAATCGACTTTCGAAGATTATGCGGCAACCATCGACATCGCTTACGAAGCCATTTCGCATGGCGATGAGACGCTTTCCGGCACGGTAGGCGAGGCGTTCATGCGCAAGCTGCAGGCGAACGCTAACAACGCGCCGAACTTCTACATCTACATCCCCGACAACGCTGACAGTAGCAGCGAAGCTCAGGCGGAAGAATAGCTGCAGCGTATCCGTTGAATGCCTGCGACGCGTTCGCCGCAGTCCAAGCGTAGCGTCTTAGCGGGGAAGCGCCTCGTTCATGCTGCCCATGCGGTAGCCGGCGAGGTCGACAGTCACGTATTGGAAGCCGATTTCTTTCAGACGCCGCACCGTGTCGCTCCGAAGCGGCTCCTGCATGAGCTCGCCCACGCGTTCGGGCTCGACCTCGATGCGCGCAAGCTTCCCGTGAACGCGTACGCGCAGCTGACGAAAGCCCCTCTCGCGCAGCCATGCCTCGGCCTGGGCGACCATGACAAGTCCCTCGACGCTGATCTCCTCGCCGTAGGCGAAGCGACTTGCAAGGCAAGCGGCCGACGGCTTGTTCCAGGTGGGAAGGCCCAGCTCATGCGAAAGCTGGCGGATTTCGTCTTTCGTCAGCCCCGCCTGAAGAAGGGGACTCGCGATGCCGAGCTCCTTGATGGCCCGGTTTCCCGGACGGTAATCGCCGAGGTCGTCGACGTTCGAGCCTTCCGCCACCTGCGCGAAACCGTGTCGCGCCGCCGCTTCGAGAATCTCGTGGAATATGCCCTTCTTGCACAGATAGCAACGGTCGGGCGGATTTTGCTTGAATCCGGGGATGGAGAATTCGTCTATCTCCAGGATGATCTGTCGAATGCCGTGCGCTTCGCAAAAGCTTTTGGCGTCGGAAAGGTCGGTGGGCGCAAGCACATGCGATTTCACTGTGATGGCGCAGGCGTTGTCTCCCAGCGCCTCATGCGCTGCGTGCAGCAGCAGGGTGGAATCGACGCCGCCGCTGAAGGCGACCGCGAGGCTTTCGCGTTCGCGCAGGTCAGCGAGCAGCGTCTGATATTTCGCCTTACTTGTGGTAATAGCGGTGTCCTTCGTATTTCGGCTCGCAGCACACGTTGATGCCGAGCGTGCGGTAGAGCTTCTCGTCGGTGCTCGAGATGATGACCGAGAAGAAGGCGTCGCAGCCGTTCAGGTCTTCCAGGTGCTCGATAAGGCGGGCCGCCTGCTCGTTGGTCGCGCTCGTGATGGAGAGGGCGATAAGCGTCTCATCGGAATGGAGGCGCGGGTTCCTGCTGCGCAGCTTCGCCGTCTTCAGACGCGTGATGGGCTCGATGGCCTCATCGCTGATCACGTCGACGTCGTCAACGTCCGCAACCGCCTTCAGGGCGTTCATCAGCAGGGAGGAGGCGCAACCGAGAAGCGACGAGGTCTTGCCGGTGATCACGCGGCCGTCGGGGAGAACCATTGCGCCCGCGGGAGCGCCCGTGGTCTCTTCGCGTAGAAGCGCCGCGCGGCGTGCCGGGGAATAGTTCTTGTCGATGCCCGCCTGATTCATCAGGAGCTTGAGCTTCTCGACCTCTTCCTCGCCCGTGCCCGTGCGCTTGAGCTCGACGGCATGCTTGAAGTAGCGGCGGACGATCTCCATCTTCGCCGCATCGCGCACCGCCTCGTCGTCGAAGATGGCCTTGCCGGCCATATTGACGCCCATGTCGGTGGGGCTGCTATAGGGACTTTCACCAAGAATGCGCTCCATCATGGCGTGCAGCACCGGGAAGATCTCGATGTCGCGGTTGTAGTTCACCGTGGTTTTGCCATAGGCTTCCAGGTGGAAGGGGTCGATGGCGTTCGCGTCGTCCAGGTCGACCGTCGCCGCCTCGTAGGCGATGTTCACCGGATGCTTCAGCGGAAGGTTCCAAATGGGGAAGGTCTCCCACTTCGCGTAGCCGGCCTTCACGCCGCGCTTGTTTTCGTGATAGAGCTGCGAGAGGCAGGTCGCCATCTTGCCGGAGCCGGGGCCCGGCGCGGTGACCACGACGAGCGGGCGCGTGGTTTCGACATAGTCGTTTTTGCCATAGCCCTCGTCGCTCACGATGAGGTCGACGTCATTCGGGTAGTTGGGGATGGGGTAGTGCAGATAGCAGCGTACGCCCAGCTCCTTCAGACGGTCGCGGAAAGCGGCGGCGTCGGGCTGGCCGGTAAAGTGCGTGATGACCACGCCTCCCACGTAAAAGCCCATTGCGAGGAAGTTGTCCATCAGGCGCAGCAGGTCCTCGTCGTAGGTGATGCCGAGGTCGCTGCGAATCTTCCCCTTCTCGATATCGACCGCGCTGATCACGAGAATTATCTCGACGTCGTCCGCCATGCTCTCGAGCATCTTCACCTTGGTGTTGGGCGCGAAGCCGGGAAGCACGCGCGCGGCATGGTAGTCGTCAAAGAGCTTGCCGCCGAATTCGAGATACAATTTGCCGCCGAATTGGGCGATGCGATCGCGGATGTGCTCCGCTTGGAGTTCGATGTATTTCTGGTTGTCGAATCCGGTTTTCATGAAAGCCCCTTTGCTTTGCCGCGGAAGACGATAAGTCCGTTCGTTAATCCAGCTGCCTATTATACCCACCGATGTCCGCCGCACACGCCAAAGCCGCGTGTCTGCGGGCGGATGCATTAGGCTTCCACGCATGGAGGGCGAACGGGTGTCGCGGGCGCAAGGGGGGCGGCGGTTTGGGAATGCTAGGCGCGCGGAATCACATGGCAGTCGTAGCGCACCGTTTTGCCCGTAAGGGAATACGAGGGTTTCTTGCCAGCAAGATACGGTCCGCGGACCGGCCGCTTCACCACGATCTTCTGGGGACGCGCGGCGAACGCCGCATCGAGCAGCGTCTCTTCGTCGTCGCAGGGTGCCTCAAGACGCTGAAAGAGCTGCAACTTTTTCTTCGCGCGGGCATCGCCGCGTTTCGCAGGGAACATCGGATCGAGAAACACGAGGTCGGGCGCGCAATCAAGTGCGTGAAGGCCGGCAACGCTGTCGCCGGCGACAAGCTCCATGCGCGCGATGGTGTCGGCGAGTTCGGGAATTGCCGCCGCCCGCTCGAGGGTGTCCGCTAGAAGGGCGGCTATCACCGGGTCTCGTTCGAAGAGGGTTACGTGAAAGCCTGCCGCGGCAAGAAGCAGGGAGTCTTCGCCCAGCCCCGCCGTCGCGTCGATGGCTGTGGGATGCTCCATTCCCTTGAGTCGAGCCGCCCTCACGAGAAGCTCGCGATGCAAGGCGGCATCTTTCAGCCGGGGAATCATGCGGGTAAAATCGCCGGCCACTCGCATGGTGCCATCGGAAAGCGAGAGCGCTCCATCGACGCGGCAGAGCGAGAGTCCCGCACGTTCGGCGAGTTCATAGGCGCTTGCGGAGGGATTCTCATAATCGGCAACCTTGCGCGCGTTTGTGGAAGGTTCCGCGCATTCGCCGCGCTCGCATGCGTTTGCGGGGAGCCCCGTGCGCTCGTCGAATTCGCCTGTGGTGGCTTCGTCTGCGGTGGCGGACACGTGGGAGCCGGGCTGTTCTGGCATTCTGGCCTCTTCTTTCTAGTCCATCACGGCCGCGTCGAGCACCGCGCCAATCGAGTCGTGTATTACCAGGTCGCAGCGGGAGTCCTGCGGCGTTTCGTCGCGATTGATGAGCACGAGGCGCTGCCCTCGGTAGAAGTCGATGAGTCCTGCTGCGGGCCAGACGACAAGCGAAGTGCCGCCCACAATGAGCATGTCGGCTTGTGCGATGGCGCGCACGCTGCCCTGAAGGACGTTCTCGTCGAGGCTTTCGCCATAAAGCACCACGTCGGGGCGGATGATGCCGCCGCAATCGCAGCGGGGGATGTCGGCGCTTTTCCTGAGTGGCTCGATTCCATAGCGCTTGCCGCAGCGCGCGCAATAGTGGCGCAGCATCGAGCCATGCAGCTCGAAGACCCTTTTGCTTCCCGCCTGCTGGTGCAGTCCGTCGATGTTCTGCGTGATGACGGCCTTGAGCTTCCCTTCGCCTTCAAGCTTCGCGAGTGCGCGATGGGCGGCATTCGGCTTGGCGTTGGGGAAGAGCATGCGCTCCTTAAGGAAGCGGAAAAACTCGCAAGGGTGTTGCTCGAGAAAGCCGTGCGAGACAACCTCTTCGGGAGGGTAGTTGAAATCTTGGGAGAATAGGCCGCCTGAACTGCGGAAATCGGGGATGCCGCTTTCGGTTGAAACACCGGCGCCGCCAAAGAACACGATGCTGTTGCTCTCGCGTATCCATTCTCTCAGGAGGGAGAGATTCACGTCCGCACCCGCTTTTTTCTGAAGGCCGGAACCTGCGTTTCCTTGGAGAACAGAACCCGCGTTCGCGTCGTCGCGAGATGCGCAATCTGCGCTGGTGTCGGCGGCGCATCCGCTTGCAAACATGTCGTTTCCGTCACTTTGCATCGCGTTGCCCCTTGCTGTGTTGCCGTTCATGGCGAATTCCCCTTTCGCTCTTGACAGCATAGTAGCCGCCCCTATACTTATTCACAAATAAACATATGAACATACGTTCATAAGAAGGAGCCATCATGACGAAGACCTACCGGGTGAGCGTTGACTGTGCGGATTGCGCTGCGAAAATCGAACGGGCCATCACGAAACTGGAAGGCGTCGAGCAGGCGCGTCTCAATTTCCTCACGCAGAAACTGCGTATCAGCGCCGACGAGGCGCGCTTCAACGAGGTCATGGACGAGGTGGAGCGCGTGGGCCGTCGCGTTGAGCGCGATTTCGCCCTTGTGCGATAAAGGGGTGCCATGCTGAAAGAGCTCACAAGGCAATCCAAAAGAAGGCTTGCGCGCATCATCTGCGCGCTCGTACTCTTTGCCGGGGCGATGCTTCTGCCGTATGAGGCGCTTGTTCCCGAGGAATACCTACTCGTCGCGCAATGCTGCGTCTTCCTCGTGCCGTATTTTGTCGCGGGCTACGACGTCCTCTGGTCTGCGGTGCGCAATATCGGGCATGGGCAGGTGTTCGACGAGAACTTCCTCATGTCGGTGGCGACCATTGGCGCCTTCCTGCTTGCGCTTATTCCCGGTTCGGACGCGCATTTTGCCGAAGGCGCTGCGGTCATGCTGTTCTACCAGGTGGGCGAGTGGTTTCAGAATTTCGCGGTCGACCGTTCGCGGCGTTCGGTCGCCCAGCTCATGGATATCGCGCCTGAAATCGCGCATGTGCGCCGCGCGGGCGAGGTTTCCGATGTCGACCCCAGCGAGGTGGCGATTGGGGAAGAGATCTTGGTGAACCCCGGCGAGCGGGTTCCTATCGATGGCATCGTGATGGAAGGCTCATCGCAGCTTGACACGGCGGCGCTGACGGGCGAAGCGCTTCCGCGCGTGGTGGAGACGGGTGCCGAGGTGTTTTCCGGAAGCATCAACCTCACCGGTCCGCTTGTCCTGCGCACCGAGAAGGCCTTCGAGGATTCCACGGTCTCGCGCATTCTCGAGCTGGTGGAGGAAGCGACCGACCATAAGGCGAAGACAGAGAATTTCATCACCCGTTTCGCGCGCTATTACACGCCCATTGTCGTCTTCGGCGCCTTGGGAATCGCGGTCTTGCCTCCGCTTCTGGCGGGCCTTCCCTGGGGCGATTGGATTGAACGCGGGCTTATTTTCCTCGTGGTGTCATGCCCCTGCGCGCTGGTGATCAGCGTGCCGCTTTCGTTCTTTGGCGGCATCGGCGGCGCGAGCCGCCGCGGGATTCTTGTGAAGGGAAGCAACTACCTGGAGGCACTTTCGAAGGTGGATGCCGTCGTGTTCGACAAGACGGGCACGCTCACCAACGGCTCCTTCAATGTGGTGGCAGTGCATGCGGAAGAGGGAATCGACTCCGACCTGCTCCTTTCAATGGCGGCGCATGCCGAAGCCTATTCGAACCATCCGATCGCCCTTTCGGTCAAAGAGGCCTACACCGGCGTGATCGATGCGAAGCGCATTCGCGACGTAAGCGAAGAGGCGGGCCATGGCGTGCGGGCGACCATCGACGAGAAGATTGTGTACGTGGGCAACGGCAAGCTGATGGAGGGCTGTGCGATTCCGTATCACGAGTGCGAGCTGGCGGGCACGATTCTCCATGTTTCGCTTGATGGCGCTTACATTGGCCATATCGTCATTGCCGACGTGGTGAAGGACGACGCGGCCCAGGCAATCCGCGATATCCATGCGGCAGGCGTGAACCGCACGGTCATGCTCACGGGCGACCGGCTGGAAGTGGCGGCCGCGGTGGCGGACACCCTTGGTATTAGGGAATACCATGCGCAGCTTCTTCCGCAGAACAAAGTGGCCGAGGTCGAAAGGCTCATTTCGCAAGGCACGAAGCTCGCGTTTGTGGGTGACGGCATAAATGATGCGCCGGTGCTTGCCCGCGCCGATGTGGGTATCGCGATGGGCGCCATCGGCAGCGATGCCGCTATCGAGGCGGCCGATATCGTGCTCATGAACGACAAGCCGAGCGATATCGCCGTCTGCATTCGCATCTCGCGCAAGACGATGCGCATCGTGTGGCAGAACATCATTTTTGCCCTCGGGGTGAAATTCGCCATCCTGGCGCTTGCGGTCGTGGGCGTCGCGACGATGTGGCTCGCGGTGTTCGGTGACGTGGGTGTCGCGGTGATCGCGATTCTGAACGCGATGCGTGCCCTGCGCGTGTAGCGTCTGGCTCGCGTCGCCTACGTCCTGCGCGTGGAGCGCCTAGCTTGGAACGCCCGCGCACTCAGTGCGGGAGAGGGGCGCTTGGCACAGCGCGTGGAGTCTCCGGCTCGCGTCGCCTGCGCCCTGCACGCGTATAACGTGCGTGAAAAGTGAAGACGTTTGTTTCGGCGGCGGCTG
>CAVFFT010000004.1:0-64152 GCA_963621885.1 bacterium
CATGCTGTCCAGCATGGGACGCCGCGGGCGGCCGGCCGGAGACGGCCCGCCGCCCGCTTTTTTATATCCGAGGCTTGGAGTCTGGTTCCCTCTTTTTCGTGTCAAACGATGCTTCTATCAAATCTGGCTGGACGGGTGCTTTTACCCTTTTCGGATCCAGGCCTGTGCCGCATGATGCTGCTATCAATTAGTTGCGCAGCTGCGCCGCCGTATGCCTTGCATTCCCGCATATCCTCAACCTGATTCGCAATTTTTGTCTGTGATTCAAGCAGATAGGCGCTCCGGGATTCTTTGTGGTTCTAGTCCGGCTACGTAAGCTTTGCGCTGAATTCGATTGAAAGTTTTTACGCGTTTGATTCTGCCTCTTAGGCTTCAACGCGACGAGAAAAACAATGCACCCTCGAAAGGGTGCATTAGCTTGTGAGGTATTCGGTGGTTGGTTGGTAGATTTATTTATTCTGTCTCCTGGCAAAGCGCCTCATCAGGAAAACGAGTCCGTAGCCTACCACGCCGATGATGATGAGCGTGTTCGTGTCGTAACCTGTCAGCAATCCGCCAAGCAGAATCACGAAGATGCCGGGGCTCAAAATGTTGCAGAGCAGATTGAAATCTATCATTTTGCTCATCACCTTTCAGCTCCGTCGAACTTGTATGTTTGGTCCGGCGGTGATTATTCCGTGACTGAAGTTTACGGGAATTCGCGGCGCCTCGAAAGGGAGGCGCCGCATTATTTTGGGGGATTTCGGTGCTGGAATTACAAGCGCCGCGTCTTGCTAAGCGGGATTACGCTTCCTGCTCAGCCATCTTCTTGGCTTCTGCAGCGAGTTCAGCGTCGGACTTGTACCACGTCTTCCGACGGGCCTTGTCACCAGCAAACCAGGTGTAACCCAGAAGGCCGAAGGTGATGGTCAGAACGAGGATACCGCCGATGAAGAAGCCGTCCCAGCCGAAGTTCTCAGAAACGAGGGCCCAACCAGTTGCGCCGAGCGCTCCGATGCCGTTGAAGATCATGATCATCCAAGAGTAGATCTTGTCGAAATCGCGTCCACCCATGATCTCACGGGTGATGAACGGGAGCATAGCCGTTGAGCAGGCGTAGGCGAGACCATAGAACAGACCGCCGCAGAACATCGGCCAAATACCCGCTTCCCCAAAGAGCTTCGGGAGCCACCACATCATGCACAGACCGATAACGCCACCGCAGTAACCGATAATCTGTGCAACGACGACCGAACGCGATTCGATGAAGCCGATGAGGACCTTGCCGCCGCCCTGGCCAGCGCTAGCGAATGCTTCGAGTGTGCCGGAGAGAAGCAGGAGAGCGACAATCGCTTCGCCGCCCCAACCCTCATGGCCGAGGAACTGGACATAGGTTGCGAAGAGCTGAGACATCGTCGTGATGGTGTTCAGCAGGCCAGCGCCGAGAACGAGAGTCCAGAAGAAGGGCATCTTCAGAACGTCCTTCGCCACGAAACCGGGCTCCTGAATAGCCTTCTTGCCTTCTTCTTCAGCCAATTCAGCTTCCATGGCAGCGGCGTCGAGCGGCATGCCATAGGGAAGGGTTCCGCATTCCTGAGGAGTGCGCTTGACGAAGATGGCGATCAGCGGAATCGTGCCAACCGCGATGCAGACACCAAAGATCAAGTAGAGGGTTCTCCAACCAGTCAGTTCGGGACCAAGGACAAACTGGCCGATGATGTTCCAAACGACACCACCAACGCCGGTCATGGCGAACACGATACCGGTCACGGTGCCGTAATTGGTGTGGAACCAGCGGCTCAGGATGCCCGCGGTCATCGTGAATTCGACGCAGACCAGGCCGAGGCCGATGATGAGGCCGGCAATCCAGTAGCACCAGATTGCAGGATAGATGCAGAAGCCCATATAGGGAATGACGACCATGAGTGCCGCGATCATGCAGACAGTCTTCGCATTGAATCTGTCAAAAAGCCTCGCAGCGGGGGCAGCGCCAATGCATTGTCCCAAGTATACGAAGGTGACATAGAGCGAAACTTGCGATGTCGGCACGCCAAAGTGCTGCGACACCGGGCGATAGCACAAGCCCGCAGCCGTGAACACGATACCAACGGCGGTGAGCATCGCGAGCATCATGGTCAGCACGACTCCTACATGGCGTGGTGTCAGACCTTGTCGGGCAATTTTCTCTGTAGCCATTACTACCTCCTTCAACGGTAATGGTTTACGCTCATGACCAGGTGGGAACTAAAGCGTTTAGCTAATCCCCCGGCGTGCTCACCTGGTCATAGTAGCCTCTTGGCCTTGGATAATTCATAAAGCATGTCGGAAATAAGGACAAGTAATGGAAATCTAATGAGTATTCCAGTATTAAAGTTTTCAAATTGAGACGCGGACTTTCTCTCAATTGCGGACAATTCTCTTGCTCTGGTGGTTTCGCTTTTGAGACTTTTAGAAGTCCTCATTAGTAGTGGGCTCATTCGGCGAGAAGGGCATAGTTTCCCGTCATTCATTAATTGCCAGCATTAATGGAATACATGGCAGAAGCCTTTAGAGGGTAAAATCAGAGCGTTGTATCAATGTGAATAAGGAGGCTTGCATGGTTGATAGCTTGCGTTCCGCGATTGAGTTCCTGAAAACTCTCGACGGGCAGATTGCTTATACCGATACCGAAGTTGATGCGGATGCCGAGATTTCGGGAATTTATCGCCATGTTGGTGCAGGTGGAACCGTTATGCGCCCGACGAAGGCGGGTCCGGCTCTGCTGTTCAACAATATCAAGGACTTTCCCGATAAGCGCGTGATCATTGGCGTGCTGGCAACCCGCGAGAGGGTGGGTCATCTCCTGGGTTGCGATCCGCGGAAGCTCGGTTTCCTTCTGAAGGATGCGGTCAGCAACCCTCAGCAGCCTGTTGTGGTTGAGGGCAAGGTTCCGTGTCAGGAAGTCGTGAAGTACGCGACGGATGAAGACTTCGATATCCGGAAGATTCTTCCCGCACCGAAGAACACCGAAGAGGATGCAGGTCCGTATATCACCCTGGGCATGGCCTATGCCGCCGATCCGGAGACGGGCGTTCAGGATGTGACGATTCACCGCCTCTGCCTGCAGGGCAAGGACGAGATTTCAATTTATATGGTGCCCGGCTCTCGCCACATTGGCGCGATGTTTGAAAAGGCCGAAGCCATGGGAATCAATCTCCCCATTTCGGTCAGCATTGGTGTCGACCCGGCCATCGAGCTTGCAACCTGCTTTGAAGCGCCGACGACGCCTTACGGCTTCGACGAGCTCCAGATTGCAGGCGCTCTGCGCAACAAGCCGGTTGAGCTGTGCAAATGCTTGTCCGTGAATGCGAAGGCCATCGCGAATGCGGAGTTTGTCATCGAGGGCGAGATCGTCTGCGGCAAGCGCATTGTGGAGGATGTCAACACGGGTACGGGCAAGGCCATGCCGGAGTTCCCGGGCTATACCGGACCGGCGAACCCTTCGGTCCCGGTCATCAAGGTGAAGGCCGTCACCTACCGCGAGCATCCTATCATCCAGACCTGCATTGGTCCTTCCGAAGAGCACGTCAGCATGGCAGGCATTCCCACCGAGGCCTCGATTCTGCGTATGGAAGAAGAGGCGTTGCCGGGTCGCGTCCAGAATGTGTACTGCCATTCCGCGGGCGGCGGAAAGTATCTCGCAATCATTCAGTTCAAGAAGGGAATGCCTTCCGACGAAGGTCGTCAGCGTCAGGCTGCCCTTATCGCTTTCAGCGCTTTCAGCGAATTGAAGCACGTCATTCTCGTCGATGACGACGTGGATATCTTCGATACGAACGACGTTCTGTGGGCACTCAACACGCGCTTTCAGGGTGATAGGGACATCATCACGATTCCTGGCGTGAGGTGCCATCCGCTCGATCCTTCCGAGCGCGTGGCGTACAACCCGCTTCTGGAAGATGACGGCATCTCCTGCAAGACGATTTTCGACTGCACGGTGCCCTATCGACTGAAGGACAAGTTCCAGCGCTCTAAGTTCAAGGATGTCGACATGAGCAGCTACGATATCAAGCCGCTGAAATAGCAGTTCCGAGTCGCTAGAGGAACGCAACAGAATGCGCCGGGGTTCGTGAAGAGCTCCGGCGCTTTTCTATTAATAGGAGGGGAAGCGGGGGAAGTACTCCGGTTGCGCAGAGGCGCCCCGTGTTAGAAGTCGTGAAGAACCTGTGGATGCGTGACCGCTCGGGAAAAATATAAGCGATAAGGCTTGCCTAACAAATGGAAACTGGTATTCTAAATGCTGTTAGGACAACCTAACTAATTCGTTGAACCCGAGAGGTTCAAAGCAAGCCGCGCAGGCTTCTACCATCCCTGGTATCTGCGTTTGAGCGCCACCCGGAACCAGCCACCGGGAGTCTCCTTGGCGCGATGCGATTCGGGGAAGTCTCCTGTCTCCTCCTGCGCGGCTCTATTTATCTTACTGCACTCCTCGCCTTATGCTGCTGAAATCATTTGAGCGCCTGACGCTTCTGATTAATGGCGAAAGGGACGCTTCGCGAATATCGGAAGCGCCGTTTGTTCGCGATCCATGAACAGGGGATTGGCTGAGCGCATCCGCGCTTCTGCTATGTATGCAAAACCCGCGAGGATTCAATAGCCGACGACTTTCCGGCTCACGAAAATGACGAAGGGCGTGCTTCACGAAAATGGTGAAGGGAAGGTCACGATAAGGTGTTAAGCCGTCTATTTCCCCTGTTCGCGATGCATCTTCTCGTAGTAAGCAATGACCTGCAGCTCATAGCTTTTTCGGGCGCTCTTCGCGGTGGTATCCAGAATGAGGCCACAGCCTTCAGCCAGGAGGCCGCAGAAAACGAGTCCGGTCGCGAGCATGGCGGAGGGGAAGCGTTCAACGAGACCGGTGCGCGAGAAGTCGACGACGACCGGAATACCGACGATAAGGCCAAGCGCTATGAACACAATTGCGATGATGCTAAAGAGCGCGAGCGGTCGGTAGTCCTTGAACAGCGATGCGATCATTCTCAGAACGGCTATTCCGTCTGAGAAGGTGTTGAGCTTTGAAACGCTGCCCTCCGGACGGTCGCGATAGGCGATGGGAATCTGCGCGATGCGCCAACGCTTGTCGGCTGCGTGGATGGACATTTCCGTCTCGATTTCGAAGCCGGCCGATTCAACCGGGAGGGTCTTGGCGAAAATGCGGCTGAATGCGCGATAGCCGGTCATGACATCGTGATAGTCGTACCCGTAGATGCGCTTGATCAGGCTACGAACAAGGTCGTTTCCAAAACCATGGAACGCGCGGGTGTTCTCTTCGCCGTAGCTGCCATTGGAAAGTCGGTCGCCAACGGTCATGTCCGCTTCGTCATTCAGAATGGGCTCGACAAGCGCACGAGCGGCCTCCGCGGGGTAGGTGTCGTCACCGTCAACAAGGATGTAGGCATCGGCATCGATGTCGCGAATCATCTGGCGAACGACGTTTCCCTTGCCTTGGCGCGTTTCGCGGCGCACGATCGCGCCATGCTCCCGCGCGATTTCGGATGTCGCGTCAGATGAGTTGTTGTCGTAGACATAGATGTCCGCTTCGGGCAGCTCACGATGGAAATCGTCAACCACCTTCGCGATGGTCAGAGCCTCGTTGTAGCAGGGTATAAGTACCGCAACGGAGGCGCCTTCCTTTATGTCACTCATGAATTCCACCTTTCAGCTATCGGGGTGCTGAGTATAGCAAGCGGACGAACGCATGCCGCGTATCCACAATCACGCTATGTAAAAGGATTTCATTCCCCCGCGGTCTAGGATAGCGCGTGTAAAGCTGTGGGTTGTTATCCCTCATATGAATGGCGGATTCACTTGCGCGAATGCCGTTGGTGGTGCGCAAAATCTATCCTGGAAACCGATTTGCTGCACGCGTAAGTAGTTTGTAAACAGCCTGCGAGCTCGGCCGCGCGTGGATTCGATTTATGGTTCGGCATAAGGTTTTGCCACCTCATCGGGCGTTTCTTCATATACCCAATGATTTTCGGCGCACTATGTTGCGTCCTTGTTTCGGGAAGGTTCCAAATGCGTCAAATGCCGTTCTCGTCGGCACTTGCTTCGCGACATTTGCGCATGATGATAGGCATGCAGTGCTATGAGAGTCTTATCCCATGAGATGAGGAGGGACTGCCAGTGGGTAGAACAATGAGCAATGTGTTGGAACCACACCCTCTGCAGCGCGATGCCGATGAGCTCAGGCTTATCAATCGCGCGAAGAGCCTTCTCATGTCAAATTGCGATTTGACAGAGGCGCAGGCGCACCGGTGCCTGCAGAAGATAAGCATGGAGACATCCCGACCCATGACGGTTGTGGCACAGCAGCTTATCGACGCTTTCGGGAGACGCGTCGATTAGGATCTTGGCAAGGACGACAAGATGAGGAGTGGACAATTGAGTCAGGGGCATTTGAAAACGGAGGGTGCCCGTCATCCTTCGCGCGGGCTGGACGTGATGGAATCGCATGATTCCTGCGGCATCGGTGGCGTTGTCGACATTCAGGGACGCAAAAGCCATGCCATTGTGGACGACGCGCTGAAAATCGTGGAGAAGCTTGAGCATCGCGCGGGCAAGGACGCGTCAGGCAAGGTCGGCGACGGTGTCGGCATGATGCTTCAGGTTCCTCATGCGTTCTTCTCCGCCGCATTGGCTGAAGAGGGGATTGAGCTGGGCGAAGAGCGCTCATATGGCGTCGGCATGTTCTTCTTCCCTCAGGGGCGCATTGAGCGGAGCCGTCGCAAGAAGCTGTTCGAAATCATTCTCGAGAAGGAGGGTTTCGAGCTTATCGGATGGCGTCATGTTCCGACGTGCCCGGAGGTTCTTGGCGAGCGTGCGCTTGTCTGCATGCCCGATATCTGGCAGTGCTTTGTGCGCGAACGCGAGGGCAATGCGCGCGGCATCGAGCTTGATCGGCGCCTTTATGTCATCCGCCGCGAGTTTGAGCAATCCGCAGACGACACCTATGTCGTTTCGCTCTCAAGCCGCACCATCGTTTACAAGGGCATGTTCCTGGTAGGTCAGCTTCGCTTGTTCTATCCCGATTTGTGCGACGCGCGCTGCGCATCGGCGTTTGCCCTGGTCCATTCGCGTTTCTCCACGAATACCGACCCGAGCTGGGAACGCGCGCATCCGAACCGCTTTATTTTGCATAACGGCGAGATCAACACCATCCGCGGCAACATCGACCGCATGCTTGCTCGTGAGGAGACGATGCACGCCGAATCGTTCTTGCGTGAAGACCTCGAGAAGGTCCTGCCCGTTGTCGATACCGCCGGTTCCGACTCGGCGATGCTTGACAACATGCTCGAATTCCTCGTGTTCTCCGGGATGCCGCTTCCCAAGGCGGTTTCTATCGCGATTCCCGAGCCGTGGAGCAAGAACCCTGCCATGTCCCCGGCGCTGCGCGATATGTATCACTACTACGCGACCATGATGGAGCCTTGGGACGGCCCGGCCGCGATCCTCTTCAGCGATGGCGACCTTGTGGGCGCGGCGCTTGACCGCAACGGCCTGCGTCCGCTTCGCTATTACGAAATGGCTGATGGACGCATCATTCTGTCCTCTGAGGTCGGCGTGCTCGATATCGACGAGCGTGATATCGTCCGCAAGGACCGCCTCCATCCGGGCAAGATGCTCGTCATCGACACCCAGGCGGGCGTCGTTCATGAGGACAACGAGATCAAGGGCGGTTACGCGAAGAGCCATCCTTATGGTGAGTGGCTCGACGCGGAGCTGGTGCCCCTGTCGTCTCTCCCCATTCCGAACAAGCGCGTGGTGCGTCATAGCAACGAGATGCGCGACAAGCTTTACAAGGCGTTTGGCTATTCGTGGGAAGAGATTCGCACGACCGTCATCCCGATGGCGGAGACGGGCAAAGAGCCGACGGTCGCCATGGGCGTCGACACGCCGCTCGCGGTGCTCTCCAACCATCACCGCCCACTGTTCGACTACTTCAAGCAGATGTTTGCGCAGGTCACGAACCCGCCGATTGATGCGGTGCGTGAAGAGGTCGTCACCGACACGACGGTCTATGCGGGATCCGATGGCAATCTGCTTGAGGATGTGCCGGAAAACTGCCATGTCTTGCAGGTGAACAACCCGATTCTGACGAGCACCGACCTCTTGAAGATCAAGAACCTCGACATGCCGGGTCTGAAATCGGCGGTTGTGTCGCTTCTCTATTACAACAATACGCCGCTCGATCACGCGATTGACAGGCTTTTCATTGAATGCGACAAGGCCTATCGCGATGGGGCGAACATCATCATCCTGAGCGACCGCGGCGTCGACGAGAACCATTCCGCGATTCCGAGTCTGCTTGCGGTGTCCGCGCTCGAGCAGTACCTCGTCCGGACGAAGAAGCGCACGGCGGTTTCCGTGGTGCTTGAAAGCGCCGAGCCGCGCACCGTTCATCATTTTGCGACGCTTCTGGGCTACGGCGCCCGTGCGGTGAATCCGTATCTCGCACAGGAATGCATCGAGGAGGCGGTTGAAGACGGGCTCCTCGACAAGGATCCGTACGCCGCGATTGACGATTACAACTCCGCCATTTTGAATGGCGTGGTGAAGGTCGCTTCAAAGATGGGCATCTCCACGATTCAGTCGTACCAGAGCGCTCAGATTTTCGAGGCGGTTGGCATCGAGCAGTCGGTCATCGACATGTACTTCACCAACACGATCAGTCGCGTTGGCGGCATCGGCCTCGCAGAGATCGCAGAAGATGTGAGCTGGCGTCATGACCTGGCCTTTGATCCGCTTGGACTCGATTCCGACGCGACGGTCGACTCTGTGGGCGTGCATCAGCTCCGTAGTGGCGCGCGTGCCGAAGACCACATGTACGATCCGGAAACGATCATCAAGCTGCAGGAGGCGACGCGTACCGGCGACTACGATCTCTTCAAGGAGTACACGGGCCGGGTGGATAGCGTCAAGCGCCCGCATACGTTGCGCAGCCTGCTCGAGATCGACTACGAGAAATGCGACGCGATCGACATCAGCGAGGTTGAGCTCGCATCCGAAATCGTAAAGCGCTTCAAGACGGGCGCGATGTCCTATGGCTCTATTTCGCAAGAGGCACATGAGTGCCTCGCGATCGCGATGAATCGCCTTGGCGGCAAGTCGAATTCCGGCGAGGGCGGCGAGGTCAAGGACCGCCTGGGTACCGAACGAAATTCCGCTATCAAGCAGGTGGCTTCGGGTCGTTTCGGCGTCACGAGCGCCTACCTGGTGAGCGCGCGCGAGATTCAGATCAAGATGGCGCAGGGCGCGAAGCCGGGCGAGGGTGGACACCTTCCGGGTAAGAAGGTGTGGCCGTGGATCGCGCATACCCGTTATTCCACGCCGGGTGTCGCGCTGATTTCGCCGCCGCCACATCACGACATCTATTCGATTGAGGACCTGGCGCAGCTCATTTACGACCTGAAGAACGCGAATAAGAACGCAGACATCTCGGTGAAGCTTGCGAGCGAAGCGGGCGTTGGCACCATCGCCTGTGGCGTTGCGAAGGCTGGCGCGCAGACTGTTCTCGTTTCGGGCTACGACGGCGGCACGGGTGCTGCTCCGGGGAGCTCGGTTCACAATACGGGCTTGCCGTGGGAGCTCGGCCTTTCCGAAGCGCATCAGGCCCTGCAGCATGCCGGCCTGCGTGGTCGTGTGCGGCTCGAGACCGACGGCAAGCTGATGAGTGGCCGCGATGTGGCGATCGCTTGCATGCTCGGCGCCGAGGAGTTCGGCTTTGCGACGGCCCCGCTGGTAAGCCTTGGCTGCCGCATGATGCGCGTCTGCAACCTCGATACCTGCCCCTTCGGCATCGCGACGCAGAACACCGAGCTTCGTTCCCGCTTCTGCGGAAAGCCGGAATATGTCGAGAACTTCATGATGTTCATCGCCGAGGAGCTGCGCGAGATCATGGCGGGGCTTGGCGTGCGCAGCGTCGATGAGCTTGTCGGTCGCACGGACCTTTTATGCACGCGGAAGGCGCATGCGGCGGACCGCGCGGGACTCGTTGATGTGTCACGCCTCCTGATGCAGATTCCCGATGTGCCGCAGCATTCCGACCCGGATGACGTCTACGACTTCTCGCTTGGCAAGACGATTGACGAACGCGTCCTGATGAAGGCCCTCGATGGCAAGAAGGTGGGCGTGCAGAAGATCTCGAGTACCGACCGCGCGGTTGGCACGCTGCTTGGTGCAGAAATCACGCGCCGCTTCGGCGAGGATCTTCCGGATGATAGCTACCACCTCCGTTTCAAGGGCGGTGCGGGCCAGTCGTTTGGCGCCTTCATTCCCAAGGGCCTCACGATGGAGCTCGAGGGCGATGCGAATGACTACATTGGCAAGGGCCTCTCGGGCGGCGAGATCGTCGTGAAGCCGTCGCCGCGCGTGAGCTTTGACCCCGCCGAGAACGTCATTGTCGGCAATGTCGCCTTCTACGGCGCCACGAGTGGTCGCGCGTTCATTGGCGGCGTCGCAGGCGAGCGCTTCTGCGTGAGGAATTCTGGCGCGACGGCGGTTGTCGAAGGCGTCGGCGATCACGGTTGCGAGTACATGACCGGCGGTTGCGTGGTTGTCTTGGGAAAGACGGGCCGCAACTTCGCGGCGGGCATGTCCGGCGGCGTGGCATATGTGCTTGATGCCGACCACAACCTTTACAAGCGCCTCAACAAGGAGCTGGTGACGAGTGAGCCGGTGACTGAAGAAGTTGACAGCGCGCATTTGCGCAAGCTGATTGAGGAGCATGTGGCGCGGACCGGATCCGTTCGCGGCCAGAAGATTCTCGAGAATTTCGACGAGCATGTCTCCGATTTCAAGAAAATCATCCCACGCGACTACAGCATGGTTCTTGAACGAATAGGCGCTTGGCGGGCGCGGGGCCTCAGCGAGGAGCGCGCCGAACTCGAAGCATTCCTGGAAGGGGGTAACTAGAATGGGCAAGCCGACGGGAT
Source organism: bacterium (assembly GCA_963621885.1). Taxonomy (GTDB): domain Bacteria; phylum Actinomycetota; class Coriobacteriia; order Coriobacteriales; family Eggerthellaceae; genus UMGS1519. The sequence continues at coordinate 10,953 of CAVFFT010000004.1, forward strand.
TCATTGATTATCCGCGTGTCGATTCTCCGAATCGGCCGGTGAAGGAACGTATTTGCGACTATGGCGAATTCCATGGCGCGCTTGGCGAGCACGAACGGCGCGAACAGGCGGCAAGGTGCATGAATTGTGGCGTGCCCTTTTGCCAATCGCCGCGACAGGTTTCTCCTGGCGTGAAAGGGCTGGTTGGCTGCCCTCTGTGCAACCTCATTCCCGAATGGAACGATCTCGTGTGGTCGGGGAATCTGAGCCTGGCGCTTTCGCGTCTGCTCAAGACGAATTGCTTCCCTGAATTCACCGGTCGCGTGTGCCCGGCGCTTTGCGAACGCGCCTGCGAGTGCCGCAACGCCTGTGGCAGCGCGGTGACGATTCGCGACAACGAGCGCGCGATTATCGAAGAGGCATGGCGTCGGGGCATCGTGCCTAAGGCGAGCCCCAAGGCACGCTCGAACTACCGGGTCGCGATTGTGGGCTCGGGTCCGGCAGGCCTTGCGTGCGCCTATTGGTTGAACGCTCGTGGACATAGTGTCTGCGTCTACGAGCGTGATGAGCGTCCGGGCGGTCTGCTTTCCTATGGCATTCCCGAAATGAAGCTTCCTCAGGATGTGGTTCTTCGTCGCCTGAAGGCCATGGAAGAAGACGGCGTACGCTTTGAGACGGGCCACACCATCGAATCACTTGATGAGCTGCGCGAAGACTACGACAGCGTGATCCTGTGCTGCGGCGCGCAGAAGCCGCGCGAGGTTCCTTTTGAGAACGCGGGGCTCGCGGGCATCGTGTATGCGCTCGAATATCTTGGCGATTCGCGACGGGCGCAGTTTGGCGAGTCCGAGTTGGCTTTGTCCGCGCAGGGCAAGCATGTCGTGATCATCGGCAATGGCGATACCGCGACCGACTGCGTTGCGACGGCGATTCGTCAGAAGTGTGCATCCGTCACGCAGTGCATTCGCAAGCCGGCGTCGTACTACGGCGACGAGATTGACTATGCGCATGAAGAGGCGCTTGAAGTGTTTGGCGAAATTCGCCGCTTCGAGACCGAAGTCAAGGCCGCTCTTGGTGAGGGCAAGGTTGAGCGCCTGACGCTTAAGACTCCTGAAGGCGATGTTGAGGTGCCTTGTGACCTGCTTGTTATCGCGAGTGGTTTTTCCGGCTGCGATGATACCGGCGCGAAGCTGGCTGAACAGGCCCAGGAAGACGACGGCATCTTCATTGCAGGCGACATGGCGCATGGTGCGACGCTGGTCGTGAAAGCCTTGTCTGACGCAAGAGAGGTTTCCGCCAGAGTTGATCGTTATCTGACGGGCTTTACGAGCATCATGTAGCTCTGATTGACGCGATTCCGCTTGCCGGCCTGCTTCTTCCTATTGGGAGGGGCAGGCCGCTTCTATTTGGTAATGGTGTCTCTGCGAGCGGCATTCGTCTGCGTTGTCTCGCGAAGAGATTGCGCTAGAATGAGTAGCTGTTCTAAGCGCGCCCATAGCCCAATTGGATAGAGCATCGGACTTCTAATCCGGCGGTTGTAGGTTCGAATCCTACTGGGCGCGCCAGATTTCCCTTGTTGATGCGTTTTTGATAGCGCGCGTTTGAGCGCTTTTCCTAGTCGATTTTTCTTTGACGAAATTGCATATTTAGTCACGGGGGATCTCATCGATTTCCCCAGACCATGGGCTGTAGGGCAGACGGCGCCTTTTCCTGAGGGCATAGCCCGCGCAGGTGGCAGAAGCCGCCACGGTCCCAGCAAGTGCCACCAATGACCGTGAGACCTCGTCCGTATCGCCCGTTAGCGGCGAGGCGCTCGCTTCTCCGCTGCAACTATCCGCTTCCTCATCGGGGACTTCCTCGTCAATGTTGGCATCCACGGTATCGGAATCCTCCGATTCGCTTTCCTCGGCGCTGTCGTCGGGATCTTCGCCGGCTGGATCCTCATCTGCATCTTGGCTGTCATTTTCTCCGGCATTTGAAGCGCTGCTTTCAGCACTCTCGTCTGTTTGCGTACCGTCGCTTTCTTCCTGAGCGTTTGATTCGCCTTCAGTCGTTGACTCTGAATTTGAAGTGTCGCCAAGTGCAATGAGTCCGCCCAAGACCGCTGCCTCGATATAGGCGACCTCCTCGTCAGTGCTTGCGTCGCGAATAGCGAGCGAGCCATCCTCTTGAGGCGTTGCAATGAGCTCGTGGTTTTTGTCTCCCGAAGATGACTTCGTGCTCACGATGAAGGAGAGGTCTACGTTGGCTTTGGCGCATTCCAGCTTGTTAACAAGCTCGTTGAAGGACTCAAACGAGACGTCATCGACCGCGAGGCCCTTTGCAAGCGCATCGGCGAGTGTCTCTTGAAGCTTTTCTCTCTTTGATTCGTCCGTTTCGATGCTTGCTGAGCTGGATTCTGGCTCACCGTCGCTGCCTGCTTCACTCGAGGAGGATGTGTCTGCAGTGCCAGCAGAGCTGCTTGGTTCATTCGTTTCGTTTTGACCCGCTGATGTGGCCTCATTTGTAGGCTCCGCCCCGGAAGTTGACTTGGAAGGATTCTTGTCATCCGACGCGGATGACGCATCGTCGCCCGCCGAAGGGGAAGAGCTGTCATCCCCATCAGCAGAAGTTCCCGCACCCGCTGTGCTCGAGCTGACATCAGCGCCGGTCGAGGAGCTGGATTCCGTTGCGGCGGCGTTCCCGTTTTCAATCGGGGAAGTGTCGGAATCCGACGCGCCCGAGGTCTCGCCACCGCTCTCGGAATCTGAATTCTCAAGTTCCGTTTCGCTTCCTGATAACGATGCCTCTTCATTGGCTACCGCGCTTGTTGAAAGCGTGTTGTTGGTGCTCTCGCTATTTTTGAACATGCTTTCGGTTTGCTCGTCTTGAGCCGATTCGCTTTGGCCTTTTTGCCCCACAGCCGCCTGGATGTTCCCATCTTGACTTCCTTGTGATCCGGCATCATCGCTCGAGTCCTGCTTTACGCTTCCCGCATAGCTCCCCGAAGAGCTTTCGCTAGAGGACTCAATTGCTCCCGCTCCTGCAGGTGGCGCTATTAGGGCGAAATAGACAACCAGGGCTAAGGCGCAACTGATAAGCGGCGAGACAAGGCGATTCCGCTTAATGCTTTCCAAGGTTTCAGCCGGGGAAGAGGGCAGGTCGCCCCAGAGATTTCCGCTATTCACGATTCCTCCCTTCACCTCTTTAAAAGAGCGTAATGACCTGGTATCACATGGTTTTGAGAGAAATACCTCATAGACCTCACGAGCGTTTTCGTACGTGCGGAAACAAGCCGAAGAGAGACGCTAAATTGAGGCGCTCGCACCGCAGCGCGGCGGTATATTGGAAATCTGCGGTTGGCTTCAGCTTCCGCGACAGCCCGATAAATGGCTTCAAGTGGTTTCTGATGGGCTTTCAAGTCGCGCCAAGGCAAGGAGTAAAGGTGAGCGAACAAATAATTACGTTGAAACTGGATGTCGATGCGACCCGGCAATCCATCCGTGACCAGCTCTTTGATCGTCTGGATGCCTCCCAGCTTTCCGTTATTGAAAGCATGCTCGCGCAGGCATTTCCCGAAGCGGAGCATTTCCACAATGTGGGCGAAGTGAATGACGCCATAGAAGCACTCTCAATTTCGCGTTCGGTAAAAGACCATGCGAAGGCCGTCTACCAGGTGCTCGCCGAGGCGGAGGCGAGCGTTCATGGCTGCGCGCTCGAGGAAACGCATTTTCACGAGGTGGGAAACGCTGAAGCGATTTGCAATGTCCTTGCGATTTGCCTCGCGCTTGAGGCACTTGCACCCGAGAAAATCATTGCGACCCCCGTTCAAACCGGTCGGGGGAAAGTGAAGTGCGCCCATGGTCTGCTTGACATTCCCGCTCCCGCAACAGCGGCCATAATCGCGCGTGGCATTCCCGTTGTGGCTAATCGTCGTGAAGGTGAGTGGTGTACGCCAACTTCCGCCGCAATAATTCTGCATTTCGTCGATGAATTCGTGTGAGTTGCCTTTGGACGGCGTGATACCGTGCAATCGCCCGGTCAACGCATTACAATGGCACTTTCAATAAACGAGAGAGGACATGACATGCCTTTGGGACTTTCCGGCTGTGACTTTCTGAAAATGCTTGATTTGAGCTCCGCCCAGATTCAGGGGCTCGTGGATCTGTCTGCCTGGCTGAAGGGCATGAAGCATGCGGGTGAGCCGCATCGTTTCCTTGAGGGCAAGAACATCGTGCTGCTGTTCGAGAAGACCTCGACGCGCACGCGCAGCTCGTTCGAGGTTGCAGGTCGCGACCTTGGCATGGGCGTCGTCTGCATGGATGAGGGAAGTTCCCAGATGGGCCGCAAGGAAAGCATTGCCGACACGGCGCGCGTCCTCTGTCGCATGTACGACGGCATCGAATATCGCGGCTTTGGCCAGGAGATCGTCGAGGAGCTTGCTGAATTCTCGAGTGTCCCGGTTTGGAACGGCCTCACTAACGAGTCGCATCCGACGCAGATGATTGCCGACCTGCTGACGGTCGAGGAGAATTTCCCGGGCGGACTTGCCGGTCGCAAGCTTGTCTTCATGGGCGACGCGCAGAACAATGTCGCGAACTCGCTGATGGTCGCTTGCGCGAAAATGGGCATGCATTTCGTCGCCTGTGGTCCCGCCGAGCAGATGCCTGATGCCAAGCTTGTCGCGCAAGCGCAGGCCATTTGCGAAGAGACGGGCGGCTGCGTCGAGCTTGAAAGCGACGTGGCGCGCGGCTGCGCTGATGCCGATGTCATTTACACGGACATCTGGGTTTCGATGGGCGAGCCCTTTGAGCTCTGGAGCGAGCGCATTCGCCTTCTGTCGCCTTATCAGGTGAACAGCAAGGTCATGTCTTACGCGAAGCCGGACGCGATCTTCATGCATTGCCTGCCCGCTTACCATGACGTGAAGACGAAGGTCGGTTCGCAAATCAACGAGCAGTTCGGCCTGACCGAGATGGAAGTGACCAACGAGGTCTTCGAATCGGCTCAGTCCCGGGTGTTTGACCAGGCGGAAAACCGCATGCATAGCATCAAGGCGATCATGTACGCCACTTTGGCGCCGGAAAAGTAGCGTTTCGCTTCGGCGAGCTAACGTGTCGCGGCGCCCCCTTGCGCATCGCTTTTCTAAGGAATGCGCCACGGCCGCCCGCCACGTTTTGCCCGAACGATAGTCCGGTTAGACGCCTTGTTTCATTATTGGTTTTGAAAGGATAAAGATGCAGACACGCATAGCGCTTGAGAATGTGGTGGCGGAAGCCATTCAATCGGCTTGCACGGATGGCAGCCTCGTGATGGACGCCGTTCCGGAACCGGCGCTTGAACGCCCCAAGGACAGCGCGAATGGCGATTGGGCTTCGACGGTGGCCCTGCGGAGCGCGAAGAGCGCCCATCGTTCTCCGCGTGATATCGCGCAGATCATCGTTGACCATCTGCCCGAGAACGAGCTTATCGAGAAGACCGATATCGCCGGTCCTGGCTTTATCGATTTCACGCTGCGGTCCTCCGCGCTTCAGGCGACGGTTGCCGACGTCCGTTCTTGCGGCATGGATTACGGCAAAAGCGACATCACCAATGGGGGATGCCGCGTGAATCTCGAGTACGTGTCGGCCAATCCGACCGGCCCGATGCATGTGGGCCACGGCCGTTGGGCCGCGCTCGGTGATGCCCTTGCGCGCGTGATGCGTTTCGCCGGCTATGAGGTCTACGAGGAATTCTATGTAAACGACCACGGCGTCCAGATGGACGTATTCGCCAATTCCATCGTCGTTCGCTATCAGCAGCTGTGCGGCCAGGATGTCGAGATGCCGGAAGCCTGCTACGGCGGCGCCTACGTGCGTGATATCGCCCAGCAGATTCTCGATGAGGACGGCGAAAAGTGGCTCGATGCCGACCCGACCGAGCGCGAGATCAATTTCCGCGAGCGCGGCTATCGTGCGATGCTCGACAACGTGAAGGCGACCCTCGAGCGCTTCGGCAACCGCTTCGACCGCTTCTTCTCGGAGCGTTCACTTTATGAAAAGGACGAAACGGGCAAAAGCGCTGTCGACAAGGCACTCGCCGCTTTCAATGAAGCGGGCTATATCTATGAGAAGGACGGCGCGACCTGGTTCCGTTCCACGGCCTTCGCTGACGAAAAGGACCGCGTTCTTATCAAGGGCAATGGCGAGATGTCCTATTTCATGAGCGACTGCGCCTACCACCACGACAAGCTTGCGCGCGGCTTTGACAAGCTGATCGACATCTGGGGCGCCGACCACCACGGTTATGTCGCGCGTTGCGAATCCATGATGTCGGCGTGGGGCAGGGAAGGCGACCTCGAGGTCGTGCTTGGTCAGCTCGTCAATCTCCTGCGCGACGGCAAACCGGTCCGCATGTCGAAGCGTACTGGTGAAATGGTCACCTTTGAAGAGCTTATCGACGAGGTAGGACCCGACGCGACGCGTTTCCTCATGCTTTCGCGCTCGAGCGATCAGCCTATCGATTTCGATATCGAGGTTGCGAAGCGTCGCGACGCAAGCAACCCGGTTTACTACGCGCAGTACGCCCATGCGCGCATCTGCTCGATTCTGCGCAAGGCGGCGGAAGCGGAAGGTCTCGATGCCGAAGCTGAAACCGAGGCTCTCGCGGCGCAGCTCATTCCCGAGAATGTGAACCTTTCACTGCTGACGGACCCGAGCGAGCTCGCGCTCATGCGTCAAATGGATGGCTTCTCCGACCTCGTCGCCGGTTGTGCGCGCGATCGGGCGCCGTTCCGCCTGACGCACTACGCGCAGGATCTGGCGTCGCTGTTCCATTCCTTCTATACGAACTGCCATGTTCTGGGTGTGGAAGAGGGACTTTCGAAAGCGCGTCTCGCTTTGGTCGATGCCGCTCGCATCAACCTCGCTCAGGCACTGGGTTTGCTGGGCGTTTCGGCACCGGCGCGAATGCAGCGTGAAGAGGAAAGCGCCGAGGCGTAAAGCCACAGGATGCGCAATCGGCTTTCGAATGGCCTTAAACAGAGACTCTTACGATGGGCCAGAAGGCGTCCCGAGTCGTGAACGATAATCGCAGCCCCTTTGAGCGTTCAAGCTCAGAGGGGCTTCCTTATTTGCTCAGTCAACAGCCCGCTGGCATCTCACTGCGGAATCGGCGACACCAAAGTCGTTCGGGTGTTCGCAAGCAACAATAGGCGCGAGCCCCGTCTTATAAAGCCGGCAACATCAGCTCGCGATCGCAAATCTTGCCGTTCGCGTTTTTGTCCTATGGACAAATATCAGATTCTGTTGGGCATATAGTTTGAAATCACGCAAAATTTGTTCACAAGATAAGCTGCCAGTTAAACTTTTTCTCCTAAATGCCAAATACTGTCCATGTGAGGATTCGAAGGCGCGCGTCAATTCTTCGGGTTGATAACGTCGCAGGTCAATCGGGAGGTCACGAATTTTCGAGCCGCAAACGCGCTCAGGAACCTTCCGATTCATGCCCTCCGTGCAAACACTCTCTGTGGCGCTTTTGCCGTCGACCGACGTTCGATATTGTGTTCGTTCACCCATGGGGAACTGGTATAATCCACCCGTTGTGAAACTGCGCTCGGCACGTTGCGAGGGCGCGATTCGACCTAAGGAGTTACATATGGACTTCAGCTTGACTGATGAGCAGGAGCTTTTGCTCGAGAGCATCGATGAGTTCGCAGAGCGTTACTTCGACGAGGACACCATCAAGGCAATGTATGAGAACCATGGTTGCCCGGATGAGATCACCGATGCATATCGCGACGCGGGCTTCGGCTACATGGGCCTTCCCGAGTCCGTCGGCGGCATCGACACCGACTACCTCACCCTCGCTCTCATGACCGAGCGTCTTTACCACAAGACCGGCTGCATGACCCCGTTCATGACCGCTATGCTCGCCATGAAGGACGTCGCTGACTTCGGCACCGAAGAGCAGGCTCAGATGATCATCGACGTGTACAACGAGCAGGGCGGCTGCGCTGCTGCACTGGGCATTTCCGAGCCCGCTGCTGGTTCTGACAACAACGGCATGACCACCGTTGTCAAGAAGCAGGAGGACGGCACCTACATCATGAACGGCCAGAAGACCTGGGTGACCAATGGTGCTGTGGCCAAGTTCTTCCTCGTTATCGCCAAGGACGAGGATCCCTCCTACGAGAACAAGAGCTACTCCATGTGGCTCGTTCCGGCCGACGCTGAGGGCATCTCCGTTGGTCTCCTCGACAAGGTTGGCCAGCAGGCCATCGCCTTCACCGACCTCTTCCTTGACAACGTCAAGCTGACCGAGGCCAACCGCATCGGCGAGCCGGGCAAGGGCTTCTACCTGCTCATGAAGAACTTCGAGTTCGAGCGCTGCCTCGTTGTCGCTCAGGGTCTGGGCCAGGCTCAGGCTGCTATGGACGACGCTGCCAACTACGTCTCCGAGCGTATGGTCTTCGGCAAGCCGCTCGCTTCCAACCCGCTGGTCCGCGACCTCCTCGTTGAGGCTGAGACCATCCTCGAGAACGTCCGCACCTACCTCTACAAGTGCTGCTGGATGCTCGACAACGGCGAGTCCATCCGCTCCGAGGTTGCTATGCTCAAGCGTTACGCGACCAAGGGCTGCACGAAGGTTGCCGACATCGCGATGTCCCTCTACGGTGGCCTTGGCTACACCAACGAGGTTCGCATCGGCCGCATTTGGCGCGACCTCCGCGGCAACGAGTTCGCTGGTGGCGCTGTCGAGGTCATGAGCTACATCGCTGGCCGTGAAATCGTCAAGAAGTATAAGAAGAACTAAAATTAGCATCAATTCGGAACCGCTCTCCGGGGCGGTTCCGTCTATAATGCATAGGTCCGTAAGTTTTGGGTAGAAAACGAGGAACAGTATGAAGATTGTTGCTGCAATCAAGGTTGTCCCGGACGACGAGGCAATCAAAGTCGCTGCCGATCGCTCTCTTGATGCTTCCAAGGCGAAGGAGAAGATCAGCACCTACGACCTGAACGCGATTGAGGCTGGTGCTCAGCTTGCTGCCGCTACTGGTGGCAACCTGGTGGCCATGACCGCTTCTTACGAGGGCGCTAGCTCCAAGAAGGTCCAGAAGGACATCCTTGCTCGCGGTCCCGAAGAGCTCTTCGCGTACGCTGACGAGAAGCTTGCTACGGCTGACTCTCTCGCAACCGCCAAGGCCCTGCAGGCTCTGCTTGGCCAGATCGGCGACTATGACCTCGTCCTCTGCGGCGACGGTTCTGCCGACATGTTCGCTGGCGCTGTTGACGCTCAGCTCGCCGCTCTTCTCGACGTGCCGGTTGTCAACAAGGTGACCAAGATCACCCCCGAAGGCGACAAGCTCGTCGTCGAGCGCACCCTTGACGCTGTTGTCGAGGAGATCGAAGTGCCGCTGCCTGCCGTCATCTCCGTGTCGCCTGAGATCGCTCAGCCGCGCATCACCGGCATGAAGGACATCATGGCCGCCGGCAAGAAGCCTGCTCATGTTGATCCTATCGACGCTGTCGAGGGCGCTGTCGAGGTTGCCGAGATCAAGGCTCCGGAGCCCACGCCGCGCAAGCAGGAGATTTTCACCGAGGACGACATCGACAAGTTCGCTGCCGCTCTCGCCGAGGCTATTCGCTAAGAGGAGAGGACGATAACAAATGGCTAAAGTACTTGTTCTCGCAGAGTCTGCAGATGCGCAGCGCAGCCTTGCGGCCGGCGCTCGCACCATTGCTGACGAGGTCGTTCTTGTTGCTGTCGGCACCGCTGAGACCGGTGTCGCTGACAAGGCTTATCAGGTTGAGGTTCCCGCAGGCGCTGTCGCTGACGACGCTTACCCGGCGATCCAGGGCGTCTTCGACGCTGAGGCTCCCGCAGTCGTTCTGATCGAGCCCTCCGCGCATGCCAAGACCATTGGTGCCAAGCTTGCCGCCAAGGCCGGCGCTGCCATCATCCCGAACATCACCGCTCTTGATGGCGATGTTGCTTCCAACATGTACTTCGGTGGTCTTGCAATCAAGGCTCAGAAGGCTTCCAGCGACGTGAAGTTCTACACCACCAACGGTGCGCTCTTCGGCGATGCTGCCGCTTCTGGCACCGACGTTGTCGAGAACGTCGCTTGGGTTGCTCCCGCGAATGCTCTCGTGCTCCGTGGCACGAAGGAAGTTCCGGTTGAGGGTGCTGACCTCACCAAGTCCGACGCTATCGTTGCTGTCGGCCGTGGCTTCGCTGAGGAAGCTCAGCTCGAGCTCGCCAAGGAACTCGCTGCCAAGATTGGTGCTGACCTCGGTTGCTCCCGTCCTGTCGCTGAGAACCTCGGTTGGATGCCCCGCAACCTCTACGTTGGCGTTTCCGGCGTCCAGTGCGCTCCGAAGGCCTACGTTGCCGCTGGCATCTCCGGCCAGATGCAGCACATGGTTGGCTGCCAGGACTCGAAGGTCATCTTCGCCATCAACAAGGATGCGAACGCTCCGATCTTCAAGCAGTGCGATTACGGCATCGTTGGCGACGTCGCCAAGGTGCTCCCGGCTCTGACCGCCGCCCTGTAAGAACCGGCGATTTGAGATTTTAATTGTAGGCAAAGCCCAGTTTATGGATTAAACTGGGCTTTGCTGTGTAAAGAGACAAGGACTTGGAAGGAGACCCATGGCTGATATCGAGTACGATTTCGACGTAATCGTCGTTGGCGGTGGCATGTCAGGTCTTGTGGCGGCTTATGAGCTGGCCAAGGCCGAGAAGTCCGTTTTGGTTATGGAGCGTGGCGAGTATTGCGGCGCTAAGAATATGACCGGCGGACGCGTGTATGCGCACTCACTGTACAAGGTGTACGGCGACGCGCTTGAGGATGCGCCGTTCCAGCGCAAGATCGTCCATGAGAAGCTTTCGCTTATGAACAAGGATGGCTTGTTCACGATGGACACCACCACCCCTGAATTCAGGGAGCAGGGCAAGGAGTCTTACTCCGTGCTGCGCGCACCCTTCGATCAGTGGATGGCGGAGCAGGCTGAGGACATGGGCGTCGAGATCATGTGCGGCATGCCTGTCGAGGACCTGCTGAAGGGCGAGGACGGCTACATCAACGGCATCGCTGTCGGCAAGGAAGAGGACGGCACTCGCGAGGAGATGCACGCAAAGGTCATCATGCTGTGCGACGGCGCGAACTCCCTTCTCATCCAGAAGGCCGGCCTGTCCGACCAGAGCGCTCCGACCACCCATGAGATGGCTGTTGGCGCGAAGGAAGTCATCGAGCTTGGCGCAGACGTCATCGAGGATCGCTTCGGCGTTGCTCCGGGTGAAGGCACCGCTTGGATGTTCGCTGGCGAGCTGACCGACGGCAAGCCCGGCGGCCTTGCGCTCTACACGAACGAGGACAGCGTCTCCATCTGCATGGTTGTGCCGCTTGCCGGACTTATCGAGTCCAACGTGCCGGTCTACCAGCAGCTCGAGAACTTCAAGAACCGCGAAGAGATCAAGCCGCTCCTCAAGGGTGGCAAGACCGTCGAGTACTCGGGCCACCTGGTTCCCGAAGGCGGTTACAACATGCTGCAGCGTCATCGCGTCTGCGGCAATGGCGTCATCGCTTGCGGCGACAACATCGGTCTCTGCATCAACTCGGGCTACTCCGTCCGCGGCATGGATCTCGCCGTCACCTCTGGTCAGCTCGCTGCCCAGGCTGTGAACGCCGCTATCGATGCTGACGACTTCTCCGCTACCAAGCTCGGCGCTTACAAGACCGCGCTTGACAGCAGCTACGTGGTCCACGACCTCAAGAACTTCCAGAACTTCCCGGCGTTCATGGACAACGACCTCGACATGCTCTGGGACAACACGCTGCCCGATTTCGTGCTTAACCTGTTCAAGAAGCTTTACGTGATCGATGGCACGGGCGAGACCCCCATCAAGAAGAAGGTCATGCCCATGGTCAAGGAACTCGGCATGATGAAGCTTGCGAAGCTGGTCTGGAAGGCGATGAAGGCACTATGAGTAAGGGATATCCGGAAATCACCGTCAATGTAGACGAAAAGCTCGCGCTGAACAAGTTCAACGTCAACGAGGAATATCCTCACATCGAGGTTGAAGAGAATGCTCCTGAGGGGGAATTCCGCAAGCTCGTTCTCGCGTGCCCTGCTGCTCTGTTCAAGGTAGACGAAGAAGGCAACCAGTCTTATGACTACGCCGGCTGCCTCGAGTGCGGCACTTGCCGTGTGGTCTGCGGCAATACCATTATCAAGAAGTGGAGCTTCCCGATTATGGGTATTGAAGGCGGATCGGGCGTGCAGTATCTGTACGGCTAAGATTCATTTGCCGACATACATCCTTTGATGGATTTGGAAGAGACCTCCGCATAGGGGGTCTCTTTGCGTTTCCCGTGTGTTACTCTCTAGTGCTGAACGGAATTGGAGATATTCGTTCTTTTCGCATGCGCCAAGCATGTTGGCATAGAGAAGGGTCATTGCAAGATGCAGATGTCAGACTCACTGGAACAGCCCAGGAAGAACAATCGATACGCGGCCGCCATTTCGGCAATGATTGCCGTTAGCATCACCGCGGGCGCCGTTGCTGCGACGCCGGCATACGCCGAAGAAGAGGCCGTAGCGGCGGGCGAGACCCCGGCAGTAGTTCTGGACCAGAAATCAGCCGCTTCAACGACACCCAAACATGCGGCCGTTTCTTCTGCTTCTGTGAGCGACGAAAGCAATGGTGAAGTTTCGGGCTCTGCGGGCGCAACCACGGAAGCCGCGAGCGAAAACGGCGAGGCTAGCTCTGTCGTAAGCGGCGCTTCCGAAAATGGTGAGACGAATGAAGCGGCGGGCACCGCTTCCGAAAGCAACGCCGCGAGTGAGGGCAACAATTCGAGTTCGGATGCTTCGTCTGCCGGCAATGCTTCTTCCAATAGTTCTCCGGCAGCCGGTGACGAGAATGCTGCTTCAGGCATGAATAACGCCACTGTTGATACGAGTGCCACGCCTGCAGAAACTCCTGCGAATGAAACCGCGAATGAAACCACAAACGCCAACAGCTTGACTGGTACCGCCCAGAACGCGAACAACGTTGAGTTGCCAATCGTATCTGGCAAACCCGCCAACAAGATTTGGAATTCACGTACTGCCTACGCGTACGACTCACTCTATGGGGCACTTGTCGAAGCGCAGGACGGAGACACCTTGCTCGTGGATGGCACCCTTAAAGAGGGAAGTTCCTCCACTATCACGAAGAAGCTTACGATTGCGGCCAGCATCAATGGCGGCAAAATTAGATTCATGATCAGCACGCAGCTCACTGTCGATGGAGGCGACCTCACTCTCGGTGATGGTGACGAAGAGAGCGCGGGTCTCGAGCTCGTTTGTGAAAGCGGATGGCCTGCATTCATTGTTGTAGAGGATGGCGGCGTTCTCACCTTGAAGGACGGCGTGACTATCACCAATCCCAAAAATACTACTGAGTATGCGATTTATGTCGGCGAGGACGCGGCGGAGAATAAGCAGTCTAGCTTTCACGGCGAGGGCGGCACCGTCAAGGGTGGCGAAGTCCACCTGGGTGAAAATTGCGTGGGCGCCACCATCTCGGGCGGTACTTACGAGAATACCGGAAACTATAACGGTATGAATAGTTTCGCCCTCTACAATGATGGCCAAATTGAGTCCATCACGGGTGGTACTTTCACGGCAAATGAAATCGCTTTCGTGAACTTCGGGACCGTCAAAAGTATTAGCGGAGGATCCTTCACGGCAAAAGCCGACAATTGGAACTTGATTCCTTCAAGCTGGCTTGAATGGTACGAGGAACGCCCAAGCGGCCTTTTGAATCTTGGCACCATTACGGAAATTAGCGGCGGCGAATTTAATGGTACGGGTAACAGTCGCGCCTGCGGCTTAAGCAATGGCCTGATGAGCTGGGGAAGAATCTCGAACACCTACGCCTGTTCAATCGGCAAAATCACCGGCGGGAATTTCAATGCGAATAGTTTCGGCATTTTCAATGGATATCAGACTCAGCAAGGAATCAGCAGTGGAGCTGCTATTTCAAGCATAAGCGATGTAACCGTGTTATCTCGAACGAGCAGCGGACTTGAGAATTATGGCGAGATTTCGGCTATTGCCAATTCGACTTTTACCGGAGCTGATGCCGGAGTGCGAAATAGGCCCAGTGGAATCATCGAAAAGCTTGTCTCAGGCACCTATGTAGGACTTGGTGGTTCGCAATACCAATACGGCTTTGGGTATATTAACCTCTCCAGTGAAGCGACAGCAGCGACCAAGATTGAGATAGATCTTGATGGTGGAATCGGTGCTGGACGCTATTGGGGTGGAAAAGGTTTTGACAAAACTGGAACCGAACCGCCGATGACCCCTGTTGGCGACGGATACCATATGCACTTTATGATGACGTATGCTATCTACGGGAACGTCATTCTTCCTTACGGCTATTCGCTTACTACTAAGTCAGACCCACGACTTCCGAGTACCCGTGCCGATATCGACGGTTATTCCAACTACGACTTCCGCTATTTGAAGGACAACTGTACCCGGCTGAGCTACAACGGAAATGGCGCGACTGGTGGCGCAACCGCTTCGCAGAAGGCGAGCTCGCGTGGTGAGAGACTTGGGGTCGCGGAAAACGGTTTCACCCGCCCGGGATACAAATTCGTGTGCTGGAACACGCAAGCCGACGGCATGGGCACGTCCTATGTTCCCTACACGGGCGGCACCATGACGTGGGAAAACTCGATTGCGCTTATGTCCAGCGTGATTCTTTACGCGCAGTGGGAGCCCTACAAGCTCAGTTACGACGCGAACGCGACGAACGCGACAGGCAAGATGGGCGACAACATTCCCGCCAAGGACGATGTGACCGGCCAAGTCACGGTGTCCGCGAACGATCCGACGGGCGGCAATGGCTTCGAGCGTCCAGGCTGGAAATTCATTGGTTGGAACACCAAATCCGATGGCACCGGCACGGCTTACACGGCGGGCACGAAGCTCGTGCTCGAGAGTGACCTCACCCTTTACTCGCAGTGGGAGGCGTACGCGCTGACCTACAATGCGAACGCCAAGACGGCGACTGGCTCTATGAAGAACACGACCGTCGCGGATGACGCCACCGACGCCAAGGTGAAGGTCTCCGCCAACGATCCGGCCACCGGCAACGGCTACACACGCCCGGGCTGGAGGTTCACGGGCTGGAACACGCAAGCCGACGGCCAGGGCGATTCCTACGCGCCCGATGACGTTATCGACCTGTCCAATGGCGGGTTGACCCTTTACGCTCAGTGGGAGCCCTACACGCTGAGCTATGACGAGAACGCGAACAGCGCAACTGGCAAGATGGCTCCAGCCACGCCCGCCGAGGATGATGCGACCGGCAAGGTCACGGTTTCCGCCAACGGCTTCGAGCGTCCCGGTTGGAAGTTCGCCGGCTGGAAGGACAAGGACGGCAACGTTTACGCGGTTGGCAAGGAGCTGACGCTCGAGAGCGACCTCACGCTTTATGCGCAGTGGGAGGCCTACAAGCTCAGCTACGACAAGAACTCCGAAGGCGCCACGGGCACCATGGACGACACCACTGTGGCGGAGGATGCCACCGATGCCAAGGTGAAGGCGTCAGCGAATGGCTTCGACCATCCGGGCTGGAAGTTCACGGGTTGGAACACAAAAGCCGACGGCACGGGCGATTCCTACGCGGCTGGCGAGACGATCGAGCTTTCCGAAGCCGGTCTGACACTTTACGCGCAATGGGAACCCTACAAGCTCAGCTATAACGGCAACGGAGCTATCAGCGGAACCGTCGACCCCTCGACACCCGCGGAGGACGACACCAAGGGCGAGGTAACGGTATCGGCCAATGGCTTCGAACGTCCGGGCTGGCACTTCCTTGGATGGAAGGACGCGTCCGGCAACGAGTACGCCATCGGTCAGACGATGACGCTGACTGATGACCTTGAGATCATTGCTCAATGGGAGGCCTTCAAGGTCAACTACTTTGCTAATGCCGCCAATGCGAAGGGCTCCGTCGAATCCGGCATGCCTTCACCGACCGATCCCAAGGCGACGATCACCGTTGCAAAGAACGGCTTCGATCGCGCAGGCTGGAAGTTCACCGGTTGGAAAGACGAGGCTGGCAATGCCTACGAGCCGGGCGCAACAGTAATAGAGCTTGCTTCCAACCTTAACCTTTACGCCCAGTGGGAGGCGTACGCGCTGACCTACGACGCGAACGCCTCTAAGGCGCAGGGTTCCATGGAGGACACGACCGTCGCTGAGGATGCGACCGACGCCAAGGTGAAGGTCTCCGCCAACGATCCGGCCACCGGCAACGGCTACACGCTTGCGGGCTTCCGCTTCGCGGGATGGAACACGCAAGCTGACGGCCAGGGCGACTCCTATGCGCCTGGCAGCGATATCGACCTCGCCAATGGGGGAGTGACCCTTTACGCGCAGTGGGAGGCTTACAAGCTGACCTACGACAAGAATGCTACGGCGGCGGAAGGCGAGATGGAAGACGGCGTCCCGTCTTCCAAGGATGAACCGGCGATCACAGTTTCCGATAGCGTTTACTATCGTCTGGGCTATAAGTTCACCGGTTGGAAGGACACAGCTGGCAACGTTTACGCTGTCGGCAAGGATCTGACGCTCGAGAGCGACCTCACGCTTTACGCGCAGTGGGAGGCTTACAAGATTACCTACGATGCGAACGCAAGTGACGCAACTGGTTCGATGAACCCGAGCGTTCCCGCTTCAGCGGAAGATCTGAACGCCAAGATCACTGTGGCGGAAAATGGCTTTGTCCGCGATGGCTACAAGTTCATCGGATGGAACACCGCAGCAGACGGCTCTGGCTACGATGTCGCTCCCGGTTATGAGTTCACCCTGAAAGAAACCGATCTCACGCTTTACGCTCAGTGGGAAAAGGCCGCGGATGATAGCGGCGAAGACGATGAAGAAAAGGCCGATAACACCAACACCGATACAGGCGACAAGGCGCACAAGATCGTAACGAAAGCCAAGAACGGCAAGGTCGTCATCAAGGACGCTATTCCCAAGACCGGCGATGGCACAACGCCGTTCGGTGCCGCTATTCTCGCAATCGCTTCGTTGCTGGCCGGATTCTTCGCCCGCTTTAGGAAGCGCAAGGCGGAGTAGTAAAGTTTCCGTTACACGGCAATAACCGAAGCTTCTGTCTTCGAACGAGGGGAGGGTCATTCAAATGGCCCTCTTTTTCTTGTTATGCGTTAGAAGCGATCAATGGATGACGGTCGGTATCACTTGCGTATCGCTTCGACTGCGGCACCTTCCCATAAGTCATGGCAAGCGCGATTCATTTGCCGTTTCAGTGCGAATGACCAGTTCCCACCTCCCTTCGCTTGCGCGTTTGAATGGTGCGGCGTATGGCCGCAGAATTGCATTCCAAAATTCGATTGAATAAAGATTCAGATGTTATGTGTTGATTCTGTGTTAGTGTTTGACTATGAGGCGGTAGCGGGGTCACCGCATCATTTCTGACTGGTTTGTATGACACAAAGGGGACGATGCCATATGAAGCAATCGCAAGGTTTTTCCGAAAACACGAAAAGGCAAAACAGGTACGCTGCGGCAATTTCTGCCATGATCGCTTTCAGCATCACGGCTGGGGCGGTTGCAGCAACGCCCGCTTACGCAGACGAAGGAGACGACGCTGCGCAAGTGAAGACCGTTCAGGTGGAGCAGAAGGCTGCGCCTGAAACAAACGTACAGAAAGAGGCTGCCGCAGAACAGCCGAGTTCAGCACCGCAAAGTGTTTCTGAAGCGCCTGCGGCTCCCGCTCCCGCACCCGCTGCTGAGAGCGGAAGCACGTCTGGAACTTCCGCATCGACATCTTCTGCTGAAGCACCACCAGCCGAGAACGGAGGTGAGAACACCAGCAGCGTAACCGAAACCCCCGAAGGAGAGACGGGCGGAACGAATTGTTCGGCGACTGACTCTGAGAGTGCCGCCGGGAGTAGTTCGAACGAATCCGGCTCTGAAGGCACGGGTACCAAATCCGGCACCGAAGGCGGCGGTAGCGCTGTCGAAACAGCGACCAACAATTCTGTTGTTGATGAATCTACGCCCGACTCATCCGCAACGCCCACGCTAGCAAATGCCAACACGAATGGAACCTTGCAGGAAACAAGCCCAAGCTTGAACAACCCCGCGCCTGCAGTGGCAAATGTCGTGCGCAATAGGACTACGGGCGCTACGTATCAAAATCTCTCAGCTGCTATCTCTAATGCAAACACCAATGACATTTTGGACGTTAGCGGCTCTATTACTGAAGAAGCATCTTCTTTCATTAAAAAGAACAAGACGATCACGATCATTAGCACAAATGGCGGTGTGATCAATTTCAGCGGTGGAAAAGGCATCCTTGTTTACGGTGGCGTTCTCATTCTTGGTGACGGTTCGGCCACTGGAAAAGGCCTTACCCTTATCAAGTCGAACGGCAATATTCAGCTCATAGATGTCGAAGAAGGCGGCAAGCTCATTGTCAACGATGGCGCGACTATTGATACGACTGGCAATAAATCTTCTGACGCGATAACCGTTGGGTTGTATAAGAGCTCGAAGAAAGGTTCGCCGAAAGCAAGCTATGAAGGCAATGGCGGTGTGGTCAAGGGTGGACAGGTAAATTTGGGCGAATATAGTTCCAACTCCACCATCTCTGGCGGCATCTACACAAATGCTAATGGGGTATGCGCAGTCTACGTTGAGGGGCAAGTCAAAGTAATATCTGGTGGTTCCTTTACCGCAGGTTACGATGGCCTCGCCAACCTGGGAACCATAGACCTCATCAGTGGAGGCGCCTTTGCCGCTGACTACGATAAGGAGAAAGTTAAGGTTCCTCAGGATTCACTCTTGCTTGCTCAAATGCCGGCAGGCTTGCTTAACCTAGGAACAATCAAATCCATTTCTGGTGGTAATTTCACCGGCGAAGGCAATAGCGACGCTTGCGGTTTGCTTAATGGATTTGTTTTCCTTCCGATACTGGAAGCCTACCAGGCTTATCCCTCCTCTATCAAGGGGATTACCGGAGGTACGTTCACCGGTACGGGATATGGCATTTACAATTCGTTGAGCAAAAATAAGAAGGGTTTCTCTGTAAAAACGAAAGATGCCAAGATCGACTCCATCAGCAACGTCACCGCCACAGGGACGACCTATTGCGGACTCGAGAATCATGGTACCGTTACCGAAATATCCAATTCGACGTTTGTCGGATGCTGCGCAGGTGTCCACAACCGAGCGGAAGGAGTTATCTCCAAACTTGTGTCGGGAACCTACTACGGATTTGGCGGCTCAAAGTTTTTCCCCTACGGCTATGGTTATCGGAATGAATCCAAGACTGCCACCAAGATTGAACCCGACCTTACCTCTGGTAATGGCATTGGGCGTTATTGGGGCGGAATAGGCTTCGAAACTTCTGAGGCTCTAGAGTCGCCCGTGCGCATTAGCGACGGAAAGGAACAGATTCTCTACACGACTGCCATTTATGGCAAAGTCATTCTTCCGAAGGGCTATCGTCTCACGACTGCCAGTGAACATAAGCTCCCGAGCTTGCGTGGCAAAATCGACACGTATACCGGAAATAACTTCCGTTATCTGAAGGCCCTTCAGTCGCTTAGCTATAACGGGAATGGTGGTACCGGCACGGTTGCCTCGCAAACCGAAACGACTGGCGGCGAAAGTCTCAAGGTTGCCCAGAATGGGTTCACACGCCCAGGGTACAAGTTCACGGGCTGGAATACCGCGGCAGACGGAACAGGGACGGCCTACATCCCTTATATCAGCGGCGAACCGACCAGCTCCAACTCGATTGTCCTCGTCAATGATACGGTTCTCTATGCGCAATGGGCACCCTACGTGCTGAGCTATGACAAGAATGCAGGCGCCGCAACAGGCAAGATGGACAACAGCGTACCCGCCAAGGACGATGCAACTGGCCAAGTCACAGTATCCGCTAATGCATTTGAGCTGCCGGGCTGGAAGTTCGCAGGCTGGAACACCAAGGCCAACGGAGCGGGAACGTCCTATGGCGCCAACACGAAGCTTGTGCTTACAGATGACCTCAAGCTCTATGCGCAATGGGCACCCTATGTGCTGAGCTACGACAAAAACGCCGAGACAGCGGAAGGCAAGATGGAAAATAGCTTGCCTATCTCCAAGGATGACCCGGCCGTCTTCATCTCTGATTGTGGGTTCAGTCGATTGGGCTATATGTTTACTGGTTGGAAGGATGTTAACGGTAACTCCTATATCCCTGGATCGCCGCGGCTCCTTTGTGATGATCTGACGATCTATGCCCAATGGGAGCCTTTCAAGCTGCATTACAACAAGAATGCCGATGACGCGACCGGCAAAATGACACCGAGTATTCCTGCGTCTGAAGACGATCCGTATGCCCTTATTTTCATTGCGGAAAACGGCTTCACGCGTGATGGCTATAAGTTCATCGGATGGAACACTGACCCCAATGGTGAGGGCGGCTCCTTCATGCCCGGCATGGATTTGATGCTTTCCGAGATGGAAATGACGCTCTTCGCCCAGTGGGAGAAGATCGCCGAAGATGACAGTGACGACCCCATCAATGTCGTGCCGGCTGACAACGACAAGAAGGTTGTGAAGAAGGCGAAGGCCGAGGCTACCCCAGCAGTGGCCGCTGAAGAGGCCATCCCCAAGACTGGCGATGAAGCAACGCCGTTCGGTGCTGCTATTCTCGCAATCGCTTCGTTGCTGGCGGGATTCTTCGCCCGCTTTAGGAGCCGCAAGTCCGAGTAAACGCTTGCACGCTAGCTTCAAAGCAGCTTGAGTCCTAAAATGAGAAGAGCCCGGTTTCGGGCTCTTCTCTTGTTCTTATGACTCCTGCCGTCGCTCGCGCGGGCAGCAATTTCAGCGGCAACACCCACGCCACTCTCAAAACGCCCGTCACAGATGCATTCTAAATACGATTCTCCAGGTCGAGCTGCATGAGGTAGACATTCTGGCGCAGCAGCCTCATGAGCTCACGCGAGATCGTGCCGTTCTCATACAAGCGCTGAATCTCGTCGAGCTCCATGTAGTAGCCCTTGCGCATGATGTCCTCGGTGCTGTCGTAAGTCTCCGCAATGAAGGTAATCAGCGGGCGCCGTCTTTCGAGTGAATCAAGGTTGTTCGCGTGCTCGCCGTAAACGACATTTACGATCTCGGGCGGATACTTGGCGTCCTTGCTGTCGCGCAAACGCGCAAGATAATCGAGCGTGTCGCGCTCCATCGCAATACGCATCTCGCGATGATGCGATTCGTTCTCATCCTTATCCACGCCGGGCAGCGACTCGCGCAGTAGCGAGGTGGTGGCGCGCAAGGTAATGACAATACGCCGCAAGAAACGGTGGAGTCTCAATCGCGTCTCTTGCTTGCTGGAGAGCAGCTGTTTCTGTTGTGAGAGCGAATGGATAAGGCGGTAAGCGACAGCGGGGTCCGCACCTTCTTTGTCGACCATTCTCGTGACATAGTCGATTTGATGCTGAATTATCTTCGCCTTCAGTTCCTTTTCCTTCTCCTCATGGAGCTCCTCATCCATCTTGTCGGACTGCGACACAATGCGCTGGATGCGGCTGTTGTACATCGAAATCACGGCTTGCGTCGCATTGGCGGTATCCGCGTCCTGCTCGGCGGCAAGACGCTCTATAACGCGGCGCAAAACTTCAATCCGCAGCGGCGAGCTCTCCTCGAATTGCACGGCCAGGTCGCTCTTCTTTGGGGTGGGGGAGACCAAAGGAAGAACGAAGTTCGCCAAAAGCAGCGTGCAAAGAATAACGCCCGAGGCGACGAAAATGATGAGATCCCTGTTGGGGAAGCGATCGCCCGACGCGACGAGATAGGGTATCGAAAGGATGATAGACAGCGTGACCGCACCCTTCGGGCCGCCGATGGTGAGGGCGACGCAGCTCAGGATGCGCTTCTTGTTCAGAGGGCTGCGCTTATTTGTCACCGGGTTGCGATGCAGGCGCTCCATAAGCACGATCCAGCCGAATCGCACCGCTACAATGACGACGGTTATCAAGATAACGAGGCTGATCAGGAACGCGTTGTTGATGTAGGTGAGTTCCCAGGTCGTATTGAAGGCAGCGGGCAGCTCGAGGCCCAAAATGACGAACACGATGCCATTCAGCACAAAGGAGATGATCTTCCAGACATTGTCCTGGTGAATTTTCATTTGTGAAATCGAGGGCCCCATGAAACGGTCTGTGAAGCTGCTCACCAGCAAGCCGCAAGCTACGACCGCAAGAATGCCGCTGACGTGAATCTTTTCGGAAATGAGGTAAACCGCAAACGGTGCGATGATGTCGAGAAGCGAGTAAAAGGTCAGCGATTCAAGGCCAAAGTCGCGGACCTTTCGCTCGATGAGACACATCAGGATGGCGATCACGATGCCGAGGAAAATGCCCCCAAAGAACTCGATTGCGAAATCGAAAATCGCGCTCTGCCAGGAATAGAAGCCGGTGACCGCCGCGGCGACCGCAAACTGAAAGGCCACGACGCCGGATGCGTCGTTCAAGAGGCATTCGCCGTTCAGGAGCGCGTTTTCGCGGCGCGTAAGCTTCACTTCCTTCTTGAGCGAGCTTACTGCGACCGCGTCGGTCGGGCCAAGAGCGGCACCGAGAGCGAAAGCGGCGGCAAGCGGAATGGAGGGCACAAGGAAATTAAGCGTGAAGCCGACGATGAGCATGATGGCGACTACCAGGCCGATAGCGAGCGACAGCACGCTGGTGCGATGACGCCAGAGCGAGGTGCGATCGGATTCTCGCGCCTCGTTGTAAAGCAGTGGCGCGATGAAGAACAACAGGAAGATGTCAGGTGAAATATCGAGCGTTATCGGACTCCATGAGAAGAGCGCGATGATGACGCCAAGCCCAATCTGAATGAGCGGCATGGACACGCGAGGAATGAGTTCATCAAGAATAACGGACACGAGCACTGCAGATGATGCCAAGAGAATGAATTGCAGCGTTGCCAAGCGAGGATTCCTTCACGGGTATGCGTTCAAACCTACTTATTTAAAATAACATGGATAAAAGCTTCTCTGTTAGAATTGCATGCTTTAATAGCTTCTGCTTATTTCACGACGCGCATAGATTCGCTTTCGCTCCGTGCGCGCTTGGTTTTGAATAGACGGGACATACATGAGTAACTTTGATGAACTGGGATTATCTCCGGCGGTATTGGATGCTGTCGCCGCGCTTGACTACGAAGAGCCTTCGCCGGTGCAAGAACAGGCGATACCGCTCATTTTGTCGGGACGTGACGTGGTCGCCGCGGCGAAGACGGGCACGGGAAAGACGGCTGCTTTCAGCCTGCCGGTCTTCAACCTGATGGAGCATGTGCACGCGAAGAAGGGCGAGGGTCCGTTCGCGCTTGTCGTCACGCCGACGCGCGAGCTTGCGGAACAGATTGCGCGCGTGTGCAATGTCATTGCGAGGAAGACGAAGCATCGGGTCGTATGCCTGTACGGCGGCGTTTCGCTTGAGCCGCAGAAGGACAAGCTGCGCCGCGGTTGCGATATGGTGGTTTCCACACCGGGCCGTCTTTTGGACCTGATGGGACAGGGCGACCTTTCGCTTTCGCAAGTATCCACGCTTGTGCTTGACGAGGCGGACCGCATGCTTGACATGGGTTTTCTTCCCGATGTGAAGCGTATCGTGGCGAAGTGCCCGAAGGAACGCCAGACCCTGCTGTTCAGCGCGACGCTTGATGAGGGCATTCAGAGCAACCTGTCGAACCTTCTGAATGATCCGGCCTATGTCGAGGTCGACCACAAGGGCGAGGTCACGCGTCTTATTAAGCAATACCGCATCGATGTCGACCATCGTGCCAAGCAGAACCTGCTGCATGCCTTCCTATATGCGAAAGGCTCCGAGCGTGTCATCGTGTTCGCTCGCACCCGCTATCGCGTTGATGCCTGCGTCCGCAAATTGCGCAAGGAGGGTTTCAGCGCCCAGCCGATCCATTCCGACCGCTCTCAGGCGCAGCGCAAGAAGGCGCTCGAGTCGTTCGCGGTAGGGGATACCGATATCCTTGTGGCAACAGACGTCCTTGCTCGCGGCATTGATATCGAACGCGTGAATTACGTTATCAACTTCGATATGCCAACAGAAGCTGAAGACTATGTGCACCGCATTGGGCGTACCGGCCGTGCGGGTGAAGACGGCATTGCCGTATCTTTCACCACGACGGACAACAAGCAGGTGCTGAAAGATATCGAGAA
The DNA here is from genome assembly GCA_963621885.1 of bacterium. GTDB lineage: Bacteria > Actinomycetota > Coriobacteriia > Coriobacteriales > Eggerthellaceae > UMGS1519. Next base: position 35,154 of record CAVFFT010000004.1, read on the forward strand.
GCTCTTGGGCCACCCCCTTGAGGCGCTTGAGTTCCATTGGGAGGGCGGCGACAAGAGCGACGCCGCGTTGGCCTCCAAGGTGAATCGCACCGCCGCGCGAAAAGATCCCGAAATCGCCGAGGTCGTGCGCGCGCAGAAGGTGAAGAACCGCCAGAAGCGCAACAAGGCTGCCAAGCAGCATGAAGCATCCGAGGCCCGCGATGCGGCCGCCAAATCGCGAAAGACACGCGGGAAGAACGCTCCCGCCGAACAGGACGAAGAACGCCAGACGTCGCGGAAGCGTTCTGGTGGCGCGCGCAACACCAAGAGCAAGAATGCCCGCAGAGGCAGTCAGGATGCGAATAAGAAAGGTCGTAGCGGCGCCTTAAGCTCAAGCAAGAACGGTCGCGCGGACAAGACTGGACGTGCCAATAAAGCGGCGGGGAAGAAACGAGCAGGCGGCTTCGCCGGCGATGTGCGTCCGGGTCGCAGCCAGCGCCGCGATTCCCGAAGCCGTCATGCGTGATAGTGCGGCTCAAATCGACTGAGAGCCAGCGATCGGGCAATACCGCCTAAACCAGCAATTGGCGATACCGCCTCGGCAATCTTCCTGACGACGCTTAAAACCGCCGGGACACGCAATCCGAGCACAGCGGCGCTGAAAGTGCGCGTGGGCCTTCAGTTCAAGCCTTCAACAAGCCCTCATAAGAGAACCCTAGTTTTGGTCACTTTATGAGGGCGAGTTTTTTCTTGCGCAGAGGTCATCAAGCGGGTATAGTATCCACTTGCGCTACGGTGGGTATAGTTCAGTTGGCTAGAACGCCAGATTGTGGCTCTGGAGGTCGTCGGTTCGAGTCCGATTACCCACCCCAGGCGCTCGAAAAAAAGTTCTTGCATTCCTTGCGAGTCTCGCTTAGAATAGCAAAGCGCTTTTTGCGAAAGACATATTTACCATGGACCGGTAGCTTAGTTGGTAGAGCAGGGGACTCTTAATCCCAAGGTCCGGGGTTCGAGTCCCCGCCGGTCCACCATGAAATTCCAAGCCCGCAAGGGCTTTTTTCATATATCGACACTTTTCGCAAGCCCTTTGCCTTGAGCCTTCGCGCAACGAAATCGAAGCGGTTATGACTTGCAAGAGCGTTTTGGTATCATGACTAGGCTCTCATTTGAAATACTCGAATGATGAGCAAGCATATGCGGGCGTGGCGGAATTGGCAGACGCGCCAGATTTAGGTTCTGGTGGGATACCCGTGAAGGTTCAAGTCCTTTCGCCCGCACCAGATTTCACGGGCCAGACTCGCATCTGGCCCTTCCCGTCGTCAAAGCGACACGAGTCAGGAACATGCAGCTGCAGAATTGCGAAGAGGTAACGCAATGATGGAGAACAATTTGAAGGCGCTTCTCGAAGAACGCGAATTGAGCATTTCCGAACTGGCGCGACAAACGGATATCGCGCCCTCAACGCTGAATCGAATCGTGAACGGCAAGGTGAACATCGACTCGATCAGCGTGGTCCATTTTCTCAAGCTTGCACATGGCCTGGGCCTTACCGTCGAGCAGCTCTATTACGGCGACATGAATTACGAGGCGAACAAACACCTGATAGACCGCGCTTATACGCTCACTTCGACTGAGGGACGCCGCGCGATGGTGGCGAATGCCATTGGCGTAGCGCGCGCTTACGGCCCCTCTTGTGAGTCGGAGCTCCCTTCGATACGCAATTGCGGTTCCTCTTGCGAGTCCGCATTGCCTCCGATGCGTGATTACGGGTCCTCTTGCGGTTCCGAGCTGCCCCCGGCGCGCGAATTTGTCGGGATTATCTAAATCGCCACACACAACTGGTGCTATTCCGCGGGGCGCAGCAGCCGACAACTGGCGCTAACAAGCGACGAACGGCAGGCTCGTCTCCGTTTGTCGGGTAAATGACCTCCGCCGAACGATACGCCCCGCGGCATCCCTTCCTCATACGTAAAGTAAGGCTGTCAGGCGCTAATGGAGATGGCGTCGAACGTCATGAAATGCGCCATATGGGAGAAAGGGGATACGTGTGGAACTAATGGGCTTCCTGCTGCTTTTCCCTCTTGCAGTCGCAGCCGTTATCGCACTATTCAGAAACGGCGGATTCCGTAAGACAGTAATCTACATTGCATCAATCGCCATTGCGGGCGCTTCAATTGCGCTCGTCGTTCTCAATTTGGGAACCACTGGCGAGTACTTCGATTTCGAATCGGAAATCGTCAACGTGGTCTGCACGATTGTCGACTTCCTGATTGGCGCCATCGTCGCGTATCTCGCGTGGCGCTACAAGAAATGGCTCGCCTTGGGGCTGGCTCTCATTCAGATCGCGGTCGCGGCGGTGTTCGTGGCCGGCGGCTGGGAAGAGACCTATCCGGTGACCCAGAGCCTGTACATCGACAGCCTCACGCTTCTGATGACGGCCATCATCGGCGTTGTCGGCTGTTCCATCGCCGTATACGCCATCGGCTACATGGATGACCACCATGAGACGCATCCGGAAACCAAAGATCGCCGCGCACGCTTCTTTGCGCTCTTCTTCGTCTTCCTGTCCGCGATGTACCTCATCGTGTTCTCGAACAACATGATCTGGATGTTCACGGGCTGGGAAGTCACGACGGTCTGCTCGTTCCTGCTTATCGGCTACGACCAGAACCAGGTTTCCATCACGAACGCCTTCCGCCAGATTGTCATGAACATGCTCGGCGGCATCGCGTTCTGCTGCGCGCTCATCTACTGCGGCGAGGTTCTGCACACCTTCAGCTTCATCGTGTTCATCACCGGCGGCGCTTCCGCTCCGGCGATGGTGCTTGTTCCGCTCGTGTGCCTCTCGCTTGCCGGCATCACGAAAGCAGCCCAGATGCCGTTCCACACCTGGCTGCTTGGCGCCATGGTCGCGCCCACGCCGACGTCCGCGCTGCTCCACAGCTCGACGATGGTCAAGGCCGGCGTCTTCCTGCTGCTGAAAATGGCTCCCATCTACGCGGTGAGCCTTGTTCCGTCGTTGATGCTCATTCTCATCGGCGGCCTGACCTTCTGCTTCTGCTCGATGCTCGCCATTTCGCAGTCCAATGCGAAGCGCGTGCTTGCCTACTCGACGATCGCGAACCTTGGCCTGATCGTGGCCTGCGCCGGCGTTGGCAGCCCTGAGGCCGTCTGGGCGGGCATGTTCCTGATCCTGTTCCACGCGGTCGCGAAGTCGCTGCTCTTCATGTGCGTCGGTACCGCGGAGCATCACATCGGCTCTCGCGACATCGAGACGATGGACGGCCTGTTCCAGCGCATGCCGCGCCTCGCACGCTACATGATGCTCGGTATCATGATCATGTTCATCGCACCGTTCGGCATGATGATCGCGAAGTGGGGCACGCTCGTGTCCTTCCTCGAGGCGACGCCGCCTCAGGTGCTTCTGATCCTGCTGCTGGCCTTTGGTTCCGCCGCGACCTTCCTGTTCTGGGCCAAATGGCTCGGCAAGCTTTCCGCCATTGCCGGCAACCCCGACAACATCGAGGGCACCGTTCATACGAGCGAATGGATTGGCGTGGGCCTCATGGTGATACTGTGCATCGCCTGCTGCATCTGCATGCCGCTGATTTCGGACGGCATCGTGCGTCCGTACATCGAGGGCATGTGGGGCCAGTTCCACACGGTCCTTTCGAGCGACAACCTCTGGATCGCAAGCATTTGCTCGATCTTTGTGGTCTGCGTCCTCTTCGGCGCGCTCGGTCGTCCTTCCAAGAAGAAGAAGGTGGGCATCTACCTTTCCGGCGTTTCCGCCGACAACGAGGCGCGCGTGTTCCGCAACTCCATGTCGGGCACCAGCATGGCGACGAGCCGCAACTGGTACATGGAAAGCTTCTTCGGCGAAGCGGTGCTCAATTCGCCCGGCACGATCATCTGCTCCGCGATTATCATCATCGCCTTCGTGATTGCTCTCTTAATGTCATTCGCTGGCATTTCGATTCCAGGCCTTGTGTAGAAGGGGGGTTGGCATGTTGTCTGTTGTAACGAATCCGATATTCATGGTTGTTATTGGAACCATTGCTTTTGCGATAGTTGCGCCAATCGTTGGCTGCCTGCTCGCAGGCCTCGAGCGCAAGATTGCCGCACGGATGCAAGGACGCGTGGGGCCGTCCATTCTCCAGCCCTACTACGACGTGCGCAAGCTCATCGAGAAGGATGACGTCTCCGTCAACGGCGCCGATGGCATCTACATCTCTTGCGCCTTGATATTCGCACTGCTCGCGGGAGGCATCTTCTTCTCGGGTCAAAACCTGCTCCTGTGCATCTTCGTCATCACGCTGAGCTCGCTGTTCTTCATCATCGCGGCGTATTCCACCCGCAGCCCCTATGCGGAAATCGGCGCGGCGCGTGAAACGATGCAGGTCATGTCCTACGAGCCGATGGTGCTTCTGATGGCAGTTGGCTTCTACCAGGTCACGGGCACTTTCAATGTCGATGGCGTCTTCTTCCTGAATGGCCCTGCGGCGATCCCGCTTATCGGCGTCTTTGTCGGCCTGATGTTCATCCTGACGATCAAGCTGCGCAAATCGCCGTTCGACATCTCCTATTCGCACCATGCGCATCAGGAGATCGTGAAGGGCATCACCACCGAAATGAGCGGCAAGACGCTCGCGCAGGTGGAGATCATGCACTGGTGCGAGACGGTTCTGTTCCTTGGCTGGACGGGCATGTTCTTCGTCTGGGGAGGCCCGGCACTTGCTATCGTGGGTGTTGTGGTCGCGCTGATCGCCTGGTTCTTCGAGATATGGGTCGACAACAATTTCGCGCGTGTGAAATGGAAGTCGATGCTGAAGTGGTCGTGGATTGTCGCCCTCGTTTTCGGCGGCCTCAATGTCGCGATTCTCGCTTTCATTTAACGGAAGGAGACTGATATGCCTTTCGCATCCAAATCGCCCTGGGTCATCCATTACGATGCCAGCAGCTGCAACGGCTGCGACATCGAGGTGCTGGCCGCTTTATGCCCCGGCTATGACGTTGAACGTTTCGGCATCATCAATACCGGCAATCCGAAGCACGCCGACATTTTCCTTGTCACCGGCGCGGTGAACGAGCGCAACATCAAGGTTGTGCAGGAGATTTACAACCAGATGCTCGAGCCGAAGGTGGTTGTCGCGTGCGGCGCCTGCGCCTGCACGGGCGGCATCTTCCACGACTGCTACAACGTCCTCGGCGGCGTCGACAAGGCCATTCCGGTTGACGTGTACGCGCCCGGCTGCGCTGTTCGCCCCGAGGCGATCATCGACGCGGTTGTCCAGGGCATCGCCGTTCTCGACGAGAAGTCGAAGGCTCTCGCGCAAAGCAAGAAGGGAGCGTAAGAACATGGCTCTTGAACATCGCTTCATAGATATGGAAATCGCGGACATCACCCGCATTAAGGACGAGAAGCTCGTCGATGGCTGGCGCGCCGTGCAGATTCTCTGCACGACCTGCGACGATGGGCTTGAAGTCGTCTACAGCTACACGAAGGGTGATGTGCTCGAGAACTACATCGTCCATGGCGTGAAGAAAGAGGACGAGATTCCGAGCATCACCGACGCGTTCATCGGCATGTTCCCCTTCGAGAACGAGGCGCGCGAGCTTTTCGGCCTGAACGTAAAGGACATCGCAATCGACTTCGATGGCAACTTCTACGACCTCGCACAGCCGGAACCGATGACCATCCTCTCCGCTGAAAAGATCGCGGCGAAGGAGAAGGCTGCGAAGGTGGCAGCGGCAAAGGCGGCTGCAGCTGCCAAGCGTGCTGCGGCGGCGAAAGCGAAAGAGGCCGCCGAGGCTGGCGCGGAAGCGCCCGACGCGCCCAAGGCTCAGGAAGCAGCTCCTGCTGCCGAGGCCGAGCAGCCCGCAGCGCAGGCGAAGGAAGGGGAGTAAGCCGTGTCTAAAGCAACTATCATCCCGTTCGGTCCGCAGCACCCGGTCCTTCCCGAACCGCTTCATCTCGACCTTGTCATCGATGACGAGAAGGTCGTCGAAGCCGTACCGCAGATCGGCTTCGTGCATCGCGGCCTTGAGAAGCTCACCGAAACGCGCGACTACAACCAGTTCATCTACGTGGCTGAGCGCATTTGCGGCATTTGCGCCTTCGGCCATTCCATGGGTTATGCGGAGACGATCGAAAGCCTGATGGGAGTCGAGATTCCCGAGCGTGCGCAGTACATCCGCGTGATTCTCCACGAGCTTTCGCGTGTCCATTCGCACATCCTCTGGATGGGCCTTGCGGCTGACGCCTTCGGTTACGAAAGCCTTTTCATGCATTGTTGGCGCCTGCGTGAACGCGTGCTCGACCTCTTCGAGCTGACGACCGGCGGCCGCGTCATCTTCTCCGACGTTTGCGTCGGCGGCGTAAACCGCGACCTGACGCCCGATATGCAGCGCAAAATGGTTGAGGTGCTTGATGGCCTCAAGGGCGATTACGCCACGCTGTGCAACGCCTTCCTGAATGACACTTCGGTGAAGAGCCGCCTCGTGGGCGTTGGCGCCATCACGCAGGAAGCCGCGTTCGCCCAGGGCATGGTGGGTCCGTTCGCCCGCGCGTCCAATGTGAACAACGACGTTCGCTGCTACGGCAACGGCGCATACGGCAAGCTTTCCGACTTCCAGCCGATTCTTGAGACCGACGGCGACTGCTACGCCCGCGTGAAGGTTCGCGCGCTTGAGGTGCTCCAGTCGATCGACATCATCGAGGAGCTCCTGAAGACGATTCCCGATGGCGATATTGCCGTGAAGGTGAAGGGCTCGCCGAAGGAAGGCGCGCAGGCGACCAATACGCTTGAGCAGCCGCGCGGCGAATGCTTCTACTACGCGAAGGGCAACGGCACGAAGTATCTCGAGCGCATGCGTATGCGCACCCCAACCAGCATGAATCTTGCTGGCATGACGACCGCGCTCGCCGGCTGCGACCTCGCGGACGTGAACATGATCGTCCTGACCATCGACCCCTGCATCAGCTGCACGGAAAGGTAGACCGGAATGGGAAGCTTCAAACTCGGGGGCATGACCCTCAAATCACTCTTCTCCAAACCTGAGACCATCATGTATCCCGTGCAGGAGCGGTATCGTCCTGAGGGTCTGAAGGGCCATATCGTTCTCGACACGAGCAGTTGCATCCTCTGCGGCGTGTGCCAGCGTGCCTGCCCGAGCCATGCCATCACGGTGGACAAGGAGAACAACAGCTGGAGCATCAACCGTTTCAGCTGCATCCAGTGCCGCGCATGCATTGCTCCGTGCGCGAAGAACTCGCTGAGCATGGCGGATACCTACACGGCGCCCGCTGCCCAGATGTCGGTTGATACCTACGAGGTGCATCCGCCTGAGCGCCCGGCCCGCAAGGCCAAGGCGGAAGGGGAGGAGAAAGCCGCTCCTGCCGCAAAGGCTGAGAAGGCCGCCGCTGCGGGCGAGGCGAAAGCTGAGGCGAAGGCGGCAACTGAGCCTACCGCCGAAGCGTAGGCCGAATCCGACACCGTAGACGAAGCGAAAGCCGCTGAGACGCCTGCCGAATAGCTTGCGAAAGCGGAATTTGCTGAAGCCTGCAGAGGTGCTTCCACTACGCTAAAGGGACGCAGCTTCCTCAGCGTTGGACTAGAGCACAGGATCCTGATAACTTGCGCCCTCCCTCGTGAGGGCGCTCTTCTTGAAGCCGCAATTATCGAGCCGGCCTTCCCTCACGGGTGTCCATGCAGGGAGAGAGCGGCATATTTCGAGCGGCAATCGCGTAGCGGCGCCTCATGCGTGCGAAACCCAATGAAAGAGCTTCGTTAATTCTTGCTCGCGATATGGGTGTTCGGTGCGTGTGATTCAGCGACGGGCTTGAGTTGCTATACTCAAGTTTATGCGTATTTACGAGGAGACATATGCAAGCGCGCCCGCGCCCGATTCTGAGGTGAGCAACCGCATCTTCACCGCGGCCAACATCATCACCTTCGCGCGCCTGTGCCTGATACCCGTTTCCCTCTATCTGCTCTTCCAGGGAGCCAATGTGGAAGCGGCCGTTCTCTTCGGCATCACGGCGGCGACCGACTTTCTCGACGGCCTTGTCGCACGCAAGACAAACACCGTTACGCGATTGGGGCAATTGCTCGATCCGCTTGTCGACCGCGTGCTGATTATCGGCGCGGTCGTTGGCCTTCTCATTGTCGGTCGCCTGCCTTTATGGACAGTCGCGCTTGTAATCCTGCGCGACCTCTACCTGCTTATTGGCGGTGCCATCCTCCTGCGGCAGTCCATCCGCGTGCCTGTGAGCTACGTCGGCAAGACGAGCATGTGGTTCATTTGCATCGGTTGTGCGGGACTCATTCTGAATATGCCAATGGTGCCCGGCCTGGGCCTCTGCGAATGCGCGTTTCTTCCCGGCTTTAATTCCGCGGAATGCTGCGCGTTTATCTGGGTTGTCTATGCAGGCATCGCGCTCGCAATATTCGTTGCAGGCATTTACACGCGTCAAGGATACCTTTCCTTGCGCCATGCGCATTCGCTGCGGGAAACAGGGGATCGCTAATGGCAACAGGCAATGGAAATCTCGGCGGGCACAAACCCGCGCGTTCGCGCTATGCCAATGTACCGGTTCACGCCAACTCGCGCCCGAGCGCGAAAGGCGGGAAGGGTTCGCAGTCCACGTCCGGGCGCAGCAACGCTGCTCCAAAGGCGCGTAAGGCCGCACCGCGCACGACGCAGAGGAAACGGGTCGCCACTCCAAGCAATACGACGCGAGCCGCTGCCAGCAGCCGCTCTTCCGTAAAGCGTCCGTCTACGGCAAATAGCCGCCTGACCGCACCGCATCAAAAAGCCCCCAAGCAAGCCCCCCGCAAGAAACAGGGCGCCATCTCGGCGCTTATCGCGCAGAAGCGTCCGGTTTTCGTCGCGATCATCGCGTTGCTTGCCGCCATTTGCCTTATCGGCGTTATCGACCTGGTTTCTAACGGGAACAAGATCTACCGCGGCGTAAGCGTGGGCGATGTTGACGTGTCTGGCATGACACGCGAAGAGGCGGCCGCATCGATCGATGCGCGCTACGGCTCGCTGGTAAGCGGAGCGGATGTGCGTATTTACGCTGACGAGGATACGAAACAGAAGGCACTTTCCGGTCAAACCGTTGAAGACTCTCAGAATTCTGAAGACGTTTCCGCAGATGACGCGGCAAAGAACCGCAAGGTGTGGACCTCGACCGCATCCGAACTCGAAGCGCACCTGGATACCGCAGCGCTGGCCGAACAAGCATATGAAGTTGGGCGCGCAGACGGAGGCATCGGAGCGCGTCTTGCTTCCCAGACCTTCAGCGTCACGATCGAGCCGACCGTGAGCATGAATGACGAGGCGATCGAGAACCTCGCTTACAGCATTGACCGCGCAATCGGGAACGAGCATGTCGACTATGGCGTCTCGATTGAGAGCGGCGTCGCCACCGTGACCGACGGCCATGATGGCATCGAGGTCAATCGCACGACCCTCGCACAGGAAATCGGCAAGCAAATGCTGCAGCTCGACTACACCGATGGCATCGTCGCGCATACCGAAGAGGTCACCGCCCATATAACGAAGGAACAGGCGCAGGAAACCGCCGATTCCATCAACGCCTCCATTTCGCAAGGCGCGACCTTCATGCTCGGCGACACGACCTGGGAGGCGGGAACCGCCGACCTCGGAGCGCTCATCGTGACGGAAGAGAAGAGCACGGACGACGGCGGGTGGGAGCTTGCCGTGTCCTATGACGAGGCTCTGACGAAGAGCGCGCTCGTCACCCATTTACAATCTGCAATCAACAACAAGAATCTCGACGTGGAGTTCGTCAACACGAATGGCGAGATAACCGTCAAGACGGCCCTAGCCGGCACGATGCCCGATACCGTTCAGGCGCTTTCGGCGTTGACGCAACAAACGCTTGAGGCAACCCCTGAAGCGACACCGGTCATTCAAGTCGCGGAAACCGAAATCCCCACGTCAATGACCGTTGATGAGGCGCTGGACTACGGCCTCATCAGCACCATCTCCTCTTATGAAACCGAATACACGGCCGGAGCCTACAACCGCAACACGAACATTCACCTGGCGGCCGACCTGCTGAACAACTCGATTATCAAGGCGAATGGCGGCACCTGGTCATTCAATGACATCGCGGGTGAATGCAACGAGGAGAAGGGCTTCCTCGGTGCCGGCTCCATCGTCGACGGACAGGTTACCGATGAGGTAGGCGGCGGCATTTGTCAGGTCGCCACGACGGTATTCAACGCGGTATACGAAGCGGGCTATCCGGTCGATGAGCGCACGAACCATTCGCTCTATATGGCAAGCTATCCCGCCGGGCGTGACGCCGCGGTCAGCTGGCCGGATCTCGACCTCGCCTGGCACAACGACACTGGCAACGACATTCTCATGCAGACCTCCTGGACCGAAACCACCGTGACGGTGACCCTTATCGGCGTCGACCCCGGTTATGTGGTGGAATCGGAAACGGGCGAATTCAAGGACGGCGCCAAGTACTCGACCCGCACGGTGGAGGACGACAGCCTGGCCCAAGGCGAAACCGAAGTGACACAGGCGGGCGCGAACGGCTCATCCATTGAGGTCACCCGTACGGTCAAAGACTCATCTGGCAACATCGTGCGAAAAGACACCTTTGAGTCAGTGTATGATGCGCAAGATGAAATCATTTCGGTCGGTCCCGGCACGAAAGTGTCATCCTCGACAGACAGCGATTCGGACGGCAGCGACAGCGGCCTGTCCGATGATACTGATGATGAAAGTAGCTATTAGGAAAGGAGCAAGTCTTGTTCTTTCAAGAGGAACTCGAGACGCTTTCCCGCGAAAAGCTGAATGAGCTTCAGCTCGAGCGGGCACAGGAACTTGTTAAATACGTATACGAGCGGATTCCCTTTTATACCGACCTTTTCGACAAGGCGGGCGTGTCTCCTTCTGACTTGAAATCGCTCGATGACCTGCCGCGTTTCCCTTTCACGGTCAAGCAGAACCTGCGCGATGCCTATCCTTTCGACATGTTTGCGGTGCCGATGGACGAGGTGGCGCGCATCCATTGCTCCTCGGGCACGACCGGCACGGCAAGCGTTGTCGGCTACACGCAGCACGACCTTGACGAGTGGGCCGACTGCTTCGCGCGTTTCGTGCGCGCAGCCGATTGTGGCCCCGGTTCGGTGATGCAGGTAGGCTATGGCTACGGCCTGTTCACCGGCGGTCTCGGCGCCCACTTCGGCGGCGAGCGCGCTGGCTGCGCCCTGCTTCCGACCTCGACCGGCAACACGAAGCGCCAGGTTCGCCTGATGCGCGACTTCGGCACGGAGGTTCTTGCCTGCACGCCGTCTTACGCGCTTGTTATCGCTGACACGATGATCGCAGCTGGCATCGACAAGTCCGAGCTGAAGCTGAAGTCGGCCATCCTTGGCGCCGAGCCCTGCTCTGAGGGCATGCGCAAGGAGATTGAGGAGAAGCTCGGCTGCCAGGTCTACGACATCTACGGCCTCTCCGAGGTCATGGGCCCCGGCGTCGCTTGCGAATGCGGCGAGCAGCATGGCCTCCATGTGAATGAGGACAAGTTCATCATCGAGATCGTCGATCCGGAAACGCTTCAGCCGGTGCCTGATGGCGAATGGGGCGAAGTGGTCTTCACGACGCTTACCAAGCAGTGCAGCCCGCTCGTGCGCTATCGCACGCGCGACATCTCGCGCATCATCCCTGGCGAATGCCCCTGCGGCCGTACCGGCAAGCGCATGGACCGCATCGCCGGCCGTACCGACGACATGCTCATCATTCGTGGCGTCAATGTCTTCCCGGTGCAGTTCGCCCAGGTCATTTCCGAGTTCCCCGAAGTCACGTCCTACTACCAGATCGTGCTTACGACCAAGGGCTCCCTCGACGCGGTCGAACTCGACATCGAGACCGTCACGGATTTCCCCTTCGACGAGATCCGCCGTCTTCAGGACCTGAAGAAGCGCATCGAGGCCGCTCTGAAGGGCAACCTGCAGGTCGCGGTCAACGTCAAGATCGTCGAGCCGATGACCATCGAACGCGCCGAAGGCAAAGCCAAGCGCATTATCGACCTGAGAGGAGAAGCGAATGCTTAATCAGCTTACTGTCTTCCTGCAGAATCGCGAGGGCCGTCTTGCCCAGATGTGCCGCGTGCTTGCCGATGCGGGCATCAACATGCATTCCCTTTTCGTGGCCGACACGGTCGACTTCGGTGTGGCGCGCGTCTTCTGCGACCATCCGCGTGCGGCGCGCAAGGCACTCAATGCCGCCGGTTTCCGCGTCAGCGTGATTCCGGTTGTCGGCGTCAAGGTGCCGAACCGCGTGGGCGGTCTTGCCGACCTGCTCGAGTTCTTCAACAAGAACGATATCAACATCGAATACGGCTACTGCTTCACCATCAATGATGACCAGGCCATCGACATCGTGAAGGCGGATGACGCCGATGTTGAAAAGCTGCTTCTTGACGCTGGCTTCGAGCTGGTGAGCAAGGAGGAAATCTACCAGCGTGACTAGCCGTTCCGCACAGATCCGTTTCGCTTTCATGCAATACGCAAGCCGCATGGCTTGCGTATTGGCGTGTGCGCTTGCCTGTCTTGCAATTTGCGTGCCGACCGCCTCTGCCGAGGTGCGCTCGACCGATATCATTTGCGGTCAGACGGTCGCGCAGAGGGGCTTCACGAGCAGTCTTTGCCCCGGTATCGAAGCGAATCACGCCATGCTCATCGATGAGGATGGCAAGATCTACTTCGAGCGCGATGCGCACAGCGCCACGAAAATCGCCTCGGTAACCAAGGTGATGACCGCCATTGTCGCGATGGAATACAATCCCGCGCTTGATGCGACTATTACCGTGACCGAAGAAGCCGCGGAAGTGGGCGAGTCGACCGCGAATCTCCAAGAGGGCGACACGCTCACCTTGAAGAACGCGCTGACGGCGATGATGGTGGCATCCGGCAACGATGCGGCTGAAAGCATCGCTGCTTCCCTTGGCGCGCAAATGCTCTCCGACGATGGCAGCAGCAGCTCCTCGGAAGAAGCATGCGTCGCGCGCTTCGTGCAGGCAATGAATGACAAGGCAACCGAAATGGGACTCGAGGACACGCTCTTCACAAACCCGCACGGCCTTGACGACGGCGACAATGAGGGCGATCAGCACAGCACCGCATCCGATGTGGCCGCCGAAGTGATGCTTGCAATGCAGAATGAGGATTTCCGCAGCATCGTCGGAAGCGCGACTGCGAAGGTCCAGCTTACGCGTAATGGCGAGAAGACGACAATCGAGCTGACAAGCACCGACGAGCTTCTGACCAGCTACGATGGAACCGTTGGCGTCAAGACGGGATTCACCGACCTCGCGGGCGCCTGTTTCGCTGGCGCCAACGACCACGACGGCAAGGAATACTACGCCATCGTGCTCGATTCACCCGACGAGGCGCAGCGATTCACCGACACCTCGACACTCTGGGACTGGTGCTACAACTACCTGATTGAATATCAGCTGGTCAACACGCCGGATACCGATGAAGTAACGACCGAAGACGGTTCAACGGACACGACGCCGGTGCTCGCGTATGTTGCGCACAGCGACTGGATGGATGTCTCGGTACCTGCTACCGTCGCGAATCCCGACGAGGCAATGAAGATATTCACGCTTGACGGCAATGTGTCGCAGGAAATGACCGTCGAGGACCTGCATGGTTATGTTAATGCGGGCGATAAGGTTGGCACCATCACCTTCAAGCAGCACAATGAAGTTATAGCGACCATCGATCTTGTGGCGGCACAGGACGTGGCTGGTCCGAACCCGATAGAGGCCGTGAGCATCTGGTGGCAGCGCCTTACGGGGAATGACGCAGTCGCACAAAGCGTTCTCGTTAATGAGAGCTTGCTGGTCATAGACAAGACGGCGGTGTGACGGTGATAAGTAAAACCGCGCAGATGGCAAGCGAAACGCACATGAGCAAGGGCTAAGATAGGCAAGCGCACTCAGCAAGCAAGGGTGCGGCAGGCTTAATCAAAAAGCCCCGCTGAAGTGAAGTGCAGATTGATCGGGAAAGGAAATGTGGACATGGAAAAGAATTGCCCCGTATGCAAGCAAGAGGTTTCCCCGCTCGACGCGGTCTGCCCTTCCTGTGGATTCAAACTCCTTGAGGCGACGCAGGCCATGAGGCCTCTTCACCTTGATGCTGAAGGCAAGCTTCAGACCGCCCCTACAAGCGAGGCGCATCATGCGTCGCTTTCGGTATTGAAGGGGCCGCAAACCGGCATTCGCATCGATCTTGCCGATGAAGCGGGCGAAGGCCTCATCGCGGGCCGCAATCCGGAATGCGCGGTCTTCCTCAATGACATGACGGTGTCGCGCGAGCATGCACGGCTGGAGAAGACGCCGGCTGGCTGGCGCATCACCGACCTCAAGAGCTTCAACGGTACCTGGATCAACAATTGCAATATCACGAGCGTGACTCTGAAAGACGGAGACATCATTCAGATTGGCGCTTTTTGCCTGCGTTTCGATAGCTAGAACCTAAAGATGCAAATTGGCTGGCATCCGCGCATGCGGGTGTGAGGGCAAGCGGCAGACACGCAATCTGCCAATCGGAAAGGGAGAGGAGACAAGGTGGCATTCTTATCGGGTAACGAGGCGATTGCCCAAGGCGCTTGGGAGGCAGGCGCTCATATCGGCGTCGCTTATCCTGGCACGCCTTCGACGGAAACGATGGAGGAGTTCGCGAAGAAGAGCGATGTCTACGCGGAATGGGCTCCGAATGAAAAGGTGGCCGTCGAGGTCGCTGTTGGCGCAAGCGCAGGTGGCGCGCGTGTTCTTTCGACCATGAAGCACGTCGGCGTCAACGTCGCTGCCGACCCGCTTTTCACCTCGTCCTACACGGGCGTGAATGGCGGCATACTTATCCTGTGCGCCGACGACCCGGGCATGTTCTCCTCGCAGAACGAGCAGGATTCGCGCTTCTACGCGCATGCTGCCGGCATTCCGATGTTCGAGCCTTCCGACTCCGCTGAGGCCCGTCTCTTCGCGCATGACGCGTACGAGCTCTCTGAACGGTTCGACACGCCGTGGATGATTCGCACGACCGTCCGCACGAGCCATGCGAAGACCGTTGTCGAGACGGGGGAGCGGGAGAGCGTCGCGATTCGTCCCTATGAGAAGGACCCGGGCAAATGGGTCATGATGCCGGCATTCGCGAAGCCGCGTCGTATCGTGCAGCGAGCGCGTCTTGATGCGTTGGCGGAATGGGCAAACACCTGCCCGTACAACAAGATGGAGCTGCGCGATCGCAAGATCGGCATCGTCTGTTCGGGTGCCGCTTACCAGTACGTGCGCGAAGCCATGCCGGACGCAAGCACCTTCAAGCTCGGTCTTGTATGGCCGCTTCCGCAGGCTTCTCTCGCTGAGTTTGAACGCGAAGTCGACGCCCTCTATGTCGTCGACGAGGCGAGCGACTACCTGTCGAGCCACGTGAAGGCCCTTGGCATCACCGTCACGCCTTTTGAAAACTCTCTCCCGCTTTGCGGCGAGGTGTCGCCTCTCGCTATCAAGCAGGCATTTGGCGAGCCCGTTCCCGCACACACGGAAACGCCTGATGACATTCCTGGCCGCCCGCCGGCGCTCTGCCCGGGCTGCCCGCATCGTCCGGTCTTCAAGGAGCTTGCGCGCCTCCGTGCAATCGTGACCGGCGATATCGGATGCTACACCCTCGGCGCCTTGCCGCCGCTTTCCGCAATGGATACCACGGTTGACATGGGCGCTTCCATCTCGATGGCGCATGGCTTCGAACTCGCGATGGCAAACGTCGAGCATCGTCCCATTGTCGGCATCATCGGCGACTCGACCTTCGCACATTCGGGCATTTCGTCCTTGCTGGGAACCGCCTACAACAATGGCGCGGGCACCATCTGCATTCTCGACAACCGCACGACCGCGATGACCGGCCAGCAGGGCAACCCCTGCAACGGCATCACGCTCCAGCATCGCCCGAGCCGCGAACTCAATATCGAGCGCGTGGTGGAAGCCCTCGGCATCACCGATATCCAGACGGTGAATCCGCATGACGTTGCCGCGGTTCGCCAGGCCTTGAAGTCGGCGACCTCGCGCACCGATGAACTTTCGGTCATCGTCTTCCGCGCCCCTTGCGTCCTGCTCGACAAGAAGAGCCGCAAGACACCTTATACGGTAGGGGAGAACTGCACCGCCTGCGGTTCGTGCATCCGTATTGGCTGCCCGGCGCTTTCGCGCATTCCCGAGACGGGCTGTGCCTCCATCGATCCGCAGCTCTGCAACGGCTGCGGCGACTGCGCGCAGTACTGCAACTTCGATGCGATTTCCATCCCGGCAGGAGAGGATGAATAACATGCTAGAAATTGATATGAAAGCCACCAAGACGCTCCTGCTCTGCGGTGTCGGTGGTCAAGGAACCATCCTCGCATCCGATCTCTTGAGCCGCACGATTCAGGCAGCGGGCCTCGATGTCAAGATGAGCGAGATTCACGGCATGGCCCAGCGTGGCGGCGCTGTGACGACGATTGTGCGCTTTGGCGAGCACGTGAACTCCATGGTGTGCGACACCGGAAGCGCCGATTACATCCTCTCGTTTGAGACGACCGAAGCGCTGCGCAACATCTCCTTCCTGAAAACCGGCGGTACGCTGCTCGTGAATGACGAGTCTATGAAGCCGCAGCCGGTTCTCACAGGGAATGCCGAAATGCCCGCCAATGTGGAAGAGCGCCTGCGCGCGCTTGGCGGCGTGCTCATTCCGGCTTCGAAGCTCGCACGTGAAGCGGGCTCGCCGAAGTCGGCAAACGTCGTCCTTCTTGGCGCGCTTGCTGCCTCCATGCCTTTCTCGACCGAGAGCTGGGAAGCGGTCATCGCGGCGAAGGTTCCGCCCAAGACGATCGAGGCGAACATTCTCGCCTTCCATCTGGGTCTTGACGCCGCGAAGAGCGAGCAGAACAAGTAAGACGCGGCAACGCGACTGCTGATGCAGACGCCGCCATTTGAATACGAATGAGAGAAACGCGGTTTGGAAGCAGGCCGCGTTTTCATCTTGAATTGTTTAGAAGCAGTTTGTGATGGGGAAGGGAGGAGCCCACAGTATGGAGACGACAAACGCGTTCCAAGCGCCTTGCGAAATGCCCGTGGTAGGGCGCATGGCACCCACGCCAAGCGCCGATATGCATGTGGGGAACATCTTCTCCTGTCTTGTCGCCTGGCTTTGCGCGCGCAGTGCAAATGGCCGCATCGTCTTGCGCATTGAGGACCTTGACGAAGCACGCTGTTCACAGGCTCACGCAGACAGCATCATGCGCGACCTCGAGACACTCGGACTTTTCTGGGACAACGCTGAAGTCGTTTACCAGTCGAAGCGCCGTGAAGCATACGACAAGGCCTTTGCGATGCTCGACGCTGAACAGCGCGTATACCCCTGCTTCTGCTCGCGTGCCGACCTTCACGCCGCATCAGCCCCGCATGTGGGGGAGCGCTATCTCTATCAGGGAACCTGCCGCGAACTTTCGCCTGATGAAATTGCCGAGCGCGCGACAAAACGCAAACCGGCGATGCGCTTGCGGGTCGAGAATCACCGAATCGAGATTGACGACCTCATTCAAGGTCGATACGTTCAGAATCTTGAAACGGAATGTGGCGACTTCATCATCCGGCGCTCAGACGGCGTTTATTCCTACCAGCTCGCCGTTGTGGTCGACGACCTCTATCAGGGCGTCAACCAGGTGGTACGCGGCCTCGACCTGCTGGATTCCGCGCCCCAGCAGAGCTATCTTCGTGAACTGATTACTCCCGATTCGCCAACAATCAGCTATGCGCATGTCCCGCTTCTTGTTGATGAGCAGGGAAGACGCTTGTCCAAGCGCAATCACGACCAGAGCCTTCAGGGCATGCTTGAACACTTCAAAAGCGTCGAGCACTTCATCGGGCGCGTTGCCTATCTCACGGGCCTGATCGAGAGGGAAGAGCCTCTCACTGCTGCGGATCTCGTTGATGAATTCAATCCTGAAAAGCTCGCAGGGAAGCGCGTAATCGCCTGGAGCCTTCCCGAATAGCCGGGTCGCTAAGAATTAAGGATCAAATCAGCCTAAAGCACTCTTACGCAAAGGCAGCCAAAGCCCGCTACAGCAGTCAGCCGGCAATCCCTTACGCGACAACCATCACGACGCCGGAAAGCAGAATCGCCGCGCCGTAGACAAGTCCCAGGCACACATTGGCAGAGGTGATAGCCGACATAGCCGCCTGACGCGACTCGGCCTTCAGCGGGTTCCTGAAAAGCCCGGTCAGCGGGGGAATGGCGGACAACAGGAAGAGCAGCCCAAGCGAACCCGTGGGGTAGAAAATAACCACGAGAAGCGCGATCAGGATTATCCACGCGAACACGAGAATATGGTAGACGGAAACCGCGTCCTTGCGCCCGAGCACGACGGCCAGTGTATTGCGGGAGGCCTTGCGGTCCTTCTCGATGTCGCAGGTGTTGTTCGTCATCATGATCAGCCCGATGCCGATGATGCACGGAAGCGACAGGATGATCACCAGGAAAGAAACGGTCCCGGTCAGCGCAATGTAGCACGCGAAGGTGATGAGGCCTCCCATAACCACGCCGCTGACGATTTCACCCGCGGGCGTGTAGGAAAGCGGCTTGGGGCCACCGGAATAGAGATATACGCACACCGCGCCGATAATCGCGATGACAAGCGGCAAGAAGCCGGCATTCACGATCACGTAGATGCCGAGAACGAAAGCCGCAACCAGGAAGGCGACCGCAAGGTTGCGCGCGCCATAAGGCTCAACATTGTTGTAAACCAGCACGGCGTCGGTCGGATCATCCTGATTTTCGCGCGTGTCGGTGCCAGCGACGAAATCCTTGTAGTCGTTGAAGGTGTTCACAGCAGACTGCATTAACACGCTGATAAGCAGAAGAACGACGACCATAAGTGAAGAGAGCTGGCCTTCATCGGCAGTCGCAAGGCACATGGCGAGAAATACCGGCATGATGGATGCGGCCCAGGTATGAGGCGCCGCGAGCTCGAGAATCATGTGCGGCGTCAAGCCGCCAAAGAGGCCCTTCGAATTCTCGTCGCCTTTGACCGCGGCATCGAAAATGGAAGGCTTGCCATTGCTGGTCTTCTTGCTCTTGGGAATGAGGTTCTTCATGCCTCGCGCGACATTGCCGTCGTTAGCCGGCTTTGCCGGCCGTGGTTTCGGCTTCTTGGAGGACGGACGCGCCTTTTGCGGCTTCGGGGCTTTCTGAGGCTTTTCAGGGCGCTGCTGAGCCTGAGGCTGAGTCTGAGCCGGATTATCCGCGGCCTGCGTATCCGGTGCCTGATTTTGCGTTGTCTCTGGCATAGTCTGTCCTCTGAATTACGTCTCGTCTTAATGCGTTCACCATTCTACTTCATAAGAGGGCCGGCCATGCGAGAGGTGAGCGAATGAGCACATCTAGGTTTACATAACCTGTATTATCATACTTACATACATAAACAAGGGGAGTGGCGCGTTCTGATTTGCAACCAGAATTCGCGCCAACTCCCCTGTACACAGCACTTGCTTAAGCGGAAAAGCCGCTACTGCCAAAACCGCCCGCGGCACGCTCGGTTTCATCAAGCTCATCGGCCATATGGAAATTCACGTTCTCAACCTTCATGATAACCAGCTGCGCAATGCGGTCGCCCGGTTCGATTTCAATCGCGTTCTTCGCATCAAGGTTTATCGCAATGACGCCAATATCGCCGCGATAATTGCTATCGATAAGCCCCGGGCTATTCACGAGCGAAAGCCCCTTCTTGATCGCGGCGCCCGACCGCGGCAGCACAAAGCCCGCATAGCCTTCAGGAATCGCCATCGCGAGACCGGTCGGAATAAGCGCGCGCTCAAAGGGCTGCAGCACGACGCCTTCAAGGGCATGCAAATCGACACCCGCATCGCCGTGATACGCGTTCTCCGGCACAATGGCCTTCTCGTCGAGCTTCTTAATGGGAATATGCAGCTGGTCGAGTTGAGTCATTAGCGATAGTCCTCCAATGCCTGTTTGAATTCCTCGATATTCTTGAAGTCCTTGTAGACACTTGCGAAGCGAATGTAAGCAACGTCATCAAGCCCCGCAAGACGCTCGAGCGCCATATCGCCCAGACGCTTCGATGCAATCTGAGAGGTGTTTGTCGCCCGCAAATCAGCTTCGATATCATCTATCAGGGCGTTTACCTGATCCGCGCCAATAGGACGCTTGGTGCAAGCCGTCACAAGGCCCCTGAAGAGCTTTTCACGGTTGTAGACCTCGGTAGACCCGTCCCGCTTCAAAACCGTCAGCGGAGAATCGCCCAGACGCTCATAGGTGGTGAAACGCTGGCCGCAAGAAAGGCATTCCCTTCGGCGCCTAATGGTCGCGCCATCATCGGACGGACGCGAATCGACAACTTTTGAATCGGGATGGTTGCAGTTTGGGCACCGCATGTTACACGCTCCTTTGGAGTCCTGTCTCGTTTGTGGTCTCTTTTGACTCGCCGCGCTATTCTACCATGTAACCACAATATATAGTAGTAGGATTACGAACGGTGAATTCCCCGTTGCGGAAGGTGGCCTGCATGCCTAAAGAAGATGCGCTCAAGATAGTTTTGGCTCAAATCGAGGTCGTACCCGGCCAACCAAGCCGCAATTTCGAAACGATGGCAGCCTGCATAAAGAGAGCTCGCGAAGCTCAAGCGGACCTCGTGGTCTTCCCCGAAATGTGCGTCGGCGGCTATTTCCTCGCCGACCGTTGGAACGACAACGCCTTCGTAGACTATCTCGATTCCTTCAACGAGAAGATTCGCGCCCTTTCGGAAGGGATTGGCGTGATTTTCGGCAATGTGAGCCGCCGCTATATGGAGCCCACGCATCGCGGCAAGGACGGCCGAATCGTGCGCTATAACACCGCCCTGTTCGCGCAGAATGGCGAATGGGTGCCGCGTTGCGGCAGCGACACCGCACCGGCAGGTCGCTATCTCAAGTCTCTCCAGCCGGACTATCGTATGTTCGATGACGAGCGCTATTTCCTCTCGTCGGTCGATGATGCTGAGTTTTATGAGGACAAGTCCTGGGAGCAGGACTGGCTTGCGCCTTTCGCATTCAAATGCGGAGGCCGCACGATTCGCATTGGCCTTCAGGTCTGCGAGGATCTGTGGTCAGGCGATTACGCACAGGATATCACCCGCTTTTATGCCGAAGGCGACTGCAACCTCATCGTGAACATCAGCGCTTCCCCATGGACGCTCAACAAGGACGCGGGGCGTGACAAGCGGGTTCTCGAGCATGCAAAAGAACTGTCGCAGATTCCCCCGCTCGCCTACGTCAATTGCGTTGGCATGCAAAACACCGGTAAGAACGTCCTCTCCTTTGATGGCGGGTCTGCCCTCTATGGCTGCAAAGGTGAACGAATCACTTCGGCTCGCGACGATTTCGAAGAGGATTTCGTCCTAGTATCGCTTGACCTTGAGAATGGCGCGGCTGATATCGAGATTGAAGCGTCAGGCCCGACCTCTTACGCCGACGAGGATGAAAAGACGCTCGACGCGCTGGTGAGCACGCTTCGCCGCTTCGATGCCCAGACTTTCCCTTGGGGCCCCAAATGGATCATCGGCCTTTCAGGCGGCATCGACAGCAGCGTGACGGCTGCTCTTATGTATCTCGCCTTTGGCGGTCCTGACCGCATCGTCGGCTACAACCTCGCCACGCGCTACAATTCCGACGCGACAAAGATGAACGCTTACAATCTCGCGACAAGCCTCGGGCTTCGCCTGGTCAACGGCTCGATTGAGGACGTGGTCAACGCGACGGCAAGCGTTATGGCCCTGTATGGCTACCCCGAAGAGAAAATCAGCGGCCTTGCACAGGAAAACGTGCAGGCGCGTTTGCGCGGCCACATGCTTTCGACCTTCGCTGCGGTTGAATCGGGCGTCATCATGAACAACGGCAACAAGGTGGAATCGGCGCTTGGCTATGCCACCTTGTATGGCGACGCAATCGGGGCCATTTCTCCCCTTGGCGACATCACGAAGGCGCGCCTCTTCAGGATTGCGCGGATTATCAACCGGCGTCTGGGTCAGGAAGTGGTCCCCGAGAATCTCATTCCGGAGCTCACTGAAGATGGCTACAACTGGGAAACGATGCCTTCAGCGGAGCTCCGCGATGCGCAAACCGATCCAATGAAATGGTTCTATCACGACTACCTGATTGAGCGCCTTACCAATTATCCGGGTTACGGAATCGAACGCATCATGCGCGAATACCTCGATGGAACGCTGCAGGCAGGTGAAATGGGGAAATGGATCCGCTTCTACGGTCTCGACGACCCGAAAGCCTTCATCGAGGACATCGAGTGGGTGAATGGCAAGATTGCAAAATCGGTCTTCAAGCGAATACAGATGCCGCCCGTCGTGACGGTGACGCGTGGATCCTTTGGCTTCGACATCCGCGAGAATCAGATTACGCTCGAGAAAACGCCCGAGTATCTCGAGCTGCGCGAGAAGATTCTGGCGCTCGCGAAATAGGACAGTAAAAACAACTTCATAAGAAGTAGTGCGCTCATACGCGGTAAGAGTGACGCTACGCGCGCCAAATGGAGAGGCCTCGTGTTATCACAAGGCCTCTTCCCCGTCGCATAGCCAAAGATGCCAAAGCTACATCAATGCATCCGCTTACGCGCGGCTACTATCGGACCTGCTACTCAGAACCTTTCGAAACTCTGTGCGGCTGTCTAAATCAGCCTTACGTGAAGATCGTTAAGGCGATGCCAGCGCATGCAACATTCTGCGCGGTCGCGATAAAGCAGCCGCGCGAAACCGCTTCTTATAGAAACAGGAACATGAGCGCAATTACGAGGCTCAAGCCGATTGCGCCGAAGCGAAGCACTTCGGAGAAGCTCGTCTTTCCTGAATCGACTCCCGCAAGAGAACCGCGATTCAGACCATCCAAAAGATACCAGGACAATTCGCCGCTCTTCACGGACGCGTAGGTGTCGGAAAGCACACGCGTAGAAGGCGCATACGGGTCGTAAGATTCACAGGCAAGATCTTGAAGCGTCATGCGCTGTGCAGGGCGAAGATAAGCCGTATCCGTTAATTGAGAAGCACCTGCGTAATGGGCGGCATTGCGACGGACAGAAGGGGAAGCGGAAATCGTCTGGTTGCCAAACGTTTCAGGCGCATCCAAACGCCGATGGGATTCATAGCTGCGGCGTGCAATGTCATAATCGATGACATGTTTATCCGCACCCTGAGGCTTTGGGTACGCAAGGGCCGAAGTTCCCTGGATTTCGTAGAGAAGTCGCTCAGACATCCGATCTCCTTACTTGCATAGAACCTTTGTTCGTGTTTATAATAAATCGAACATTCGTTCCCGTCAATAAGAAATCGTACATATGTTCGGAGGAAGCAATGTCAGAGCTTACGAAAAAGCAAAGGCTGGTTCTCGAGACCATTGCGCGCGCGATTGACGAAAAAGGCTACGTTCCGGCCGTGCGCGAAATCTGTACTGCCATCGGCCTCTCCTCCCCTTCCACCGTGCAGGTTCATTTGAATAGCCTCGAGAAGGGCGGCTTCATCCATCGCGATTCTCAGAAATCACGCTCGATCACGATTACCGCCAAAGGCCAAGAGGAGCTAGGCTTGTCCGAGGAGGAGCCTGTCGTCTACCAGGAACCATCCGATTTCAACCTGATAACGCTTCCTCTCGTTGGTCAGGTTGCGGCGGGCGTTCCCATTCTCGCGGAAGAGAACATCGAGGACAGAATCACCCTTCCCGTCGACATCGTGGGCGATTCCGCCTCTTTCCTGCTTTCGGTACGCGGCGAATCCATGATCGAAGCGGGTATCAATGATGGCGACTACCTCGTAGTCAAAGAGCAGCCGACTGCGGTGAATGGCGATATCGTTGTCGCACTCATTGACGATGGCGCGACCGTCAAGCGCTACTTCCGCGAGAAGGACCATATCCGGCTTCAGCCCGAGAACTCCTCGATGGATCCCATCATCACGCGTGATTGCGCAATTGTCGGAAAGGTTGTCGCCCTCTTCCGCCGCGTCTATTAAGGCAAACAGCCAAGCGTTTGGCATCCTCCCGAAGCACGTCGCCTACCCGCCCCTTCCCTCTTGTATGAGTCGCAAGGGGCGGCGCTCTTTAGGTCTGTCAAATCGATTGGTGATCGTACTCTTCCATTGGTAGAGCCAACCGGCTGAACGAAATAGCGTTCCAATCGCTTTGTTGCAAAGCCCCACCTTGATGGCCTTATGTCTTCTCGTCGAGCCAAAAGACGTATCGAACATGAGTTCTGCTATACTGTGCCGCACGGGATGTGGCGCAGTCTGGTAGCGCGCTTGCTTTGGGAGCAAGATGTCGCAGGTTCGAATCCTGTCATCCCGACCACCTACAACAAACAAGGCCATGGTTCCCATTCAGGAAGAGCCATGGCCGTTTTCGTGGATGTGCCTATTGGGCGGAGTGCAGGACTTCCGCTTCTAGCCTTACCCATCTGTCGGTGACTTAGCGAGCAAGTCCTTGGCGGTGCCGTTGAGTGCATTGTAGTCCCTTTCGGGCGCGGCGTTCCCTTCTGCGGTCTGGTCAACTGCGGGTGCGGCGTTATCTTCTGCCACGGTTCCCTCCTTCCCGTGCCCGTGCGGGCGCGGCTCGTGCCCCGTGCGGGGCGCTTTTATGTATGAAAAAGGGCGCCCGTGCGGACGCCCTGAATCATAGGTTTTGGATGCTGGTCGGGGCGGCGGGAATCGAACCCGCATGGGCTTGCGCCCGCGTGCTCCTGAGACACGCGCGTCTGCCTGTTCCGCCACGCCCCGATGTGGTAAAATAAATCTGTGCCAAGAAAAGCCTGGGTTAGTCGCCGGGGCAAATTCCTTGGCACTTTTTTATTTCTTGTAAAGTCTTGCAGACCCATCCCTTATTACCATGATCCTTTTTGCTCGCGGGTCTTCAAGCATGTCAACCACTGCGGACTCGATGGATTCGGCGTTCCCGTTTACCGACAGGTCGACTATCACGCTGTCGGACTGCAAGAGGCCATCGCCCACCCGCGACCTTGCCTTTGTCGGATTCTCGGTTGAGATTCGCTTAATCTCCCATAGCTCACCATCAAGCCTGATGTCTGGAGTGTGGTCACCCTGTCTGATTGATGGAACAAGGAATTCAATCTCATGCCCTTTGCGAGATAGCCAGGATGCGAGCTGGATTTCTTTGCCTTCAGGTTTCGCCCCATGCTGGCAAATGATTACCCCTTCAAGCTCATAGGTTTTCACGAACTGCTCGAAGACCCCCGCGTAATCGCGTGCGATTTTCCACTCGTGCCATACCTTTGGTACTGACTGGTTGATAGCTTCGGCTTCAGCCTTAACGCCCGCTATCGGGAGATCATAGAAGCCATCCTCGTAACGAACCATGGACTCAATGCGTTTCCATGTCCTATACGCAACCATCGGGTCATGCCCTTCCACCAACTCCGCCATCGGGTGTCCTCGAAGCCCGGCACGACCTTGCAGTCGCAGCCGCGATGGAAGTGCATGAATTCGCCTGCCGTCTTGCGCGAATGGTAGACCGCGCCGCGCGATGCGAGCATCAGGCAGAACACGCAGTTCTCGCGTCCCGTCGTCACGCGGGCGAACCCCACGCCCTTCTTGCGGTCGCGCTTGGCGTAGGATCCAGATAAACAAAAAGCCCCGAACCTATTGGCCCGGGGCTTGTAATTACTGGCTCCTCGGGTAGGACTCGAACCTACAACCCTCCGGTTAACAGCCGGATGCTCTACCATTGAGCTACCGAGGAATGTCAACGGTTTTTCAACACGCAAGTGATTATTATAGTCAGACTCTCAGCTCTTGCAAGGGGTAATTTTGATCAATTTGCAAGTTTCTTTTGCTTTCACAAAACCAGCGCATGCACCCGCGAAATTCGCGCTCATCAACCCGCACGCGCAGTCGCAAATCGACCGCATCACTCTCGCACGCTTCTCCTAACGCTAGTCCTCCAAATAATCCTTGAGCTTGCCGGAACGCGAAGGATGACGGAGCTTCGCCAGCGTCTTGCTTTCAATCTGACGAATGCGCTCGCGCGTCACGCCAAATTCTCGACCGACCTCTTCAAGGGTGCGCGGATGCCCATCCTCAAGGCCGAAGCGCAGCGTGATGACCTTCTTCTCGCGATCTGCCAGCCCATCAAGCACCTTCTTGAGCTGCTCCTGCAGCATGCTGAAGCTCGCGGCATCGGGAGGCACGATAGCCGAGTCGTCCTCGATGAAGTCGCCCAGCTGCGAATCCTCTTCTTCGCCAATCGGCGTTTCGAGACTCACCGGCTCCTGCGAGATCTTCTGAATCTCGCGAACGCGCTCGGCGGGCAATCCCATCTCCTCGCCAATCTCCTCGGGAGTTGGTTCGCGGCCCTTCTCCTGCAGAAGCTGGCGCTGAATGCGCACGAGCTTGTTGATCGTCTCGACCATATGCACGGGAATGCGAATCGTGCGCGCCTGGTCGGCGATGGCACGAGTGATGGCCTGGCGAATCCACCAGGTCGCGTAAGTCGAGAACTTGAAGCCCTTCGTGTAGTCGAACTTCTCAACCGCACGGATAAGGCCAAGGTTGCCTTCCTGAATCAGGTCAAGGAAGAGCATGCCCCTGCCGACGTAACGCTTCGCAATGGACACGACAAGGCGAAGGTTCGCTTCGATAAGCTGCTGCTTCGCGTCAAGACCCACCTGCTCGATACGACCGAGACGGCGACGCTCACGACGCTCGAGCTCAACGCCCTCCGCTTCTGCGGCTTCGAGCTGTTCCGTCGCGTTGACGCCCGCCTCAATCTTAATGGCGAGGTCAATCTCCTCGGAAGCCGTCAGCAGCGGCACCTTGCCGATTTCCTTCAGGTACATGCGCACCGGGTCGCCCGTAAGCATCGCGATCGACGCATCGGTACCACGCCTGCGCGAAGCACGCGACTTGGTGGTGCGGCGGCCATTCACGCGCGGAGGATGAACCTCGGTGGTGGCCTTCAATTCTTCTTCGGGAATGCCCTCAATCAGCTTCTCGTCGCTATCCTCGGACGAATCGTCATCCGTATCATCATCGGAGTCGACATCGTCAAGGGTATCCTCTTCCCCGCCTGCAAGCGCCTTGTCGGCAGCTGCCGCCTCATCGTTATCATCAGGCTCATCGAATTCGTCGATGTCCGATTCGCCCTTGGCCTGGCTCGGGGTAGCCTTCGCTTTCGAAGCCTTCCGCGTCTTCGCACCGTTAGCAACGGTTTCTTCCGCGACGGGAGCGGTTTCGTTTTCCTTTCCTGTTTCGTCTTTCTTGGTTGCCGCGCTTACATCCTTCTTAGACGTTTTTGCCACGCTAACTCCCTTTCAGATCGATTTCACGCTTATACGTACAGTAATCCAAACGTTATTTATATCACATTATCTTTGCAGCTCACAGCGCCTCTCGATGTTCACAGCATGTTCACAGGGTCGATATCAACCGCTATTCGCGCAGATGAATCGCGCTGCACCTGCATCAGCGCCTCGCGAATGACGGGGCCCATTTCGGTATGCGGCGCGGCCTTGACCACGATATGCAAGCGATGATTGCCGCGCAGCTTAGCCAAAACGCAATCCGTCGGAGGAAAGACGGCCCAATCGGACAAGCCCTTGCGCTTGACAAGCTCGCTTAGCGCCGCATACGCCTCCTGAGCGCGCCGCTTTACCTCCTCCAAATCCTTTCCCCAGATGAGAAGGTTCGCCATGCGGGCGTAAGGCGGATACCGCAAGGCCTTGCGTTTGGGAATCTCCTCACGCAGGAACATCGCACGGTCGTGCGCAGCTGCGGCACGAATGGCGCTCGAATCGGGCCAGTAGGTCTGCACGAGCACATGGCCTTCAAGATCACCGCGACCCGCTCTACCGGAGACCTGCTCGATGAGTTCATAGGTTGATTCCGCGCTTCTGAAATCAGGCAGCTTGAGCGTCGTGTCGGCGTTGATCACCCCCACGAGCGTGACTTCGCTGAAATCGTGCCCCTTTGCGATCATCTGCGTTCCCAGCAGAACCGAGGCGCCAGGCGCCATGAACTCCTCAAGAAGCGCCCGATGCGAACCCTTCTTGCGCGTCGTATCGGCATCCATTCGAATGATGGGAACCGCAGCAAGGCCAAACGAGTCGAGTAGCGCTCGAAGCTCCATTTCCACACGCTCGGTGCCCGCGCCGAAAAGCCGCAGATAAGGGCTTTCGCACTGGGGGCAACGCGGCGGCATATGCTCGATATGGCCGCAATGGTGGCAAATGAGTAGCCCCTCATATTCGTGATAGGTCAACGACGTCGCGCAATGCGGGCACTCCGGCACGAAGCCGCAGTTGCGACAAAGGACGAAACGCGCAAAACCTCGCTGATTCAGCAGGAGAATTGCCTTTTCTCCCTGCTCTAGGCAAGCACGCAGCATATTCTCCAGCTTGCGCGAGAACATCGCACGCGACCCGCCGCGAAACTCCTGCGCCATATCGACCACATCAACCGCGGGAAGCGGTTTCCCATTCGCGCGTTCAGGCAGTTCGACGCGCGTCCAATCGCGCTGTGTAGCACAGGCTTGAAGAGTCTCGATCGAAGGCGTCGCCGAACCCAGAACCAGCGTCGCATGATGGCGCTTGACCATCCAGCGCGCAACGTCGCGGGCGTGGTAGCGGGGACTCGAATCCTGCTTGTAAGAGCCCTCGTGCTCCTCGTCAATCACGATAATTCCCAGGTGAGAAACCGGCGTGAACAAGGCGCTGCGGGCGCCAACAACAACACGCGCCTCACCCGAGCGAATGCGATCCCATTCGTCATAGCGTTCGCCCGCGCTCATGCGCGAATGAATGACAGCAACCGTGTCACCGAAGCGCCCGCGGAAACGAGAAACGGTCTGCGGTGTGAGCGAGATTTCGGGAACGAGCACGATGGCGCTCTTCCCCGCTGCAATCACCGGCTCGATGGCGCGCAGATACACCTC
>CAVFFT010000005.1:0-25823 GCA_963621885.1 bacterium
TTGCCGGCGGTTTGGGGAGTCGTGTCGCGGGCCTCAATCGCAAGCGCTGCGAGCATGTGTCCGGTCTCCTCGATACCGTAGCGGCTCGTGTTGACCGAAACGTCGTAGTTGCGTGCGTCGCCCCAGTCGCGCAGGGTGAAGTAGCGGCAGTGTTCGGAGCGCTCGTGGTCGACGCGCTGGATTTTCGCCTCGGCCGTCGCGGCATCCAGACCTTCGCGCTCCATGACATGGCGCACCTTGTCGTTCATGTTCGCGCGGATGAACAGGTCAAAGCGGTTCGCGTGGTCACGCAGCATGTAATTCGCGAGGCGTCCAACGATGATGCAGCCACCCTGCGCCGCCAGCCTCTTGATGACGCGTTGTTCCGCATGGTAGAGCTTCTCGACCTGGGGCATGTCCTGCGCGGGCACCGTGCCGGCGTACAAGCGGTAGAAGAAAGCCTTTGTCGCGCTGCTCATGCGCTGCTCGTTGCTCGCAACGTAATCGCTGTCGAAGCCCTCGTCAGTGGCCATGCGGCTGATGATCTCGGCGTCATAGCAGGGCACGCCCAGCTTCTCGGCGATGATCTGGCCGATTCTGCGTCCGCCGCTGCCGTACTCGCGGCTGATAGTGACCACGAAGTTTTCGCTTGGCACATTTGCCTGCACGTGCGAAACCTCGTCCTGCGTGTGGTTGCGCGGGAGAATGGCGTACTCGAAGGCCTTCAGGTGCTTGCTGTAGAGCCCCACGAAAGCGCCGGTGGTGAGCGCGGCGTATACGGTGCCTTCGCGTACGGTCACGAGCGTGCCCCAAAACGCGAGGCAGAGGATTACAGCGGTCACGGCCATCGTGGAGTCGGAAATGACGCGCACGAAAGCGAATTCCTTGCCGGTCGCCTTCGAGAGCTCGCGTGCGAAACCGTCGCCGGCCATCACGCCAACGTGGCTGATGAGCGTGAGATAGGCGCCCATTGCGAGCACCGGCGCGCTGATGAGCATGGTGAGGAGGCATTGCCAATAGACGCTCGGGTTGAAATAGGTGAGCAGCCACATGGACAGGTCGACAATGGAGCCGAAGACCGCGCAGAACACGAACTGCTGCACGATGTCGAACCAGTCGCATTTGCCGCGCAGGATGATGACCTGCGAAATCGTCAGGAGGCCGTTGAACAGCGCCACCCAGGTGCCGTAGCTCAGCTGCGTGAGCACGAGCGAGAGCGTGTAGGGAATGACCGAAATGGCCGAGGTGCCGGTGCTTGATTTCGTGAACAGCGCCACACCGAACGAGATGCAGAAGATGCCGAAGAGGCACACCACATAGCGCAGGAATATCTCACCGCCTGCCATGCCGGCGAATCGGCTGAGCTTCTTTGTCTTCTTTCCCTTTGTCATCTGCGTAACCTCGTTTGTGCTTTTGCGTGAAGCGTTGCGTGCGGTTTCGTGCCGTGGCCTGTGCTTTTGCGGGCGTTGCCGCTTGCGCTGTCAGGTGCGATGCCGAACGCGATCTTGCGTGCGCATTCAGAAGGAAGCCCGGGAGGCTTTCATCCGGAATCTCACGTGCGTTTTCGTGTGGAACCCGGTCATGCTAACACCGCAATGGGGCGAAAATGTGAAAGGGGAATGTGAAGCGTGACTGAAGACGGCTTGCATCCGCAATTGCGCGCTTGCATCTCGCAGTTGCGCGTTCGGGCGCGCGTACCGCTAACCGCTTATCGTCTTGGTGTGTTACGAATCTTGCAATCGTGTTACCATCCATCCGAAAGGCGCAGGGTATCCCTGACAAGGCCGCGCATAGCGGCGTTGCCCATGCGCCGCTGCTTGCCGCGAAGTCGTTCAAAGGAAGAGATATGCATATTCCCGAAAACTACCTCAGCCCGCAAACGTGTGGCGTATTTGGCCTGGTCATGGTGCCTATCTGGGCGCATGCGATTCGTAAAGTGCGCGAGACCGTCCCGCGTGAGAAGATGCCCCTGCTGGGCGTCGCGGCGGCGTTCTGCTTTCTCGCGATGATGTTCAACATTCCGCTGCCAGGCGGTACGACCGGTCATGCGGTCTGCGGCACGCTTGTCGCCATCTTGTTCGGGCCCTGGGCGGCCTGCATCGCCGTTTCCATCGCCCTCTTCATTCAGGCGGTTTTCTTCGGCGACGGCGGCATTCTGGCGCTCGGCGCGAACTGCTTCAACATTGCTTTCATCCTGCCGATGGTTGGCTACGGCGTGTATTCGCTGGTCAAAGGGAAGTCGGCAACGCTCGGGCGCGAGCTGCTCGCGGCGGGCATCGGCTCGTATGTCGCTATCAACGCGGCAGCCTTTTTCACGGCGGTCGAGTTTGGCGTGCAGCCGCTGCTTTTCACGGACGGAGCGGGCAATGCCCTGTACTGCCCGTACCCGCTCTGGGTTTCCATCCCCGCGATGATGATCGGCCATCTCACGGTGTTTGGCGCTGCCGAGGTCGTGTTCACGGTGGGCATTCTTGCGTTCGTGCGCAAGACCGCTCCTTCTTTCGGTCTTCAGCAGGCGAACGATAGCGCGCGGGGCGCAAAGGCCTTCGCGTCGGTGTTTGTGCTGCTCGCCGTGCTTGCATGCGCGACGCCGCTTGGACTCCTTGCGGAAGGCGACGCCTGGGGCGAATGGGGAACCGAGGATCTTGCGGAAATGGTGGGTTACACGCCCGTGGGCCTTTCCGACGGCTGGGAATGGACGGCGCTCATGCCGGATTATTCCTTGGGCGGTTTGCCTGATGTCGCGGCGTATTTGCTGAGCGCGGTTATCGGCATCGCGCTGTTGGTGATACTTTTCAGGCTCATTGCCTCGACCATGAAACCGACCGTTGACTTTGATGAGAGAATGGCGGGGTAATTTCGGGAATCGCCGCTGTGCGGCTGTCCCGTTGTACAACCGTCCTGCTGCGCGAGCGCTTGCTGAGTGCACATGAGCGGGACGTTTGACGGGAACGGGCCGCACAACGGAAACGGACGAAGGAGAGCGCGAAAGAGGGAAATGGCCGAGACGCGCACCAACATACCCAGAGCGCATGTCGCGACCGCCGCGCATGCCGTGCACGCCGCGAACGACGCGCACGCCGACATCCCGGCGTGGCTTCTCGAGAGCGAGAACTACGAGCCGCAGCGCGACCGCGATGGCTTCATTGGGAAGAGCCTGCTTTCCCTTACCGGCGTGCTTGCCCATTTTCGCCTGGACGATGGAGCGGAGGGCCGCTTTTCTCCTTCGGCGCCAGCCAAGATTCTTTTCGGCTTCGCGTTCATTCTGCTGACTTCGCTTTCCGCCAACTACTTTTTCGTGCTCTTCATGCTCGCCTTGCTGCTCGTGCGCATATGCTTCATCCGCGGCGAGGCCTTGCGTCGCATTGCGGCGGTCGCGGGACTTGCGGCGCTTATGAGCTTCGTGCTTATGCTTCCCGCGGTGTTCATCGGGCAATCGCAATCGGCGGTGCTGGTGGCAAGCAAGGTGCTCGTGTCGGTGGGCACGGCGCTCACCGTGGCGCTGACTACGCCGTTTAACCAGCTCACCGGGGCGCTTCGCACTTTCCATGTGCCGAACATTTTTGTCTTCACCATCGATCTGGCCCTGAAGAACATCGTGCGTTTGGGAAGGATCGCGACTGAGGTTCTTACTGCTTTGCGCCTGCGGAGTGTGGGTCGCAACACCGACAAGGGGACGTCCCTTGGTGGCGTGGGCGGTGTCGTGTTTCTGAAGTCGACCGATGCGGCGACCGCGACCTACGAGGCGATGCGCTGTCGGGGCTTCGAGGGAGAATACGCCATGCCGCGTGAGCGACAATGGCGCGCCATCGACCTCGCGTGGGCGGCGGCGCTTGTTCTTATCATTTGCGTTTTCGTTTACCTGCAGGGGGCGATGTGATGGTCTATATACACCGGCATGGCGATGGGGAACGCCCTCATGTCCATAGCGGCATGCCGCAGCCGCACACGCATGACGAGATGCCGCAGCCAAGCGGGGAAGTGGCAGGTCACGCGCATGAACCGCTGGTTGAAGTGGGCGCGGCGACGGATATCGATGCTGCTTCTGGCCATGCCCATGCGACCTCGGACTACATGCACGCGATTTTGGACCACGCGCATCCCGACGCGCCCGCGGCAGACGTGGCGCATCCTGCTGGCCTGCATCACCCGCATGACGGCAACGACGCAAAGCCGCTCATCCGCTTCGATGACTTCTGCTTCGCCTACGAGGACATGGCGGTGCTGCGACATATCGATCTCTCCATTGACGCTGGCGATTCGGTCGTGCTCATGGGCTATAACGGCTCGGGCAAGTCGACGCTGCTGAAGGCGATTGTCGGTCTCGTGTTTCCCCAGCAAGGCGCCTACTACTTTGATGGGGAGCGGGTCGATGCCCAGCGCATGAAGGACCCGCTGTTTGCCAAGCGCCTTCATCAGCGGGTGGGTTTCGTGTTCCAGGATAGCGATGCCCAGCTGTTCTGCTCGGATGTGGAAAGCGAGATTGCGTTCGGGCCGCGTCAGATGGGACTTTCCGAAGAAGAGGTCGCGCGGCGCGTGAACGATGCTTGCCGCCTGCTTGATATCGATAAGCTGCGGAAACGGGCGCCGTACCATCTTTCGGGTGGCGAGAAGAAGAAGGTCGCCATTGCCTGCGTGTTAAGCATGAACCCCGATGTGTACTGCTTCGACGAGCCGCTGAACGGGCTCGATATCAAGACGCGCGATTGGCTTTACGGTTTCCTGCGGACGCTGAAGGCGTCGGGCAAGACGCTCATTGTGAGCACGCATGACCAGTCGCTCGCCGACGCGCTGGCGGACTACTTCGTGTACATGGGTGAACAGCACGAGTATTCCGACATGCCCCACGTGCACATTAATAGGTAGACATTCATAGGTAGCGCGTCCTTCGCGCATCGGGGAGCGAGCGGGCTATTCCGTTCCCCTTGTCGTGCGGCATAATAGGGGCAATCATCAAAAACATTACGAATGCCAAGGAGATGCGCTGTGAGCTATCTTGTCGTGTTGGGCGTAAGCCTTTTGTTCTGTGCTGTCGGATTCCTCATGTACATCTACTTCTTCTCGCTGGGATACGGCCTCTCGATTGCGGCTATCGGCATCGCGCTTGAGATTATGTTTTGGGACCAGATGGGCGTCGCGGAGCTGCTCGCATGTGCCATGTTCGTGATATATGGGTTCCGGCTTTCCGGCTATCTGCTTGTTCGTGAGCTGAAGAGCGCGAGCTATCGCAAGGTGCTTTCTCCTGAAATGGACCGCAGCGCCAATATGAGCATGGGGCCCAAGCTTGCCATCTGGATCGCGTGCGGCCTGCTGTATACGCTCGAGACCATTCCGGTGCTGTGTCGCCTGCAGAACGGCGTTCCGGCCGATGCGTTCCTGTATGTGGGACTGATTGTGATGGTCTTTGGGCTTGTCTTCGAGTCGACCGCCGACGCGCAGAAGTCGGCGGCCAAGAAACGCAATGCGTATCGCTTTGTCGATACGGGCTTGTACCGCTTTGTGCGCTGCCCGAATTATCTGGGCGAAATGACCTTCTGGCTTGGTGTGCTCATCACGGGCTTGTCGGCGCTGGAAGGCCCGCTGCAATGGGGAGCGGCCCTGCTCGGTTTCGCGCTTATCGTCTTCATCATGTTCAGCGGAGCGCGGCGACTCGAGATTCGCCAGGACAAGAACTACGGCGACGATCCGGAATACCAGGAGTATTGCAAGAGCGTGCCCATTCTTCTGCCTTTTGTGCCGCTCTATAGCGTGAAGAAGTACGGCTTCTTGCGAGCGTAAGTTAAAGGAGATACAGATGCAGAAAGCATCCAAAGCATATGCTGTTTCGTCCGTAGATGGCGTGAGCCATTCTGCTGCGGGGAACGGCAATTGCTATTCAAGTGTGCGGGATGAGACGAATTATCTTGCGCGGCGTCGTGAGACTTTGGCGCGCCTGTCGGAATTGCCAGCCATTCCGGTGAGTGAAAAGGCTCTTTCAACTGCGGAGATTCTTCGGCAGATTCGCGAGGAGGAGGCTCGATGATTGTGTCAAACTCCGTGCGCAATCTTACGCGCTAAACCAATAATTCCTGGTCAACGCCTTAGGAACCGTTTGCGCGTGTCCCTAAATGCGTCTCTGAATAGTGCTCGTGCGCGGTTCCAAATACCGCTCCAACGTAATAAAGTCAATTCAAAATCGCCATGTCAAGCGTACGCAAACTGAAGGTTATAGAGACGCAAATAGACAGACATGGTTGGGCAAATTCAATCTGATGGCGCCTTCGCGCCAATCATTGCGGCCTAGACTCCTGCGTGATGTCAAAGGACATCCATATTCCGAAGGGAGAAAGGTTAGTAATGGAGAATGTAGCACGAAGGACTATGCTGAGGACGTTTGGAGCCGCCGCGGCTGCTGTCGCGATTGTTGCGGCCATGTGCCTCGCGGGTTGCGGTTCGTCGAGCAGCACCAGCAGCAGCGCAACGGAGAGCGCTGCCACCGAAAGCACCGCGACTACGGCTTCCGGCACCGTCACCGCCGCTGGTTCGACGGCCCTCCAGCCGCTCGTTGAGGCTGCTGCCGAAGAGTACGCAAGCGTTCAGCCTGACGTGACCGTCACGGTTCAGGGCGGTGGCTCTGGCCAGGGCATTAGCCAGATTGTCGAAGGCACCGTGCAGATTGGCAACTCCGACGTTTTCGCTGAAGAGAAGCTCGACAACGCTGAAGACGCTGCCAAGCTTACCGACAACAAGGTGTGCGTCGTGGGCATGGGCCCGGTCGTTAACTCCGATGTCACGGTCGACAACCTGACGATGGAGCAGCTCAAGGGCATCTTCACCGGCAAGATCACCAACTGGAGCGAAGTTGGTGGCGCTGACGAGGAGATCGTCGTGATCAACCGCGCCGCTGGTTCTGGTACCCGCGCAACCTTCGAGAGCGCTGTCCTCGGTGACGAAGAGGCACCTGCCGACTTCACCCCGCAGGAGCAGGATTCCTCGGGTTCCGCTCAGAAGATGGTCGCTTCCACCCCGGGCGCCATTTCCTACCTCGCATTCTCTTACTTCGATGACTCCGTCAAGGCTCTCTCTGTCGACGACGTCGAGCCGACCGCTGAGAACGTTGAGTCTGGCGACTGGAAGATCTGGGCTTACGAGCACATGTACACCGCTGCCGATGCTGACGATGCCACCCAGGCATTCATCGACTACATGCTCTCTGACGACGTTCAGAACTCCCTCATCGAGGAGCAGGGTTACATCTCCATCAGCGATATGAAGGTGGAGCGTGACGCTGAGGGCAACGAAACGGCTGTGAAATAAGGATGGCTCGAATGGCTTCGCACATGCCCAAAGCACAGCTTGAGCGTTGCGGACTGGGGGTCACGGGTGCATGCATGGGTCTGGTTGGCCTGCTTGTCATCACCCTCGTGGGCATGGTTGCGAGCCAGGGCCTGTCCACGTTCACGAAAGACGGCATTTCTCTTGCAGAGTTTTTCGCGAGCACGACGTGGAACCCCGACAATGTCGGAGCAGATGGGCGCCCCCTTGTGGGCGCCCTGCCCATGATATGCGGCTCGTTCGCAGTCACCCTGCTCTCGACGCTGTTCGCACTTCCCATTGCTGTGGGATCGGCCATTTTCGTTGTGGAAGTGGCACCTGGATTCGGCCGGCGCGTTTTCCAACCGCTTGTCGAGCTGCTCGTGGGTATTCCCTCGGTAGTTTATGGCCTTATTGGCCTGCATGTAATCGTGTCGCTTACGCGCTCATTTGCGGGCGGCACCGGATACGGCATTTTCTCGGGCTCGGTGGTGCTCGCCGTCATGATTCTTCCGACGGTGACCAGCCTTTCCATCGACGCCTTGGCGGCCGTGCCCAAGAGTTATCGCGAAGGTTCGTACGCGTTGGGATGCACCCGTTGGCAAACGGTGTGGCACGTGGTCCTGAAGGCCGCGCTTCCCTCGCTGATGACCGCGGTCATTCTGGGTATGACCCGCGCTTTCGGTGAAGCGCTTGCTGTTCAGATGGTGGTTGGCAACGCGGCTCAGATGCCCACGTCGCTCTTCACGCCGGCAGCAACCCTCACCTCGATTCTTACGATGGGCATGGGCAACACCGTGACAGGCACGC
The DNA here is from genome assembly GCA_963621885.1 of bacterium. GTDB lineage: Bacteria > Actinomycetota > Coriobacteriia > Coriobacteriales > Eggerthellaceae > UMGS1519. The sequence continues at coordinate 8,083 of CAVFFT010000005.1, forward strand.
TTCAGAATGACGTGCTGTGGTCGCTCGCCCTGGTCCTTCTGGCGATGAGCCTCGTGTTCATCCTCATCGTGCACCTGATTGAACGAAAGGGGGCCAAGGGCCGTGGCTGATAGTCCTATGGTGGATGAACAGTACATGCGTCGCCTCAACCGGCAGAATTCCGTGGCGACCGCGGTGGTGACCGCCATTGTCGCGCTCGTTATCGCCTTGCTGGTTGCCATCGTCGTCTACATCCTCGTGTCGGGCGCAGGCAAGCTCTTCGATATCAGCTTCCTCACTTCGGCGCCTGAGTCGCTGAAGGCGGGCGGCGGTATCGGCCCCGAGCTGTTCAATTCGTTCTACCTGCTTGTTATCACGCTGATCATTTCGGTGCCGATTTCCATGGGAGCCGCAATTTTCCTGGCGGAATACGCACCGGATAACGCCTTAACCGCGATTGCGAAGACGGTCATCGAAACGCTTTCGAGTCTGCCGTCCATCGTCGTCGGCCTGTTCGGCCTTTTGCTGTTCGTGCAGCATTTCGGCTGGGGCTACTCGATCATTTCGGGCGCGTTGGCGTTGACCCTGTTCAACATCCCCATCCTGGTGCGCACTATCCAGCAGGCGCTGGAGAACGTGCCGCGCAGCCAGCGTGATGCCGGCCTCGCGCTGGGACTCACGCGCTGGGAAACGACGATGCATGTGCTGATTCCCGCGGCGATGCCGGCCATCGTCACCGGCATCGTGCTTTCGGCAGGACGCATCTTCGGCGAAGCGGCGGCCCTTATCTACACGGCTGGCTTGACCGCTCCCGCGCTTGACTTCACCTGCTTCGATTTCACGAGCGCATCGTGCCCGTGGAACATTTTTAGGCCCGCTGAAACGCTCGCGGTACACATTTGGAAGATCAATTCTGAAGGCCTCGTACCCGACCTTGAAGCCGTTTCTGACGGCACGGCGGCTGTGCTTATCGTGCTCATCCTGGCATTCAATGTGCTTGCCCGCTGGGCCGGTAAAGCTCTCGGAAGGAGACTGACGGCAGAATGAGTGAGACACTTACTGCTAAACCCCCTGTTGATGTCACTGCCGACATTGTGCTCGACAACGTGCTTGGCGCCATGGCCGACACCATTGTCGCTTCGGCGGCCGACTCGGCTGACGACCCCGCGACCAATCCCGCCACGCTTTTCACGCGGGATCTGACCGTGACCTACGGTTCGAAAGAGGCCCTGCATCCCACCTCGCTCGATTTCGCGGAGGGCACCTGCACGGCGCTCATTGGCCCTTCCGGCTGCGGCAAGTCGACGTTCCTGCGCTGCCTCAACCTGATGAACCGCGAGATTCCCAAGTGCCGCATTGGCGGCGAGGTGTGGTTTAACGGGCGCGACATCAACCATGGGCGCCTGGACCTGTTCGGCCTGCGTCAGGACATCGGCATGGTGTTCCAGCAGCCCACGCCGTTCCGCAAGTCCATCCGCGAGAACGTGCTTTTCGCCCCGAAGCGTCACGGCGTATCGGACACGAGCACGCTGAACGCGCTTCTCGAAATGTCGCTGCGCGGCGCGGGCCTTTGGGATGAAGTGAAGGACAAGCTCGGTCAGTCGGCGCTGGCTCTTTCGGGTGGCCAGCAGCAGCGTCTGTGCATCGCTCGTACCCTGGCGGTGCACCCCAAGGTCGTCCTGCTTGACGAGCCCTGCTCGGCACTCGACCCCATTTCGACGGCAGCCGTGGAGAACACCATCCGTTCGATGGTCGACACCGGCATCTGCGTGATCATCGTGACCCACAACATGGAGCAGGCAACGCGCGTCTCTGATAACTGCGCCTTCTTCTACCTGGGTGACATGGTGGAATGGGGAACGACGGATCAGATTTTCAACGCGCCGCGCACCAAGCGCCTTGGTGACTATCTGGCGGGAAGGTTCAGCTAGGATGGCGGAAATCGCAACACAGAACGAGATACTTGCGAAGCCGAAGATCGCGATCAACGACCTGCATCTTTGGTATGGCGAATTCAAAGCGCTGAAGGGCATTACGCTTGATATCCCGGAGCGCAAGGTCACGGCTTTCATCGGGCCTTCCGGTTGCGGCAAGTCGACGCTTCTGCGCACCTTCAACCGCATGAATGACCTGGTGGAGGGCGTGCGTCATCGGGGAACCGTCACGCTCGACGGCGAGGACATTTTCTCGCTTGATCCCTGCCTGCTCCGCTTGCGCGTGGGCATGGTGTTCCAGCAGCCGAATCCGTTTCCGCTTTCCATTTACGACAACGTCGCCTATGGACCGCGTCGGCATGGCCAGCGCTCGCGAGCGGATCTTGACGAGGCGGTCGAGAAGGCCCTGACCCGTGCCGGCCTGTGGGACGAGGTTAAGGACGAGCTCGATAAGCCGGGTCTCAGCCTGTCGGGTGGTCAGCAGCAGCGCCTGTGCATTGCGCGCGCCTGTGCGCTTTCGCCCGAAGTGATTCTGATGGACGAGCCGACGTCGGCGCTCGACCCGATTTCGACGAAGCTTATCGAAGAGCTGATGCAGGAGCTGTCGAAGGATTACACCGTTGTGGTTGTGACCCATAACATGCAGCAGGCCTCCCGCGTGTCTGACAAGTGCGCGTTCTTCTACTTGGGCGACCTGGTGGAAGCGGGTCCGACGAATGACCTGTTCACGCATCCGTGCAAGACGCAGACCGCCGACTACCTCGCAGGCAGGTTCGGCTAGGCCGAAAGCTGGCATGCCAGACTAGGCAGGTTCGGCTAGGCCGAGCATCTCCCTAATCGGAATTGCAAAGCGCCCATTACGCAAGCGTAGTGGGCGCTTCTTTTGTTTGGGGCAGGGACGCCGGGCGGTTCCCTGGCATGACCTTGTCAACAGGCTCTAAAGAACCAGCTCGCTTTCGTAGGGGAAGACTTCGGCGAGATAGCCCTGCTCCCGCAGCGCCGCTTCGATTTCATCAAGCGCCTCTTCGGAATCCGCCGCGATATGGTGGAAATGGTAGCCGGAGGTGACCAGCATCAGCGGCGTCGATTTTCCCGACTGGATGTCGTCGATATAGCGCCGTACGTCGCGCCGGCTCGCGATATTCAGCATTGCCGACATCTTGCCGTAGACGCGGTGGTTCACGGCGACATCGACGACCTCGCCGCCCAGATCCACGATGATCGTGAGCTCGTTTTCGGTCTCTTCGACACTGTGATGGCACTTCAGCACGCGCATGCGTCGATGGGGGAACGAGAGCAGATAGCCGCGATTGGTGGACACGATGGGGAAGCCTTCGGTCCGCAGAAGCGCGATGTCATTCACGATGACCTGACGGCTCACTTCGGCGAGTTTCCCCAGCTTATCGCCGGAAAGGGGAGCGTCGGACTCGCGCAAGAGCGAGAGAATCTGGCGCCGCCGCTCGGTGCCGTTCGGACGTCCCGCCTGCGGGGATGCCGCGTTTTCAGAGGACGGGGGAACCGCCTGATCTGCGGCAAGTTCTCCGCGATCCGCGGATGATTGTGCCATCGCATCCTCGCTTCCGTCTGCGCGCGTTTCTGTCATCAATATCTTACTCGGCATCGAGAATCGTGAGGTGCTTGAGGCTCAAATCCAGGATAGGAGCAGAATGCGTGAGCGCACCGCACGAGACGTAATCGATTCCCAGGTCGGCCATGCCGCGGACGTTTTCGGCGGTGATGTTACCCGAACATTCCGTTATCGCGCGGCCGTCGATAAGCTTGACGGCGGCAGCCATGTCCTCGTGGCTCATGTTGTCGAGCATGATGATGTCGGCTCCCGCATCGAGGGCTTCCTGCACCATGTCGAGATTCTCAACCTCGACCTCGATCTTCAAGACGAAGGGCGCCCGCTTGCGCGCCGCGGCAACAGCCTGGGCGATGCCGCCCGCCGCGTCGATATGGTTGTCTTTCAGCATTACACCGCCGGTGAGGTTGTAGCGGTGGTTCTGCGCGCCGCCAACGAGCACGGCCTCTTTCTCGAAGATGCGCATGTTCGGTGTCGTTTTGCGGGTGTCGACCAGCGTGGTGTGGCAGCCTTCAAGCGCCTTGACGATGCCGCGCGTGTAGGTCGCGATGCCGCTCATGCGCTGCAGGTAGTTCAGCGCCGTGCGTTCGCCCGAAAGCAGTGCGCGCACATCGCCTTCAATTGTGCCGAGAAGCTCGCCCTTGGAAACCTCGTCGCCATCCTTCACATTGAATGCGCAGGTCATCTGGGGGTCGAGGTAGTTGAAGACGTAGGCGAACACATCGAGGCCCGCGATGACGCCATCCTGCTTGGCGATAAGCTGCACACGGGCGGGACGCGGCTTGGGCGCGACGGAAAGCGTGCTTACGTCCTCGCCGTTGAGGTCCTCGCGCAGGGCCTGTTCAATAAGGGGCGCGGCATGAAGTTTCAAGCTGATGGGATCCATGGGTTCGTTCCTTTCGGCGGGTCTTGTTGTTTGGTATCGGCGTCTTGTGTCGCTGCGCTTGTGAGCGCTTTCTCGTTCAGCGCACTCTCAGGCGCGTTTAGTTGCTGGCGAAGGGGTCGGTTAGCGCGCTGTCGGCTGCCTGTGCCTGCGCGGCGATGGCATGCGTTTCGGTGTCGGAGCCGTCGGGGCTGTCCGATCCTACTGGCGATTGCGGGTCGTAGTCTACCGGACCATTGCCCAATGCGACAGCGCATGCCGGCTTTCCGGCTTGTTCGCGCGCGATGACATCGGCGGCACGCGCGCCCCATATGAGACTTTCGAGCAGGCTGTTCGACGCGAGGCGATTGGCGCCATGCACGCCGTTGCAGCTCGTTTCGCCTACGGCATACAGGTGCGGCATTGTGGTCGCTGAGTTCTTGTCCACGTGGATGCCGCCCATGAAGTAATGCTGCGCGGGCACCACGGGAATGGGCTCCTTTGTGATGTCGTGGCCTTCCGCCAGGCATTCCTCGTAGATATGCGGGAAGCGCTTGCGAATCTCGTCGGGCGCCATGCGCTCGAAAGAGAGAAGCACGTAATCCGTGCCGTCCTTTTCCATCTGCTTATGGATGGCGCGGGAGACGGTGTCGCGCGGCTGGAGCTCGTCGGTGAAGCGCTGGCCGTTCTTGTCGAGCAGAATGGCGCCTTCACCGCGGGCCGACTCGCTGATAAGGAAGCTGCGCCCCGGCTTGCCGGTGTAGAGGCTCGTGGGGTGAATCTGCACGTAATCCATGTGCTCGAGTTCAACGCCATGCTCATTGGCGACGCGGCATCCGTCGGCGGTGAGCAGGGGAAAGTTGGTCGAATGGACGTATAAGCCGCCAATGCCGCCTGTGGCCAGTACCACATCGGTGGCGCGGATTTCGAACTCGCGATGGTCGGGGCCAAAGCAGACGATGCCTTCGCAGTTTCCCGCGGCATCCTCGAGGATATCGGTCATCGTCGTGTGCTCCATGATGCGTACATTGGGAAGGGTGCGCACATCGCGCTGCAAGACCGTGGTGATCTCGCGTCCGGTGATGTCATCGTGGTAGCAGATGCGCGGACGCGAATGGGCGCCTTCGCGCGTGTAGGCGAGCTCGCCAGCCTCATCCAGCGCGAAACGCACGCCGCGTTCCTGCAGCTCATTGATGACATCGCGGCTCGAGCGAATCATGATGTCGACGCTTTCGCCCCGGTTTTCGTAATGGCCGGCGCGCATTGTGTCGTGGTAGAAGGCGTCGTAGTCGTCATCGTCGTGTAGGACGCAAATGCCGCCCTGCGCGAGCATGGAGTCGCAGGTTTCGAGGCTGCCCTTCGAAAGCATGATGACGTTGAGCTCCGGCGGCAAATGGAGCGCCGTGAAGCAGCCCGAGACGCCGCATCCCACGATGACGACATCGCATTTGAGCGCCTGTCGTTGGGGATGCCAAGGGGCAAGCACCGGCTTGGGCGCTCGTGCTTCGGCGATGGCGAGAATCTGCTCGCTTGTCACCTTGGCGGAATCGATTGCCGGTTGCGGCATCGCCTGGAAGGAGCCCGTTTCGGGACCGGGAATTACCTGGGGTGCCGGCTTGCGGGCCGGCGTCGCTTGGGGCATCGGCGCTGTTTGCGGGGTGTCAGCTGGGGTTTTCGCGACGCGAGAAGTTCGCGCGACGCGCGGCGCGTCAATGGTGGGACTGGATGTGGAAACGCTCATGGGTGTTACCTCGTTTCACAAGGGATTGAGGATGGGGTTGAACGGCAGCTTGCATGTTGAAGTCCATTCGGAAGCGCGCGGGTAGGGGCTTGTGCGTATGGGCTTGCGAGTATTGCCCTGCGGGCCCGGTGGCGCATTCCAAATGGATTGTCGAGCGTGGCTAGCCTGCCGCCAGGTCGAGCATGCGCTGCAGGGCGCGGCGGGCGCCGGGTGCGAATACGCCGGGGTCGTCCACGTTCTCCACGTTCTCTTTCAGGACCTCGTATACCTTCTGCAGGGTGATGCCCTCCATGTTTTCGCAGATAGGCGTCGTTTTCGGGAAATAGAATTTCTTCCCCGTGCCGGCATTGCGCTTCTCGAGCTCATGGATGACGCCATACACCGTGCCGATGAGGAATTCCTTGTCGTCGTGCGTGGTGGCGTAGTCGATGATGCCCGCGGTCGAACCGACGTAATCGGCGTAGTCGAGAATCCATTCGGGACATTCCGGATGGGCGAGGAAGGGCGCGCCGGGATGCTGCGCTTTCAGCTCGCGAATCTCGGCGGCGTCAATCGCCTCGTGGCGCGGGCAGAAGCCGTCGTTCAGGATGAAATTCTTTTCGGGCAAAAGCCCCGCGATGTAGTGTCCAAGATGATGGTCGGGAATGAAGAGAATGTTCTTCTGCGGAAGACGGCTGCAAATCTTGAGCGCGTTGCTGCTGGTAACGCACACGTCCGACCACGATTTCATTTCAGCGGTGGAATTGACGTAGCACACCACCGCGAGGTCGTCGTAGCGCGCCCGCGCGTCTTCGACCTTCTGCTTCGTCACCATGTGCGCCATGGGGCAGTCGGCCATCGGGTCGGGCATGAGCACGATCTTGTTGGGACTTAGGAGCTTCGCGCTCTCGCCCATGAAGGTGACGCCTGCGAAAACGAGCGTACGGCAATCAAGATCGGCAGCCAGTTTCGAAAGCCCGAAACTGTCGCCCACATAGTCGGCGATTTTCTGCACGTCGCCGTTCACGTAGTAGTGACACAAGATGACGGCGTCCGCTTCCTTTTTCAGACGCATCAACTCGTCGATATCCACGGTCTCCTCGGTAGCCATCCGATCTCCTCACTCGTGGCTCGCGAAAAAAAATTGCACTGAGTATGGCACCTGACAAGACAGTTGACAAGATAATAGTGTGAAACTGCCATAAAGAGTCGCAAAGGAATGCCCGCGCGATAGACTGCGCGCCTTGCTCTTCTAGACGGAAAGGGGCTTCAGCTTGCTTGCGCCGGGCACGATGTCGACAGCCGTATTCATGAAGGCATCGAGAATGCTCCACTGGTAGCTTTGCGTGCGGTAGCCAAAGCGAATCTGATAGCGCGCCATCTCGCCAATGTGCAGGACGTAAAGCGAATCGATCTGCTCGGGTGTCAGCGTGGACTTCACGAGCAATTCCGGCGAGAAGCACGCGCCTGCGCCGCGTAGGCACATGGTCAGCAGCGTTTCGAGGTTTCCCGTGGTCATGACCACATGCGGATGGAGGATTCCCGCGCGCTTGAGCAGCGTGCGCTCGATATGGCCGCCAATGTCCTCCTCGTTTCCGAGCATGAGCGGGCAATCGGCGATGACGGAATAGTTCCCGTTCTCGAATTCCTTTGCGCGCTCTTCGGCCTCGTCACCATAAAGCGAGGTGAAAAGCTTGCGCGAGACGAACATCGCGACCTCTTCGCGATAGAAGTCGCGGAAGGTCACGCCAGGCAGCGCTTCCGAAAAATTCGCGATAGCAAGATCGACCTCGCCATCAAGCAGTCTGCGTTTGATGTTGTCGTTGGAGTCCTCCAAAAGCGCGATGCGGATCATCGGGTAGGTTTCCTGGAACTTCATGATGATGTTGGGCAAAATGGCGCGACCGCGCGTGTTGCCGACGCCGATGCTCAGGATGCCGCGCTGGTTTTGGGAAATGTCGCAGAACTCGTGCGACATCTGGGTGCGCTCTTCGCGGAAACGCTCGGCATAGCTGAGAAGAACCGTGCCGGCATAGGTGAGGTCGAGCGGCACGTGGCGCACGATAAGCTGACAGCCGAGCTCTCTTTCCATTTTTGCGATATTCGAGCTGAGCGATTGCTGGGTGATATGAAGTCGTTCGGCTGCACGGGTGAAGTTGCGCTCCCGGGCAAGCATCTCAAAATACTCCAGCGATTGGAAGTTCATTATGTGTGCGCCTCCCGCATTACAACACGAGGTTGTAACAAATACCAACTGTGGTGAACACCATTATTAACAGTTTAACAACGATGCAACAGCAAGTTAGGATGATGCCAACAAAAGGAGGCGAAACACAATGGAAATGGTTCTCTTCATCGCCGCGCTTGTAGGAATTTTTGCACTTAAGGCTTTCGCCATTACCCGTTGGCACGAGGACGAGGTTGCGAAAAGCGTCTCGTTTAGCTGGACGAAACCGGGCGTCAAGGACGCCATCGCCGTACCCGAGCGGGCACGCGAAACGGTGGTAAAGCCTATTTCTTCTGTTGCATGGTCCCCGACGCTTGCTTCGAAGCGTCTGCGTGCGAACCGCATGGGCATGCGTCTCGCGCATTAGTTTTAAAAAGAAAGCCGTCGCGTGGGTGAGCGCGACCGAGCCCCCCTCTGAAGATGCCCCGGACAATGTGGTCCGGGGCATCCTCTTGTTTCTATGGGGTGGTTCGCCGTGCTTGGTGGCGGCGCGTCGTGCGAGACCCGAGCGAGGCGAACCATCGTTACGCTGCGCGCGCCTCCGGCAGTCCGATTCTCTCTTCGCGTTTCTTGCGCGTACCTTGTTCATAATACCGTCACACGCAGATAACAATAACGTTGCGAACGGTAATTTAAATGGCGTTCGGTGCTAGGATGCGGGCATGGACGTGATTAAGACATTCGGCAAAGTTATAGAGGGGCAGGCGGAAGAGCATCCCGACCGCGCGCGGGCCATCATGCTGGCCGGTTGGCGGGCGCAGCTGCTCAACCTGACCATTCATCCCGATAAGCGGCTGCCGCCTTCGCGGCAATATGTCAGCCGCGTCGCGATGGAGAAGATCACGGACGCCCTGCGCCATCCCGAGCGTGCGGCGGCGATGAGCCTGTTCGTTCCCTATGAGCCTTTGCAAGCGGCGGGCGTGCTGCCCTATTCGGTTGAACAGCTCTCTTCATTCATTGGCGGTTCGCGCGCCGAGCAGAAGTTTCTCGAGCTTGCGGGCGACGCCGGTTTCTCCGAGACCATGTGCTCGTACCATCGCATATTCCTGGGGTCTGCTGCGTGCGGCATGATGCCAAAGCCCGCGTTCGCGGTGTACACGAATATCGCCTGCGATGGCAATCTCATCACCTTCCCTGCCATTGAACGGCATTTCAACATTCCCGGCTTCTGCATTGATGTGCCTTTCGAATGCAGTGAGGACGCGGTGCATGATGTCGCGCTTCAGTTGCGGCAGATGGCGGCATTCGTGGAAGACTGCGCGGGAACGCGGGTGGAAGAGGACGCCTTGCGTGAAGCGGTCGCGCGCAGCTGGCGGGCGGCGCTTGATTTCCGCCGCTTCCTCGACGCGTCTGTGGGGCGGCGTCTGCCTGCCGATATGACGACCGAGATGTACGCCTTCCTGATGAACCATGTGCTTTCGGGAACGCCGGAAACCGAGCGGTTCTGCCATATGCTCGCGGACGACATGGAGCGCGCGCCGAAGAGCGAGGGACTGCGTTTGGTGTGGCTGCACACCATGCCTTTCTCGCAGGAGCCGATGATCGAGCGATTGAATTTCACTGACGAGGTGTTCGTCACCGCGTGCGACCTGTCGGCCGACCCCTTCCTTATTGATATCGACCCGGCGCAGCCCTACGAGGCCATGGCGCGGCGCCTGGTGTATTCCAACTTCAACGGCTTGAGCGACCGCCGGGTTGACCTGGCGCTTGACCTGGCACGACGTACTCATGCGGATGGCGCGGTGCTGTACAACCATTGGGGATGCAAGGCAACTTTGGGAGTCTCGCAACTCATCAAGAAGCGTCTGGAGGAGGCGGGGCTTCCTTGCCTTCTGCTCGACGGCGATGGCGTGGATGAGGCGAATCGCAGCGACGGCCAAACGGCGACGCGTTTCGATGCCTATCTCGAGCTCTTGCACGCGCGACGGGAATCGGGGGTGAGACCGCCCTTATGGTAACGATGGTATGCAAATACACGCCGGTGGAGCTGTTTGCCGGTTTTGGCGAAGAGTGCCGGGTGCTCGACGCGATGGCGGAGGACTTCGATCTTTCCGACGCGGTTGCTCATGTGAACCTTTGCGGCTTCGGCAAGGCGGTCATCCAGGCGGCGCTTTCTGGCGAAGCGAATGAGCTTGTGCTCGTGAACTGCTGCGATGTGATGCGCCGGGCCTACGAAGTGGTGCGGGAAGCGGATACCTGCCGTTTCGTGTATCTGCTCGACTTGCCTCATGGCTGCGGGCCCTGTCAGATTGATACTTTCGCCCGGTCGCTGCGCGGTTTGCGCGATGCCTGGCAGGAATATTCGGGGCGGGCGTTCGACATGCAGCGCTGCCTGAGCGCGTTTCATGCGAAAGCTGCGGCGCGCGAACCCTATGTGGGCGTGCTTGGCGTGCGCGTGGGACGCGAGCTTCAGGGCATGATGGAGACGGCTTTCGATATGCCCGTGCGCAATCTCACGTGCACGGGGAATAGGCGCATCGTGGCTGATGATGAGCTGCTTTCCGCCTGCGACGAGGATGCGTTCTTTCGCGCCTACGCCCGCTTGCTGTTGGGGCAGATTCCCTGCCGGCGCATGAATGACCCCGCGGGACGGCGTGCGCTTTTCGAGGATCCGGCGCTGCGAGGCATTGTGTATCACACGATGAAGTTCTGCGACTTCTACGGACCCGAGTTCGCGCAAGCGAAGGATATGTGCCAGGTGCCGCTTCTGAAAATCGAATCCGACTTCACGCTCCAGAGCGCGGAACAGTTGCGCACGCGCATCGAGGCTTTTGCCGAATCGATGGATGCGCGCAGAAAGGAGCCCTCTGTGACCAAGCGAAACGAAGGGAATGCCGTCGCTTCTTTTGCAGGCGGCTATGTCGCCGGCATCGACAGCGGTTCCACGAGCACCGATGTCGTGGTGCTCGACATGCGGGGCGAAATCGTCGCGACCGCCATTATTCCAACTGGTGGCGGCGCGGGAAAGAGCGCCGAGACGTGTCTGAACCAGGCGCTTGAGCAGGCAGGACTTGCGCGCGAGCTCGTTTCCCGCGTGGTGACCACGGGATACGGCCGCGCCTATATCGAAGAGGGCGACGACTCGGTGACCGAGATCAGCTGCCATGCGCGTGGGGCGCATCGGCTGAACCCGGCGGTACGCACCATCATCGACATCGGCGGACAAGACAACAAGGTCATTCGTGTGGATGAGAATGGCCAGGTGCAAAACTTCGCGATGAACGACAAGTGTGCGGCGGGCACCGGGCGTTTTCTCGAGATGATGGCGCATGCTTTGCAGATATCGCTTGAGGACATGAGCCAGCTGGGCGGCACCTGGAAAGAGGACATCACCATTTCGAGCATGTGCTCCGTATTCGCGGAGTCCGAGGTCGTGAGCCTTGTCGCGCAGAACAAGGCGGTGCCCGACATCGTTCATGGCTTGAACAAGTCGGTTGCCGCCAAGATATCGACCCTCGTGCGCCGGGTGGGCGCGGAAGAGGCCTACATGATGACCGGTGGCGTTGCCCAGAATGCGGGCGTGGTCGCTGCCATCGAGGACAAGCTCGGCTGCAAGCTCTTTATCTCGGAGCTTTCGCAGCTGTGTGGCGCTTTGGGCGCCGCCCTATTCGCGCTTGATGGATACGAAGGTTAGGTTTCGCATCCGGCTGGCGGGGCTGCGTGCGGGCGCGCTGCCGGCATGCCGGCTTCGTTTTCTATCGCGTCCGCCCGTGGCCGGTGCCGCGAGCCAAGAACCCCGTCTTCTATCGCGCCCGGTAATCGTCCATCAGAGAGCGGAAGAGCTCGCCCGATGAAGGCGGCGTATACACGATGGCATTCGCGCCCGCATTGATGGTGGCGGTGATCGCCTCGCCTGAACGGCCGCCCGACGCGATGATGGGCACACGCGGAAACTCGCAGCGAATCTTCGCGACAATCTCAGTCGTCTTTGCACCGCCTGCCACGTTGATGATGGTCGCGCCGCTGTCGATGCGCTTCTTGATGTCGGTGTTCTCGCTCGTGACCGTGATGACGATGGGAATATCGAGCACTCGCGCCACCAGCCGCAGGTCACGGTTGGGAATGGGTGAATTCAGAACCACACCCATCGCGCCCTGGTTCTCGGCATCCATCGCGAGGTAAGCCGCGCGCGTCCCTTGGGTCGTGCCGCCGCCAACGCCGCAGAACACCGGCACCGATGCTGCATGAATGACGGCTGCGCTAATGGCGCGCTGGGCGGTGAAGGGGTAGACGCAGAAGACCGCGTCGGCATCGCAATTCCTGATGATCGCGATATCGGTGGAATAGACGAGGCTGCGAATGCGCCGTCCGTAGACGACGATGCCCGAAGCCTGTTCTATCTCCTTCGGCATACGCAGAATGTTGTGGCGGAGGCGCGATTCGATAGGAGGGATGCCCTCTTCCTCCATGCCGTCGCTTTCAATCTCGGGCAGAAGGGGGTCTTCCTCTTTGCCGGGATGAAGATGGCTCCAAGTGAGTGTCGTCATAATGCGCCTCCTTAATTTGTCAGTGCGGCAGCCCCTATGGCGTCCGCTTCTTTGCCGTTTCTTGCCTTCCTTTCACGCGCGCCGGAGCGCGTCCTCAGGCTGTCATTTCCTAGGACTCGTCTGCGGCGAGCATGTCGCAAGCCCATTGGGCGGCAACCTTCGATCCATTCGCGAGAACGCTCTCGTCGATGGTGTAATGGTTGCTGTGCTGGGGATGTACCGCGCCCAGCGCGGGGTTGTTCGTGCCTACAAATGCGAACACGCCGGGAATGTGCTGCAGGTATTCGGCGAAGTCTTCGCCGGCGAGCGTGCCTTCGTAGCTGCCGAGCGCCTTGTCGCCGAGCACCTTGCGTACGGCCTGTTCGGCAACCTCACTGCAGGCGGCGTCGTTTACGACCGCAGGGTTGCCCGCTTCAAAGGTGAAGCGCATCTTTGCGCCGAAAGCGTCCGCCTCGTCCTCCGCCAGACGTTTGATGCGCTCGATGATGCGTTCGCGCACGGAGCCATGCCAGGTGCGCAGCGTGCCGGTGAGGTAGGCGCTTCCCGCCATGATGTTGCGCGCGGTGCCGCCGTGGATCTCGCCAATGGTGACGACCACGGGCTCGAAGGGGGAGGTGCGGCGCGAGACGATAGCCTGAATGGCCACGACCACTTCCGCTGCCGCCACCACGGCATCCACGCCCTTATGGGGCATCGAGCCATGGGCGGAAACGCCTTCGATATCGATGCGGAACCAGTCGGTGAAGGCCATGCGCGGACCCGCCTCGCAGGAGATGATTCCCGCAGGCACCTCGCTCCAGATGTGCGCGCCGTAAATGGCGTCGACGCCTTCAAGGGCGCCGGCGGCAATCATGTCGCGCGCGCCGATGGAAATCTCCTCGGCAGGCTGGAAAATCACGCGGACCTCGCCTTTCAGCGCGGCACGGAGATTCCAAAGGATTTCGACGGCTCCCATCATCATCGCCATATGGCAATCGTGGCCGCAGGCATGCATGGTGCCTTCGTTTTGGGAAATGAAGGGAACCTCGGTCTGTTCGGTTATGGGCAGCGCGTCCATGTCGGTGCGCAGCGCGACGCGGCGAGCGGGATTTCCCTCCGTATCGTAGGCGCCGGGCGCTTCGCCCTTGATGGTGGCGATGATGCCGGTGCCGATGAAGCTCCCGCGCTCTTCGGTGAATCCGGCGGGGCGGGGACCCTGCACGCGGCGATAGGGAATGCCCAGGCTATCGAGCCAATCGCAGAGATACTGCGAGGTCTCGAATTCATGGGCGCCCACTTCGGGATACGCATGGAAATGCCGGCGCCAGGCGATGATCTTCTCGGCGCGCTCTTCGGCCATAGACTGAATGGCGGAAGTGATATCGCTCGTCGTGGTGCTCATGGTGGTTCTCTTTCCGAAAAAGGTTTGGGCTATTATATCGGCGCCTGTCACAGGCCGCTTGCCGGGTCGGGCAATGTCATCAGCTCGAAATCTTGGTGCTGGGTTCGCAATCATGATGCTTGCGACAGGAGACGCGGCACCTTTGGGAATTCGTATTGTGCCATCCGCTTGTTGTCTTCCTTTGCGCGTCTCGTGAAATGCATCAAGGGAACATGGGATGGATTTGCGGTAATGGAAGGCATGTCGGCAGTCGGTTTTACGGTAGCGCTTGGGAGGATAGAGCGCAGGCGATGGGCTGCATGACGCTTTATCGTACTGGAGTCCCCCATAAAAGTGTGACCATACCCCGAAAACTCGCTCATAAAAGTGTGACCACAGCGCAACAACTCGCTCATAAAAGTGTAACGAGAGGTTGAAAACTCGCTCATAAAAGCGTATTCTCCCTGATGGGAGTGGTAGTGAAATCCGAGGTGTCATGATGTATCTTAAACGCAAAGCTGACGATGTGCTTCAAGCGTGGAAGGCGGACCCATTTCATAAGCCGCTTATTGTCAAAGGTCCTCGCCAAGTGGGAAAAACCGAAAGCATCATGCATTTTGCGCAGGCCCACTATGCCAACATCATCGCAATCAATTTCGTTGAGGAACCGAAGTATAAGGCGATTGTTGATGGCGGCTTTGACGTGGCAAGTATCATTTCGAACATAAGCCTTATCGACCCTTCGAAGCGCTTTGTGCCTGGTGAAACGCTCATCTTCTTCGATGAGTTACAGGAGTTCCCCGAGATAGCCACATCTCTCAAATTTTTCATGCTGGATGGCCGCTTCGATGTCATTTGCAGTGGCTCAATGCTTGGAATCAGCTACAAGCGCATAGAGAGCAACAGTGTCGGCTACAAGACCGACTATGAAATGCAATCGCTTGACTTCGAGGAATTCCTTTGGGCAAGAGGGTACGACGAGGGTTTTGCTGATCGGATGCTTGATCAGCTTGTCAACGCGCAGCCTTTTACCCAGCTTGAGCACAGCACCCTCAGCTCGCTGTTTCTTGATTACTGCGTTTTGGGCGGTATGCCTGACGTCGTGCGGACGCATATCGAGACGGGTACTTTCGAGGGATCGCTTGCAAGGCAACGTCAGCTTCTGCTGGACTACGAGGAAGACATTCGCAAATACGCTTCCGGAATGGACCAGACGCGCATCCTCAATATTTTCAGGCACATACCGGTTCAGCTGGCGAAAGAGAATAAGAAATTCCAGGTCAGCAAGGTGGCAAACGGTGCCAGATTCAAGGACTACCGGGGTTGTGTGGAGTGGCTGGAATCCGCTGGCATAGTGAACGTATGCTATCGCCTTCATTATCCGGAATTGCCGCTGAAGGGGAATTACGACGACTCCAAGTTCAAAATCTACTTCGCCGATACAGGGCTTCTTGTTGCCATGCTCGATGACGAGGCGAGTGACGACTTGCGAGTTAACAAGAACATGGGCGTGTATAAAGGGGCGCTGTACGAGAGCGTTGTCGGTGAAGCGCTTAAGAAATGCGGCTATGGCTTGTATTACTACAAGCGCGATAATTCGACGCTTGAAGAGGACTTTTTCGTAAGGACAAGGAAATTCCTGGTTCCCGTTGAGGTGAAGGCGGGGAATGGCGTTGCCAAGTCGCTGCGAACCCTCATTGGTTCTTCCGCGTATCCGGACGTCCATTTTGGATTGAAGCTCACCGGAGGTAACGTTGGCTTCGAAGGAAGCGTGCTCAGCATGCCCTATTTCGCCGCATTTCTGTTGAGGCGGCTTTTGACGGAGTTCGATAATGGAAATACCACGTGGGAAAAGGAAATAGGTTCCGCATAGTTATTCCGAAATGGGCGCATGGACTCATGGGTACCGACGCGCCTGTGAAGGCCATCAGACATCGCCTGCTTGCTTAAGGCGGTTCATCCGTCTAGGCTGGTCCGCTTCCCGAGATTCGGTCGGGCATTTCTTTGCTGCATACCCCCTATGGGTATATAGTGGTGCCTGAGAATAAGCGCCTGATGCTGCTGGTAACGGGGTGTGATGTCGCCCGATAACGGCGCCGGATGTGCCTGGTAACGGGGCTTGATGCAGGGCGATGCGCGAAAGCTAATGAGGGAGCGGTACGCATGAAGCAGACATTCGATGTGACGGGCATGGCATGCGCGGCATGTTCCGCGCGGGTTGACAAGGTCACGCGCGCAGTGCCGGGTGTTGCGGATGTCGCCGTGAACCTGCTGAAGAACAGCATGGAAGTGGAATACGAGCCGACGCTCGACCTTCCGCAAATCGAAGCGCTCGCTGCCGACATTTCCGCGGCGATTGCTAAGGCGGGCTACGAAGCGACACCGCGCCCGCTGAATGTTCCCACCGCCGCCAAGTCGGGCAAGAGCAGCGCGCAGACCGCGCATGAAGAAGCATCCAAACGCGCGCAAGCCGAAGAGCGCCATATGCGGATGCGGCTTGTCGTCTCGCTCGTGTTCTGCGTGCCGCTGTTCTATCTTTCCATGGGCCAGATGTTCGCATGGCCTCTGCCTGCGGCGCTGTCGGGCGAATCGAACATGATGGTGGTCGCGCTGGCGGAGCTGCTGCTGCTCGTGCCTATTGTGTTCGTCGACTTCAAATTCTTCAGCGGCGGCTTCAAAAGTCTCTTCCATCTCGCGCCGAACATGGATTCGCTTATCGCGCTGGGCGCAACCGCCTCGGCGGGCTACAGCGTGGTGCAGATGTTCATTATGGCCGCGGCTTTGGGTGCGGGAGATGCGGACGCGGCGATGGCGGCATTCATGAAGCTCTACTTCGACTCGGCGGGCATGATTCTTACGCTCATCACGCTCGGCAAGTATTTCGAAGCGCGGGCGAAGGGGCGCACGACCGACGCTCTTGGCAAGCTGATGGATCTGGCACCCAAGAAAGCGACGGTGCTTGAATATGGTGCTGAGCAGGAGAAACCGGTGGAAGAAGTGCGCGTTGGCGATGTGTTGGTCGTGCGCGCAGGCGAAGGGGTGCCGCTTGATGGCGTCGTGCTTGAAGGCGCCGCGTCGGTGGATGAAAGCGCCATTACCGGCGAGAGCGTGCCGGTGGACAAGCATCCAGGCGATCCGGTGACGGGCGCCACCATCAGTAGCTCGGGCTATTTCACGATGCGGGTCACGCGCACGGGAGACGATACCGTGCTGGCGGGAATCATCGCGCTGGTCGACGAGGCGACGAGTTCGAAGGCGCCCATTCAGAATACCGCTGACAAGATAGCGGGCGTGTTCGTGCCGGCCGTTATCGGCTTCGCTCTTTTCGTCTTCCTGTTGTGGATACTGCTTGCCGCGCCGTTTGAAAGCGCTCTCAATTTTGCAATCAGTGTGCTTGTGATTTCGTGCCCCTGCGCGCTGGGTCTTGCGACTCCCACTGCAATCATGGTGGGAACCGGTCGAGGCGCGACGCAGGGGGTGCTTATCAAGAGCGCCGAATCGCTTGAGGTTGCGGGTGGCGTGAAGAACGTGGTGCTCGACAAGACGGGAACCATTACGGAAGGAAAGCCGCAGGTGGTGGAGGTGGT
>CAVFFT010000006.1:0-8904 GCA_963621885.1 bacterium
GTCTTTTCTATGAGAGTCCGCATCGCATTGCGGCGGCGCTTGCTGCGGTCGCCGAGGCGTTCCCGAAGAGGCAGGTGGCGGTGTGTCGCGAACTCACGAAACTCCACGAGGAAGTGGTACGCGGCGAGGCGAGCGAACTTGCGGCCGCGTTTGCCGCGCGTGAGGCGGCGGGAGACATTCGCGGCGAGATTGTGCTGGTCATCGATGCGGCAGGGGATGATGAGCGGGAATCGCAGCGGGTTGACGCGCATGACGCGGCGACGCAGCGTGCCCAGGAGCTGCTTGATGCGGGCGAGCTTTCGCGCAAAGACATCGTGCGCAAGCTGCGTGACGAATTCGGCATCGCGCGCAACGAGGCGTACGGAATCGTTCAGTCGCTATGAGACTCGCGTTTGTTACTGGTACGGCTGGCGTTGAAGCGTGCGTGCCGTTTGTTGAAGGTGCGGTCACTGCTGAAATGCGGGCGCTATGAAACTGGTGTACGTCGACGGCGTGGAAGTGCAGGTTGTTCGCCGAAAGGTGAAGAACGTGACCTTGCGCGTGAGCAGAACAAACGGCGCGGTCGTCCTGACGCTGCCGATGGGTTTTCCCGCCGAAGAGGCCGAGCGTTTCCTTCAGTCGAAGGCATCGTGGGTCAAGACACAGCGTGATGCCGTTCTCGCTTCCCCCATGCGTCAAGCCGAATCCGCCACACCGGATGAGCTGCGCCAATGGCGCGCGGTGGTGCAGGCGGGAACCGAGCTTCTCGTGGAAAAATGGGCGCCGGTGATTGACGCGCACCCGAAGACGCTTGCCTATCGCAATATGCGCAGCCGCTGGGGAAGCTGCACGCCCGATACCGGGCGCGTGTGCATCAATGTGCGCCTCGCGCTCTATCCGCCGCGCTGCCTGGAGTATGTGGTGGTGCATGAGCTCTGCCATTTCCACGCGAGAAACCACGGCGCCGATTTCAAGGCGCTGATGGACCGCTATCTGCCCGACTGGCGGGAAACGAAAAAGATCCTGGACGCCTGAGCCGCGTCGGTTGCCCCCGTTGCGCGCGGATCCCTCGACGCGCGGCGTCGGTTGCGCCGAGGCCGCCAACCGCGCTGAGCGCGCCGAGGCCGCCAACCGCCCGCGCCCCTCCATTTTGCGCGCCGGCACCCGAATGCCGCCTCGCTTGCTCGCGCCATTTCGGCGGCGTTTCGACTTTTCGCATGGGACGTGGCGTTTTCAAGGGCATGGCAGTGTTGCGGTATCATAGCGGCATTGCAATCAAGAAGAAGGACTATTCATGACCCAGCATGTCACCGAGAAAGATGTGCGCGATATCGCTGATTATTGCCGCATCGGACTCACCGACGAGGAGCTGCCGCAGATGACGGTCGATCTGAATGCCATCATTGACAGCCTCGCTCCCATTACCCAATACGAGCTTGACGGCGTCGAGCCGACCTTCCATCCCATTGGCGACTTGTCAAACGTGATGCGCGAGGACGTCGAGCGCCCCGGCTTTACCCAGGAGGAAGCGCTGATGAATGCGCCGAAGCAGCAGGACGGCAGCTTCCTCATCCCCTCGATTCTCGGTGGAGGTGAGGCGTAATGGCGAACCAGGCAAGCGTTTCCGCCGCGGGTTTCGGCGGCATGGATATCACCGCCATTCAGGCTGGCTTTCGCGCGGGGGAATTCTCCGCTGTGGAAGTGGCGCAGGATACGCTGGCGCGCGTGCATGCGGTCGACCAGCAGGTGAACGCCTTCCTCGAGGTGACCGACGACATGGCGCTCGAGACCGCGCGCAAGGTTGACGCGGCTATCGCGGCGGGCACCTTCGATGAGCTTGGTCCTCTCGCCGGTGTGCCCATCGGCTTCAAGGACAACATGAATTTGACGGGCACGCACACCACTTGCGCGAGCCGGATGCTTGAAAGCTACGTGTCGCCCTACACGGCGACCTGCGTGCAGAAGACGCTCGATGCGGGCGCCATTCCGCTGGGCAAGCTGAACATGGACGAGTTCGCCTTTGGCAGCTCGACCGAGACCAGCGCTTTCGGCACGACGAAGAACCCGTGGGACCTTTCCCGCGTGCCGGGCGGCAGCTCGGGTGGTAGCGCGGCGGCGGTCGCGGCGGGCATGCTTCCCGTGACGCTCGGTTCCGACACCGGTGGCTCCATTCGCCAGCCGGGCAGTTTTTGCGGCATTGTCGCGGTCAAGCCCACCTACGGCGTGGTTTCCCGTTACGGCGTCGTCGCTTTCGGCAGCTCGCTTGACCAGGTGGGTCCCTTCGCCCGCACGGTGCGCGACGCGGCGCTTGTGATGAACGCCCTTTCGGGCCGCGATCCGCTCGACTGCACGAGCCAGGAATGCACGCTCGATTTCACCGCGAACCTGAATGAGGGCGTGGCGGGCATGCGCATTGGCATCGTGCCGGCCTTTATGGAAGCCGACGGCGTCGATGCGGAAGTGAAGGCGAAGGTCGAGGCTGCCGCAAAGGCGCTGCGCGATCTGGGTGCCGAGATTGTGGAAGTTGAGCTGCCGAACGCGCAGGCGGCCATGAGCGCCTATTACGTGCTCGGTCCGTGCGAGGCGTTCAGCAATCTTTCCCGCTTCGACAGCGTGCGCTATGGCTATTGCGAATCGGGCCACAGCGACCTGACCGGCCAGTATGACGCGAGCCGCGCGAAGGGCTTCGGCCCCGAGGCGCGCCGCCGCATCATGCTGGGCAGCTACCTGCTTTCCGCGGGCGTGTACGACAAGTACTACTATCCGGCTCAGCAGGTCCGCACGCTCATCACGCAGGATTACGCGCGTGCCTACGAGAAATGCGACTGCATTCTGGCGCCCACTTCGCCTAAGGCGGCATGGCGCTTCGGCGAGATTTCCGACCCCACGAGCATGTATCTCGCCGACATGTTCACCATATCTATCAACATCGCGGGCAACGGCGGCATGAACATGCCGCTGGGCCTGGGAGAGACCTCCGGCATGCCGGTGGGCGTGCAGCTCATCGCGCCGGCCTTCCACGATACGAATATGCTGCGTGTGGCGGCGGCGCTTGAGGGCGTGTTCGGATCCGCTCCGGTGGCTCCGGCGTTTGCAGGACCGGTTTCGGGCGAGAAAGAGGGCGAATAACATGAAGACCATGGAAGAGGCCCTGCGCGACTGGGAAGCGGTCATCGGCCTTGAGGTTCACTGCGAGCTGACGAAGCTCAACACGAAGATGTTCTGCGGCTGCAAACTCGAATTTGGCGCGGAACCCAACACGCATACCTGCCCGGTGTGCCTGGGCTTGCCCGGCGCGCTGCCGGTGCCGAATAAGGCGGCTATCGAGAGCATCGTGCTGGCTGGTTTCGCGACAAACTGCCAGATCATGAAGCATTCGATGTTCTACCGCAAGGGCTACATGTATCCCGATATGGCGAAGAACTTCCAGACCACGCAGGGGCCGGTGGCGTTCTGCATGGACGGCCATCTGGACCTGACGGTCGAGGGCAAGGGCGCCAGTGAGCGTGTTGACCTGCCCGAGGCGCAGGGGAAAGACGGCGCGTATGTGGCGCATATCGGCATCGAGCGCATCCATATGGAAGAGGACGCGGGCAAGATGATCCACGTGGGCGGTTCGGAAGGCCGCATCGAGGGCGCGACGCATTCGCTCGTCGACTACAACCGCGCGGGCACGCCGCTTATCGAGCTGGTAACCCGTCCCGACCTGCGCACGCCCGAGGAGGCGCGCCTGTTCATGCAGAAGCTGCGCCAGATTTTCCTCGCGCTGGGCATTTCGGACTGCTCGATGGAAGAGGGCAGCCTGCGCGCCGACGGCAACATCAGCTTGCGTCGCCGTGGCAGCACGCAGCTGGGCACGAAGACCGAGCTGAAGAACATCAACAGCTTCAAGAGCCTGCATGATGGCCTGGCCTACGAGATTTGCCGTCAGGCCGAGGTGCTCGAAGAGGGCGGCATCATCTATCAGGAGACGCGCCATTGGGATCCTTCCGAGAAGCGCACCATCGTGATGCGCGTGAAGGAAACCGCCGACGACTACCGCATGTTCCCCGATCCCGACCTTGCGCCCTACGACCTTTCCGATGAGTTTATCGAAGGTGTGTGGGCGAAGCTTCCCGAATTGCCTGATCAGAAGGCCGCGCGCTTCGAGGCCGACTTTGGCCTTTCGGGTTACGACGCGCGTCATCTGGTGGAGCATCGCGAGACCGCGAACTTCTTCGAGGCGGCCATGGCCGCAGCGGGCGATGAGGCGAGCAAGCTGGCGAAGCCGGTGGCGAACCTCGTGATCAACGATGTGAAGGCCATCTCCTCTTCGGACGATTCCTTCAGCCTTGCGGATTCTCCGCTGACGCCGGAGCGCGCGGTGGCGCTTCTGCAGATGGTGGCTGCGGGCGATATTTCGTCCAAGCAGGCGAAAGAGGTTCTTCCTGCGATTATTTCCGAAGACAAGGATCCGGCGGCTATTGTCGAAGAGCGCGGCATGAAGCAGGTGTCCGACCTGGGCGCTATCGAGGCCGTGGTCGACGAGGTTCTGGCGGCAAGCCCCAGTCAGGTGGAGCAGTACAAGAGCGGCAAGAAGGGCGTTCTGGGCTACTTCGTGGGCCAGTGCATGAAAGCCATGCGCGGCCAGGGCAACCCCAAGCTTATCAACCAGGTGCTTGCCCAGAAGCTTGGCGACTAGCGCAAGGAGCTTGTTGGTCAGCGCAAAAAGCTTGGTGGCTAGCGCAAGGGGCTGGCGCGCTTGAGCGTGGGCGCGTGCTTGCGTTCGCGCACCTGGGTGAAATGACGCGCCAATGAGGCGGCACTCATGCGTCTGAGCGTGATGATGTGACAGTTCGGCCCGCGAGGCATTTGCTTCGCGGGCCGTTTCTTGTGTTGGGTCAGAAATGCCCTTACAGCTGCTCGAGGAAATCCACGCGCGTGTGATGTTGCGGATTCAGAAGCTGCAACCGGCCATCTTCCGTATGCGACACGTTTGCGCTGAAAAGCCCGCAGTTTCCAGGGTTCCAGTCGAAATACCTTCGGCCTTCCTTTTGCTCTTCGGGAACGAGGGCGTCGAAAATCGCCATGGCGACGCCTCCATGCGCGACGATCAGCGCGAAGGGCGCTTCCGCTGCCTCTTGTTCCTGAATGATGCGCTCGGTCGCGGCAAGCACGATGCACTGGTGTTCGCCGCGCGATTGCCCGCCCGGGGGAGCGAGACGCCATTCCGACGCATGCCAGCTCAGATAGCTTTCGTCGTTTTTCATATCATCGGCGTTCTTACCTTCGAAGGCGCCGAAGTCAATCTCGCGCAGGCCTTCCACGATGCGCTGCTCGGCGTTGGGAAAGCAAAGCCGCGCAGTTTGCCGCGCCCGCGAAAGAGGACTCACGAAAGCGAGCTTCACGGAAGGCGCCTGCCCGGCATCGCGGGCCTGCTGTATTCCCGTGTCGTTCAAAGGGAGATTGGTGGTGCCGGTGTAGCGGTGCTCGCGGTTGTAGTCGGTCTGCCCGTGGCGCATCACGACAAGTTTCATAAGGAAAGCCGCCTTTCTTTTGTCGTTCGCATTATAGAGCGGCTTGCGGGAAGGCGTATCGGCACGCCGCGCGGGAAGGCGTATCGGCACGCCGCGTGGGAAGGGGCGCCGGGCAAGAGGGGAGCGTCGGCACGCCGCGCGAGAAAGCGCGTCGGCATGGCGGGTGCGGGCTTTCGCTCACTTTCACTTGTCGGTTTCTATTTGCGCACAAAGACGAAAGAAAGCGCGAGAAGAATCACGCAGCATGCCAAGCTGAATGCCATGGCGACGTCGACACCAAAGGCGGACACGCTTCCCGTGGCGCCGCCAATCGACATGAGCAGCACCGAAACGCTGACGCCGAAGGATGCCGCTACTTGGCGTACGGTGTTGCTGATGGATGTGCCGTCGGAAATGAGATCCCTTTCGAGTGTGCGAACGCTCCAGGTGCTCAGCGGCTGAATGAGCGAGCTGATTCCGAAGGCGCGGATGCCTTGCAGCGTCATGATGAGCGCCAGGTTGTCCATTTCCCCGAGACGCACCAGGGGAACAGTGCCCACCACCAGCAGAATCGCGCCAAAGCAGACGATGCCCCGCGTTCCGCGGTGGTCCATCCAGATGCCCGAAAGCGGATTCATGATGAGCGCCGCCACGGCTCCGGGCAAAAGCGCGAGGCCCGCTTCAAAGGCGCTGAAGCCACCCGCTTTCTGCATTCCCAGAGGCAGAACGAGCGTCACACCGATGAAGGCAGTGAACAGCAGGCAGACCATGATGGTGCCCGCGGTGAAATCCCGATTGCGGAAGGAATCAAGATTCCAAAGCGGATTGGGAATGCGGTGCTGTCGCACTAGGAAGGCGACAAGGCAGATGATTCCCACGGCAAGCGGTACAAGGGCGTTTGCGCTTATGACGCCGCTGTCGGTCGAATTGGTAAGGCCCATTAGCATGCCGCCGAAGGCGAGGCTCGAAAGAATGACGGATGGCCAATCGAGCGGACTCGCCGGATCGTTTGTACTCAGGCGGGGAAGGAAAAGGATCATCAGGAGCGTCACCAGCGCGCAACCCGCGCCGGTTATCCAGAACATCGATTGCCAACCCCAGTTTTCCGCGCAAATGCCCGCGATCGAAGGTCCGACGTTCGGCGCGAATCCAAAAGCGAGACCGACCACTCCCATGATGGTCGCCCATCGCTCGCGCGGGTAATTCTGGAAGACAACGATCTGGACGAGGGGGAAGGAAAGGCCCGCGCCCACGCCCTCCAATACGCGCCCGAGGAAGACCAGCTCGAAATTGGGTGCCGCGGCAACAAGGAAGGTGCCGGCGGTGAACAGCGTCATGGAGGCCAGGTAGAGCGCCCGGATATCGAAGCGGCGCACGAAAAACGCGACAAGCGGAATGACGATGCCCAAACAGAGCTGGAAGCTGCTGACGAGCCATTGCGCCATGCCGACCGACACGCCGGTGTCGGCCATGATGCCGGGCAGAACGGTGCTGACGGCGTTCTGCAAAAGGCCGCCGAAAATGGCGCCCGCCACCATGAGTGCGAGTATGCCGTAGCCGAGCCGCGACTCCTCGTTGTTTGTCTGCGCTTGATTCATGGGGCTCATTCTAGGCTACACGCGCTGCGATTCCCCCATGAAACCCGAATTCATAAGGGAAGGGTCTGCGGGCGGGGATAGGCGCGCGGTCGGGCATGTGGGCGGGAAAATGGTTGGCGGAAGTGGAGGCGCGTTGTCGGGCGGCGGAGCCGGATTCGTGCGGCCGCCCGCTCGTCCGGCTCTTAGCGCGGCAGCAGCGACGGGTAGTCGGCCGTGTGGTCGAGACTGATATCCACCAGATTCATGGCGAGATACTGCGTTGCATGGAAACCGCGCTGGTCATACCAGGTGGGGTCGTAGTAGCAAATCTCGCCGTCGACATACGCGGCAAGCCAGGCGTGGCGTCCTCCGGTTCCGAGGAAATCGTCCGCCGTTCCCGTGATATAGATGCAGGGGATGCCGTGACGCAAGGCGAGATACTGTACGGCTTTCGCATAGCCGGCGCACACCGATTCGCCGCGACTGAACACGCTGTCGATCGACTGGTCGTCGTCGCTGTCCACGTATTCGGTATCGTCGGCGACATACGAGCAGATGTTCTCCATCGTCTCTGCGCTGGTGTCGCCCAGCAAGAGCGTGTCTTGCGCCAGCTGCTCGTATTGCGCAGATAGGCTTTCGGCCGTTTCGGCATCATATTTGTAATCGGGCTCGAGATAGGCGATAGTGCCACCCCACGACCAGTAGGTCACATGCGCGTCGTCGGGAAGCCAGAACACCTCCGGATGGTCGAATAGGAAGAACTGCCAGCAGGTCTGCAGCTCATTCGCCTCGGTGCCAAAGGGAAGCGATATGCGTTCATCATGCGCGAGGACGCCGGTTTCGATGGCGTCATAGACGGACTGCGCGTGCTCGTCGAGCGTTCCACGGTAATAGCCGTAGGCATCGGCGGTGCTTGCGAGGCTGGTGGAGGGGTTGTCGGAGAGGCAGTTGGCATCGCCCTGATTCTCCTGATTGTAAATGGCGAGGAATTCCTCTTCGGAAGGGACGGGCCATTCGAAGCCGAAAGTGTCGGTGACCCAATCGCGAATCTGGTCGATCTGAAGCCCGCGGATGATATCGCTGCTCGGCAGAATCGTGGGCCACATGGTCAGAACGAGAGACAGAACAAGAAGCACGGTTATGAGCGTGGAACAGCCGCATCCGCAGCCGTGGCGGCGGGGCTTGATATCGGTGCCTTCGCCGTAGAAATACTCGTCGTAGTCGTCGAGGTTGTTGCGTGTCGTGTCATCGTAGTCGGGGGAGGTGCGTGGCGCGTCGGCTTGCATTCGCGCGTTGTAGTATGCGGCCGCGGCGTTTTGCGGGTAGGTGTTGTAGCCGGCATCGGTGTTCGCCGCGTTTCGTACGGGTCCTTCGTAGACGGAAGTGGCGCCTGCCGCGTTTTGCGTGCGGCTTTCATAGACGGAAGTGCCGCCGGCGTAGTCCTGCGGATATGCGTCGTTGCGGTAGCTTGCCGTGTCCTGGCGGGCGTTGCCGTAGTAGTCGCGAGGCGCGGCATCCCGCGCGGATTCGTCATAGTAGTTGCCGACCACATCCCAGCGATGGTCAGCCTGGCTTCCGCCGTCCGCTGCAGAGCGCATGCGTCCCGTGTCTCCGGTGGGGGAATCCCAGTCGGAGTCATTCCAATCGCGCGTGTTGCTGTCGGAGTAGCGGTTATCCATACCGGCATTATCTCAATCCCCGCCGCCTCTCACACGAAACACATGGGCTCTTTGGCGTTTTGTTCGTTTCTCCTTCTGCGCGCCGTTTGAAGGCAATATGGAGTATCGGGCGTTCGCGGAAGTTCTTAATGCTTTAGCACTCTACCGTGATAGAGTATCAAGCGAAGAGCCGAT
>CAVFFT010000007.1:0-30643 GCA_963621885.1 bacterium
GGGCGGGTTTATTCTCCCTCCCTTTTACCGCCCGGACCCCCATTTCCCATTTCAAGATAGTCCGGTGCTTCCCCTGCCTTTTTCCGTCGGGAAAGCTTTCATGCATCCGAGGTCTTCTTCGTCAGGCAAAACGAAAACAGCTTCCCACGCGGGCGGCACTGTTACGTAAGAAATCTTCACCCGGGTCTTTCAGAAGGGCCTCGCTTGAGAAAGCTTTCGGCCTGCGCCTCTTATTGCTTCTCGGGCTTTGCGGGAATCCAAACGCGCAGGCGGTTCGTCAGCTTGCTCCAGCACTTCACGGCAAAGCCGGTGAATAGCGCCGTGGCGACTGTGCCTTCCCGCACGCCCACAAGACCGCTGAAAACGGCAAGCGAAATGAACGCCGCTACGATGACGCACGACAGGTCAAAACCGACCTTGCAGCGCGAGAAGGGTTTCTGCGACACCATCGCGATGGAAACGACGATTCCCTCGCCCGGCAGCGTCATGAAATCCGACAGCAGCTCAATCGACACGCCCAGACCCAAAATCACGATGGACAGCACACACCAGCCCCAAGCCATCGCGTAGCTTTCCACCGGCAGACCCTGCAGCAGCCACACATTGAGGTCGACAAGCATGCCGAAAACGCAGGCGGGAATCATTTGCAGCAACTCGACCGGGCGGCGGAAGCTCTTGTTGAGAACGACCTCGGTGGACGCCATCAGCAAATTCATGAGAATCTGGTACTGGCCAATCGTGAGAACGGGCAGCGCGTAGCTCATGACGTTGGGAATGGCAGCGATAGGAGACGTGCCCAGCTGGGCGGTGCGGGCAAGCGCAATGGAAAACGAGATGCAGAATATCGCCATGACGAATATGACGAAACGCAGCGCGCGATTATGTTTCGGCTTGCTGAAATGCGCATTCCAGCGTTCGCGGAATGCGCTTGTCTGTGTGTTCCCCTTTGAGTGCATTCGCCTATTCTAACCGTCTGCGCACTTATGGGAAGCGAGGTATTTTTCCCGCAGTAATGCGTTTTGGCGTTCGCTCGCAGCGGCGGGTCTCAGCGCGACCGATTCCCTGATTACGCGACGTCAACAAAATGGAGTAGCTACCCGCGGGCATTCCACAAAGCTCACATAGGACTTTAAGCTTGCTTTCAGCTACCGCCCTTATCTTAATAAACGTCCCGGGCGGTTACTTTTCCCTCCCCCCTTTTTACCGCCCGGGTCCCTTCCCTTTCTAAGGAAACATTTGGCAAGGCCAGGCGCGGAAAGATCTACACACAGCACCTCATCTCGGCCCGGCGTCACCATTACGGTGGCGCCGACACCGCGCCCAAGCAAACACATCGGCCGCATCGGGCATGAGTCCGGAAAATTGGGCCCCTTACAGAGCGACCCGGCATCGCCATGATGGCAATACCGGGTCGTTTCGCTCACTCTTGACGGAAGCGTTTTCCACGTTCATCTACGCCCAAGCGCTTCCGCGCCGCTTCCGCCTATGCGTCTTCAGTTCGCACGCCTTCCGTCCTGCTGCTCAGTTACGCGCCACCCTTCGGAAAAGGCGCATCACCTGCCCGAATTACTTTTCAGCAAGCGCGCGATAGTGGGCCAACCTGCGCTCGGCGTCTTCCTTGCTTTCCGCAAACAGGCGAGCGGCCTCTTCGGGGAAGCTCTTGCGCAGCGACGCAAAACGATTCTCGCCATCGAGGTAGTCGAGGTAATCGCTCGTGGGCTCCTTGGAGTCGAGCGACATCGGATGCTCCTTCTTCGGGTTGTAGCGGTAGAGCGGCCAGTAGCCCGACTCCGCCGCGCGGCGCATCTCGCCCTGCACGTCGCGCATGCCGCACTTCAGGCCATGCGAGGTACACGGCGCGTAGGCAATCACCACGGCGGGGCCATCGAATTCCTCGGCCTCCTTCAGCGCCTTCACGAGCTGGTTGTAATCGGCACCCATTGCCACCTGCGCCACGTACACATTGCCGTAGCTCATCAGGATGGCACCAAGGTCCTTCTTCGCGGTCTTCTTGCCGCTTGCCGCGAACTCGGCCACCGCGCCCGCCGGCGTCGCCTTCGAGCTCTGACCGCCGGTGTTGGAATACACCTCGGTGTCCACGACGAGCACGTTGAAGTTTCCATTCGTGGAAAGCACGTGGTCAAGGCCGCCGAAGCCGATGTCATACGCCCAACCGTCGCCGCCGAACATCCAGAAAGTCTTCTTCGCGAGCTGGTCCTTATGCTTCAGCAGGTCGCGCGCAATGGCCGCTGCGTCGCCCGCGCCTGCCGCACCACACGCACCAGCGCCAGCACCAGCACCCGCCAGCGGCTCAACCGCCGCAATCAGCGCATCAGCCGTCTGGCGCGAGCCATCAAACTCGTCATAGGCCGCAAGATAGGCCGCGCATGCCGCCGCAATCTCGCCGTCTTCCGGCACCGCCGCAGTCAGCGCCTCCACGCGCATCTTCTCGGCTTCACGCTGCTGCTTGCTCGCCAGATACAAGCCGTAGGCAAGCTCGGCGTTGTTCTCGAACAGGCTGTTCGTCCACGCAGGACCAAAGCCACGATCGTTCACGGTATAGGGAATGCCCGGCTCGCCCGAACCCCAAGCCTGCGAGCAGCCAGTCGCGTTCGCCCAGTACATGCGGTCGCCAAAGAGCTGCGTCAGCAGCTTCGCGTAGGGCGTCTCGCCGCATCCCGCGCACGCCGCCGAGAACTCCAGCAGCGGCTGACGGAACTGCGAGCCCTTCACGCTGAAGGGGTCGAACAGGTCGCCCTTGCCCGCGATCGTCTGCGCGAAATCCCATTCTGCCCGACGAGCATCGGTAAGCTCCGCCGGATGCATCGCAAGCGCGCCCGAGGGGCATACCGCCTCGCAGCTTGCGCAACCGGTGCAGTCGAATTCGGAAATCTGGATGGAATAGGCAAGACCCTTCGCCTGCTTGCCCTTCGCGTCCACCGTTGTGAAGCCTTCCGGCGCGGCGGCACGCTCTTCCTCATTCAGCAGGTAGGGGCGAATGACCGCGTGCGGGCACACATAGGCACAGCGGTTGCACTGGATGCAGGCCTCGGCGTTCCACACGGGCGTCTGCACGGCGATGCCGCGCTTTTCGTACTTGGTGAAACCGTTGTCGAAGGTGCCGTCCTCGAGCTCGCCCACAAAGGTACTCACGGGAAGCTCGTCGCCCTTCAGCAGCGCGGCCGGCATGAGGAACTTCGCGATGCCTTCCGGCAGATCCGAGAAGTCCGGCTCCGGCGCATCGGTCGCCGACGCCCACGCAGCAGGCACCGGGAGCTCGTGAACAGCGCCCGCGCCCTCGTCGATGGCGGCCACGTTCTTCGCGACCACCGCGTCGCCCTTCTTCGCGTAGGTCTTGCGGGCGGCGTTCTTCATGGCCTCAAGCGCCTCGTCGGCATCCATCAGCCCCGCCACCTTGAAGAAGGCGGCCTGCAGCACGGTGTTCGTGTGGCTGCCCAGGCCCAGACGCTGCGCGATATCAACCGCGTCGATGGTGAACATGCGCACCTTGTTTTCCGCAAGATAGCGTTTCACCTGGCCCGGAAGCTTTTCGTCGAGCTGCGCGGCGTCCCACTGCGTGTTCAGCAGGAACATGCCACCCGGCTTCACTTCCTGCACGACGTCGTATTTCTGCATGTAAGCCTGATTGTGGCAAGCCACGAAATCGGCGCTCTTCACGAAGTAGGTGCCGCGAATGGGATTCTTCGACAGACGCAGATGCGACTTCGTCACGCCATACGACTTCTTCGTGTCGAATTCGAAATAGGCCTGCGCGAACATGTCCTCCGCGTCGGCCAGAATCTTGATCGTGTTCTTGTTCGCGCCAACCGTGCCGTCGCCGCCCAGACCCCAGAACTTGCAGCTATAAACGCCGCCGTCATCGAAGTCGGAAAGCACCGGAGTCGGAAGCGACTTGTGGGTCACGTCGTCGTCGATGCCCACGGTGAAGCCGTTGATGGGCTCCGCGGCCACGAGGTTCTCGAAGGCGGCAACCATCTGCGCCGGGTCGACATCCTTGGAGCTCAGGCCATAACGTCCGCCAACAACCAGCACCTTGCCCGCGCGGTCGCTCTCGGCGATGGCGCTGCGCACGTCCTTGTAGAGCGGCTCGCCCGACGCGCCCATGCTCTTGCAGCGGTCGAGCACCGCCACGCGGCAGACCGTTTCCGGCAGCGCCGACAGAAGCAGCTCGTTGCTGAAGGGGCGATACAGGTGCACCTGAATGAAACCGAAGCGACGGGAATCACCCTGCTCAGAAGCACGTTTGTTCAGATAGTCGCAGGTCTCCTGAATGGTGCCCGACACGCTGCCCATGGCCACGAGCACATCGGTCGCGGCAGGATCGCCATAGTAGTCAAACACATGGTAACGGCGGCCGGTCACGTCGCCCACCTGGCCCATGATGTCCTCCACCATGGCCGGCAGCGAATCGTAAGCGACATTGTTCGCTTCGCGAATCTGGAAGTACACGTCACCGTTCTGCACCATCGCGCGCATGCGCGGATGCTCCGGGTTCAGCGCACGAGCACGGAAACGGTCGAGCGCATCCTGGTCGACAAGCGCGGCAAGCGCCTTCACGTCGGGACGGTCGATGCGCGACAGCTCATGCGAAGTGCGGTAGCCGTCGAAGAAATGCATGAAGGGAATGGACGCCTTGATAGCCGCGAGATGCACCACCGCCGCGAGGTCGGCCGCCTCCTGCACGCTTCCACTCGAAAGCTGCGCGAAGCCGGTATCGCGGCAGGCCATCACGTCGGAATGGTCGCCGAAAATGGACAGGGCATGCGTGCCCACCGTACGGCTCGCCACATGGAGCACGCCGGGAAGGCGCTCGCCCGCGATGCGGTACATCGTGGGAATCATGAGCATGAGACCCTGGCTCGAGGTGAAGCTCGTGCCCAGCGCGCCCGCTTCAAGCGCGCCGTGAATGGCGCCAATCGCGCCCGCTTCCGATTGCATCTCGGAAAGGGTCACGCGCTGGCCGCACATGTTCAGCCGCCCCTGGGCGCTCCAGGCGTCCGTATGCTCCGCCATCGGGCTGGAGGGGCTAATGGGGTAAATGGCCGCTATCTCCGTGAATTCGTACGCGGTATACGCGCATGCCTCGTTTCCGTCTACCGTCACGTAATCGCTCATCTTAGGCTTCCTTCTCCACCTGGGAATGCCACGCCCGTCTCCTGGCGTTCGCCCTGTTCTTGGCCTTGCCGCAAGAGCGGGCGCCGGATAAACACCCGGCGCCTTTGCTTGCTCGTTTTGCTTGATTGCCTTACTTCTTGTTGACCAGATCCTGCAGCCCCAGCTCTTCCACTGCCGCTTCACGCATCTTGTACTTCAGCACCTTGCCAGCCGCGTTCATCGGGAACTCGTCGACAAAGCGGATATAGCGCGGCACCTTATGACGCGCCATATGCGACTTGATGTAGTCGCGCATCTCATCTTCGGTAATGGTCTGGCCCGCCTTCGGGATGATGCACGCCATCGCCTCTTCGCCCCACTTCACGTCGGGCACGCCAATGACCTGCACGTCCTGTACCTTCGGGTGCGTGTAGATGAACTCCTCGATCTCCTTCGGATACAGATTCTCGCCGCCGCGGATGATCATGTCCTTCAGGCGGCCGGTGATCACGAAGGTGCCATCGGGGTTGCGGCGCGCGAGGTCACCAGAATGCAGCCATTCGTCCTGGTCAACCGTGTTCATCGTCGCGATGGGCATCTTGTAGTAGCCCTTCATCGTGTTGTAGCCGCGGCTGCAGAATTCGCCGTCCTCGCCATCAGGAAGCTCCTCGCCCGTCTCCGGGTCGATAACCTTGCACTGGATATAGGGGAAGGCGTAGCCCACGGTCTCGGTGCGCAGCGCGAGGTCGTCCGTCCATGCCGACATCGTCGAGCCCGGCGCGGATTCCGTCTGGCCGTACACCGACACGATGCCCTGCATGTTCATCTCATCGGGCTGGGCCGCGCGCTTCATCAGGTCGGGCGGGCAGCCGGCGCCCGCCATGATGCCGGTGCGCATGTGGCTGAAGTCCGTCTTGCGATAGTCGGGATGGTTGAACATCGCGATGAACATCGTCGGCACGCCGTTGAAGGCGGTGATGCGCTCCTGCGTCACGCAGGACAGCGAGGCCTTCGCATTGAAATAGGGGATGGGGCACAGCGTCGCGCCATGCGTCATCGACGAGGTCATGGAAAGCACCATGCCGAAGCAGTGGAACATCGGCACCTGAATCATCATGCGGTCCGCGGTGGAAAGGCCCATGCGGTCGCCGATGCACTTGCCGTCGTTCACCACGTTGCGGTGGGTGAGCATGACGCCCTTCGGGAATCCGGTCGTGCCGCTCGTGTACTGCATGTTGCACACGTCGTCGGGACGCACTTCGGCCGCCATGCGCTGGATGGTCTCCAGCGGCACCGATTCGGCACGCTCAAAGGTCTCGTCGAAAGTGAGGCAGCCCGGCATCTCGTAGCCCACGGTAATAACGTTGCGCAGGAAGGGAAGGCGCTCGCAATGGAGCGGCTGACCAGGCGTGTTCGTCGCGATCTCGGGGCAGAGCTCGTTGATGATCTTCGCGTAGTCGGTGTCGAGCGCGGAGTCGATCATCACAAGCGTGTGCGTATCGGACTGGCGCAGCAGGTATTCCGCCTCGTAAATCTTGTACGAGGTGTTCACGGTCACGAGCACCGCGCCGATCTTCGTCGTCGCCCAGAAGGTGATGAACCAGGCGGGCACGTTCGTCGCCCAAATGGCCACCTTCGTGCCGGCCTTCACGCCGAGCGACACGAGCGCGCGGGCGAAGTTGTCCACGTCCTCGCGGAACTCCTCGTAGGTGCGCGTGTAGTCGAGCGTCGTGTAGCGGAAAGCGTACTGGTCGGGGAACACCTCCACGATGCGGTCGAGCACCTGCGGGAAGGTGAGGTCGATGAGCTCGTCGCGCTTCCACAGGTACTGGCCGGAACCGTCGTGGTTGCGATAGAGCGAACGCTTCTGGCCGCGCGTGTCCTCGAAACGACGCATATAGTTCACGAAGTGCGGCAGGATGATGTCGATATCGGTGAGGTCGGGCATCCATTCCGGCTTCCATTCAAGCGAAATGAAGCCGTCGTAGTCGATGGAGGAAAGCGCCCGCACGAACTCGGCAATAGGCGCCGTGCCTTCGCCGATGAGGTTGTAGGAGCCGTCGTCGTCGGAGTCGCGCATGTGCACGTGCTTCACGTAGGCGCCCAGGTGCTCGATGGTGGTCGCCGGCACCTCGCCGCAGTCGCGGTAGGGATGATGGACGTCCCACAGTGCCGCGAGGTAGTCGCTCGCGTAGGAGTCGAGCAGCTTCACCAGGCGCGACGTATCCGCGTAGATGCCGCTCGTCTCGATGAGCAGGCAGACATTCTGCTCCTTCGCGTAGGGCACGAGCACGTCAAGCGCTGCGCGCACCGTATCCTCGCTGCCATGCTGCGCCTTCACGCACACATAGGGCACCTGCATCTCGTCGGCGATGCGCAGAAGCGTCTGCGTGTCCTTCACCGCGTCGCCCTCAAGCGAGATATCAATCGAGGTGTCGAAGGAGGGAATGCGCAGGCCTTCGCTCTTCAGCTCGCGAGCCGTGGAGCGCGTGTTATAGCGGTGGAAAGGTCCGCCCGCCTCCATGAGCTGCGGCTGGGAAAGCACGTCGTATGCCTCGATGCCGCCGAAGCCCATTTCGGCAGCGATTTTCACCAGTTCATCCCAGCCTTGGGAATACCAGCCTCGGGTGGAAAACGAAAGCCTCATTAGTTCTCCTCCTCATAGACGATCTTGTTTACCGCATTCAGATAGGCGCGGATGCTCGATCCTATGATGTCGGTGGAAATGCCGCGGCCGGAATACACCTTGCCGTCGTTCATGATCTTCACGATGGCCTCGCCCATGGCCTCCTGGCCTTCGGTGACGGACTGCATTTGCCAATCGTCGAGCTCATAGCGCTTGCCGATGATCTGCTCGAGCGCCGCAAACGCCGCGTCGATGGGACCGTCGCCCATGGCGACCCGCTCAATCGGCTCGCCGTTCTTCTCCACGAGAATGGTGGCGGTTGCGCGGAGCACGTTGCCGGAGTTCACGACGTAACGCTTGAGCGTGTAGGTCGCCGGCACCTGCAGTGCCGTGGAAGCGACGATGGAATCGAGTTCGCGGGCGCCCACGACATCCTTCTTCGAAGCGATGCGCACAAAGGCCTCGTACACGAGCGCGGCATCGTCATCGGAAAGGTCGTAGCCCAATTTCGCGACGCAGGTGGCAACCGCTTCCGCGTCGTCATGAATGGTGAGCGCCATGTCGTCGTCGGTTTCCATTCCGGCGCTGAGCAGGGCGTTCTTCGCGAGACCCTGCTTGCAGATGCGCTCGATCTGCGCGATGGTGCGCTTGATGGCCGCGGTCTGGACGCCGCAGCGCACGTCGTAAGCGTCGCCCTTGTCGGCGAGCACCTTCACGATCTTGGGAAGCGCGAGCACGCCGAGCGGATACGAAGTCGCCTTGACCTCGTCGGCGCCTTCGCTTACCGCCGAAGCGGCGCTCGAGACCGACATGTACAGGTTGTTGCTGCAGGAAACGCCGAGGCTCACGTTCTCGAGCTGCGGGATGTCGGTGCGCAGGCCACGCACAAACGCGGCCACTTCGTCGGGCAGCATCGCGCCGGCGTCGTCGCAGACCGTCACGGTCGTGGCGCCCGCTTCGATTGCCGCCGTGATCACCTGAGCGAGATACGCCGCATCGGTGCGCGTGGCATCGTCGGCGATGAATTCAACTTCGGGGGCAAGAGCCGCGCACTTGGCAACGGTCGCGCGGACCGCTTCCACCATCGCCTCGGCCTTCTTGCGGTAAACGTATTCCATGACCGCCGGGCTGGTGGCCACCTGCACCTGCAGGCGCGGATGCTTGGCCTCGCGCAGGGCCGCCCACACCGCGTCGACGTCATCGCCGTCGATATTCACCGGCACGGCAACCGTGCAATTCTTCACCAGCGAAGCGATGGACTTGATGCGAAGCGCGTCGGCTTTCGGCTTCGAGATGCCCTCGACCTCGATGACCGACACTCCCAAGCTGTCAAGCAGCTTCGCAAGCTCAAGCTTCTCCTTGAAGGTAAGCGAAAGCTCCTTCGAGGCTGCCGCCCGCTTCATCGTCTCGTCGCTAATGCGTATATCCCTCATACGTTTCCCCTTGTCCATTCTCTACAGCGCACGACGCCCTCCTGTTTTTCCTGTCAAACGGGCGAAATGGCCGTTCCGCTTTGCGGCGGCCTGAGCATGCATGCGTATCCTATGCATTTTATTACGAATGACCACGTGAATTCGCTGCATATCGATTCATGAACGTTTTAGCAGGAATTACACGAAAGCGCAGGCTGAAAGGGGATTCCAGACGGGATGCGCACAGGCGAGCCGGGCGTGCATATTTCATATAAGGCCCGCGCCAAGATTACGCTTAGCTCATGCCAAACTCGCACAGGTCTCGCACCCAGTTCACGCGCGCCTCATGCGCCTTTCGCACGCTCCGCAAAGCATGCCGCGAAACGGCGGGGAACGCGCGGCGCGAGCGCCCTATGGTATAACGTGCAAAGCGTAATTCTTTGTTCCACCTGCGCAGAAAGGTGTCACATGAACGACTTCATATTCCAATCTCCCACCCGCTTCGTTTTCGGTCGCGGCTATACGGAAAAGACCGGCGAAGAGGTCGCACGCCTCGGTGCCCACAAGGCGCTCATCGTCTATGGTGGCGGCTCGGTCAAACGCACCGGCCTGCTCGACCGGGTGAAGGCATCGCTGGAAAACGCGGGCGTCGCTTTCGTCGAACTCGGCGGCGTGCGTCCGAACCCCGAGGTGGGGCTCGTGCGCGAAGGCATCGAGCTTGCTCGTGCCGAGGGCGTTGACCTCATTCTCGCCGTGGGCGGCGGCTCGGTCATCGATTCTTCGAAGGCAATCGGCTTTGGCGTTCCCTACAACGGCGACGTCTGGGATTTCTTCGCGAAAAAAGCCGCCATCACCGCCTGCCTTCCCATCGCCTGCGTGCTCACGATTCCCGCGGCCGGTTCCGAGGCATCGGGCTCCTGCGTCATCAGCAACGACGAGTTCGCGCTCAAGCGCGGCGTCAACGGCGACATCTTCCGTCCCGCCATCGCCATCATGGACCCCGAGCTCACTTTCACGCTGCCCCCGTATCAGGCGGCCGCCGGCATTACGGACATGATCTGCCACATCTGCGAGCGCTTCTTCAGCGGCGTCGGCGCGGTCACGCTTACCGACGGACTCGCCTGCAGCCTCATCCGTTCCATTATGGATGCGGCTTATGCCATCACGCTTGATCCCGAAGACTACGACGCCCGCGCGACCATCATGTGGGCGGGTACGCTCGCGCACAACGACCTCGTCGGTTGCGGCCGTTCGCCCCAGCCGGAGGCGCGTGCTGGCGGCTGGGAAAGCCACGGCCTCGAGCACGAGCTTTCCGCGCACAAGCCGAGCATCACGCACGGCGCCGGCCTGGCCGTGATCATGCCCGCCTGGATGCGCTACGTCTGGCACGAGCATCCCGAGCGCTTCCTCGCGTTCGCGGAAGGTGTCTTCTCGCTCAAGCCGATGGGCGATTCCGAGCAGGCACGCGAAGAGACCGTTCTGCAGGCCATCGATGCGCTGCAGCGCTTCTATATCAGCATCGGCATGCCGCGCACGCTTGGCGAATTCGACGTCACGCCCGAGGATATCGAGGCCTGGATTTCGACGCTGCGCCTGAACAAGGGCGAGCGCTTTGGCCAGTTCATGTCGCTCGGTATGGACGATGCCCGCGCGATTTATCGCTCGGCGTTCTAGACAACGAGACATAGCAAAGGCGGCGGGCGGCGCAAGTCGAGCCGAAAGCCAAGACCGAACCGTGGCCGGGCATCTGTCCGGCCACTTTTGTATGCGCCGCTTGACTTCCCACTACCACCGCATAGTGAGCCCCACAGCCCACGCACTCCTCGCACCAGCCCTAGTCCACACACGGTCGTCCCTTTGCCATACACAAACGACATTTTGCCCATGAGATACGGCAATCGCGCTGAAGCGCCTTTTGTAACGTCGCTCCTATAATGAACTCGTTATCAAAAAGGGAGGTTTTCTATGGCAGACAATCAAAACACGAAACGGCTCCCCTCTCGTTATCTCATCCTTCTCGCTGCGGCATTCTGCGCGATGGGCAATGGCCTTATCTACATTTGGAGCATCTTCAACAAGCCCCTGATGGCTCAGTTCAACTACACCACGTCCGAAGTGTCGATGGTGTATTCGTTCTTCCTCCTAGCCTCCTTCTGCGGCAGCTTCATCGCTGGATGGATGCAAAACCATGTGCGCTCGCGCAACATCGTCCTGCTTGGCGGCTTGCTGATGGGCTTTGGCTGGTTCAGCACGAGCTACGCGAATAGCCTTCCGCTGCTTTACCTGAGCTTCAGCACCTTGGCAGGTCTCGGTAATGGCTTCCTCTACAACACGATCGTCTCCGTTGTGACGAAATGGTTCCCCGACCGGCGTGGCCTCGCGAATGGCATCTGCATCGGCGCCATTGGCATGAGCTCCTTCATCTTCGCGCCGCTCGGCAACAGCCTCATTTCCTTCTTCGACGTGCAGAGCGCCTTCCGCATCGTCGGCATCACCTGGATTGTCATCTACCTCGTATTTTCTTGGCTCCTGCAAGCGCCGCCTAATGGATGGCAGCCGCCGGTCAAGGGCGCTTCTTCCGATTCCGAAAATGGCGAAGAAGAACCGGCACCCGTCTACCAGAAGCGCAATCTCACCGTCTGGCAGATGCTGCGCACGCCCCTCTTCTATTTCCTGCTGATCGCCTTCACGCTCGCAAACTCGAGCGGCATGATGATCTCGAGCAACGCGTCAAACATCGCGCAAGATTTCGCGGGTCTCACCGCTGAAGACGGCGCGGTCGCCATCATGGCTGTCGCCGTGGGAAGCACCGCCGGGCGTTTCCTCTTTGGAGCCCTGTCCGACCGCCTCGGACGTTTCAATGTGCTCTTCATCATCATGGTGCTTAACGCCGCGAACCTGCTGCTCATCATGCCTCAGGCAACAAACTTCATGCTCTTCCTCGTAGGCGTCGCGCTCATTGGCGCCTGCTTCGGCGGCTCGATGACCGTCGTGCCCGCGCTTACCGCCGACCTCTTCGGCTCCGAGCATTTCGGGCAGAACTACTCGCTCGTCTACGCCGGCTGCACGCTGGCCTCGTTCATCGGCCCCCCGTCGGCATCCATCGCCTTCGACACCATGGGAACCTACCTCCCCGCGTTCATCATCGCCGGTGTGCTTTCTATCGTCGGTTTGGCGCTGTTCGTGATATGTAAGCGTCTTGATGCGAAAATGGACTAGGGGACGAAAACTCCCAGCCGCAATATAAGATGACGCGATGCGGCGCGCAGTCGCATCGCAATTTCACTCCGGCGCAACAGCGCAAATGCTGGCACGCCGGAGTGCCATATTCTGAAAGGACGCATCGCCATGTCACAAGGGGAAGACCGGGGAATCATTCGCGCCGCTCTTGCGGGGCTTTTCGCCATCATTATCATCATGGCCGCACCACTGGTTCTCGCGACGGGCGAAGCGGGCTGGAAGCTCATCGTGATGCTGTCGCTCGTGCTTGCCTGCTTCCTGCTTGCCGCGGCAGCGGCAGTGCTTGCGCTCGTGTCGAGCATCAGCGAGCGCACAGGCAGCCTGAGCACCGACCGCCTCACGACCCTGGCGGATATCTTCCTGATTGCCACCATCGGCGCGATGGCCGTAACGGCAATTTTCGCGTTCGTCTTCACGCTGCTGCAGATGGCATAAAGCGCGCGCCACCGAACGCGCCCACCACGTCACAAAAATAGTGGGCGACACCTGCCGCCCACCTGAACAAACCATTGTGCACCATCAAGTGCCCCGCCGAACACACGACAAACGCAGCTCGCACACTTCATGCAAAAGAAGCCGCGCGGCGCCTAATCGCTTAATCGCCAAACGGAATAGCGTTAAAGCTCCTGCATTTCCGCGTGGAATTCAAAATGAGTTGAAGGGTCCTCCTCAAGGTCATCCTCCCAGTTGACGGATTCGTCGTATAGTAAGCCGTCGATTCGTTCGCCCTTCTTGATGACAATCAATTCGGAAAACCATACCTCCTTATCAAGCATGATTACATCCGAATCGGTATGGAATGCGATAGCCTGCGGGTATTCAAGCTTCGCGACTAGCTTGCCTTCTCCGTAGATTTCCGCGATGTTGTTGATTACGGTAATGCCATTGACGAAAGCGTCAACGCTCATCACGGTCGTGTCGGTTCCGACTTCTGGAATGCTCAGAGTTTCCTTCGAAGACTCAGCTACTGACAGGAGACCAAACTCCTCAAGCGAGCCGAACTCATCCACAACTACGTTGCTCAGGTAGTTGTTGACGTCGATGTCATAATCTTCGAAGTGCAGGCGCACGGTATTCCAGCTGTTGTCGGGCGGAGCGGCCAAGACAGCGTCGATTGATAGCAGCCGCGAACCCTTGGCTCGCTTCAACAGAGCCTCTTCCTCTTGAGAGAATCTTTTGTTGGCAATTTCCACAACCATCACTTTCCTTTCTTGACGAAGTGTATCTTCTGGGACTTGATTCCAGAAGCGTTCTTCACTTTCAGCTCAACAACTGGGGAACCGTCTTTCGAGGAGGACGTATACCTATGCGAAACGACGCTTCCGTCTCGCATCCTGTACATCATCCCCTTGCCCTCGATAGCTATGGCACTAACAGGGCACCTGCTCGCGAGGCCTGCAAATTCAGCAGCAGTCCTCGCGGGATTGTCCGACTCGATGTTGCGGGTGCGCTTACGTCCTTGGCCGGGCTTACCGAAATAGCCCTTTGCCGTCACTGGAAATTTCGCCTTGAGCTCCGCGGCGTTATCGTCGAGCCTGTGGCCTCCTCGCAGCGCGGTTATAAACGCCCTTCCGCCACTTCCGGTACCCACTTATGCGCTCCTTTTCTTGAACGCCTTTGCGGTCTCGGTATCGAATTGGACAATCTCGACACCGCGTTTTTCCGCCTCCTCGAATACAGCGCTGTTTCTGGAACCGTAAACGACGATTCGCCTTGGCGCAACGACGTCCAACATCGGCCCAAAACCTGCCTCAAATACTTCACGGGCCTCTTTCTCGCGCATAGCGCCTGCGGTTCCCACAGCAACCGTTCCCTCAGGCTCAATGCCGTCGAAAGCAAAGCTATAAGTCTCCGCTTTTCCCCAGCGGACACAGGGGATTACTGGAATTCCGTTTCGCTGCAGCCATGCACCTATTTCGCGGCTTTGACAAATGCTCCAAAGCTGCCTATAGAGCGGATAGCCCCAAAAGACGCTGCGGTCAGGTGACACGACGCCGTCATACTTTGCAAGAATCGACAGATAGCGCCATGGGTTTTTCAGTAATTTCGAAAACCGGGAATCGTGGATGAAAAAGTGCACCCAGCCATTGTGGTCCTTTCCCGACACAGCCTTGTCAAATGGGATGAGCGAGTTGGGATTAGCGTTTGACCTGAAAATGGTGGGCATCCCCCACTGGCCCGAGGGTTGAATACCCTCGATAAGATAGGACTTCATCGAAGTTCGATAGGATTCGTAATTCAAAGGAATCACAACCTTTCAACTAGATTTGATATGGATTTCAAGCAGTTGGAAGGTGTGATGTGCGATGCTTTCATGTGTCACCGTGATGTCTCGCACATCACACCGATAGCCGCCTCGATTATTCCTGGCGGCTATTCTTCTTAAGCGGTCTCAAGGTAACCACCTCCTTTCCGGCTGTGCATGCTGATGATTCTGTATTCGTACCCGAATCCAGCCTTGCCGCAGCGACATCTGTTCCCAGCTCGTTCGAGAGCAATTCGCGCGACCTCGAAGCTTATGCCGAAACGTTTCTGAACCTCCCGGACGCTAGCTAGCCTAAGCTTAATGATGAGGGGTATGGGTGCCAGAAGGTATGCAGCGAAGTATTCGGCCTCGGTCTCGAAGGGCTCCTCGTCGCTTGGATGCTCCAGCCATATGTGGGCGATCTCATGGGCAATGCTCTGCCTTAGCCTGCCCCTGTTCGCGTCCTGGTCGTAGCAGATGAACGTCGTGTCCACCTCATACTCACCAGGAGCGATGGTGAACGCGTCCTTCGAAATACCCATGAATGCCGAACGCTTGGCAAGAGGGATTGACGAGTATGGCATAAGCACGATCCCCATCCTGCCAGCAAGGGCAAATACGTCGAGGGGATACATGTCCGCATCATAGGCTTCAATGAGGTCAGCGACCTCACGATTTAGCTCCTCGTATCTTGAGGGTTTCAGATACAACTGTCCTCCTAGTCTCCGATGAGGGCGTTGATGAGGTATTTCTTCTGCTCCTTGGTGATGGTTCCGGCGTTGCGGGCAACCAGCCTGATAGCGTCGTCAACCTCATCCCTTGTGTCGCTGATGTTGCCGAGCAGCTCGTCGGATGTGACATCAAGCGCCTTGGCGATGGCACTGAGGCTGATGGACTTTGGCGTCCGGGCACCTGTGATATACCTGCTGATTGCCGCTTCGGTCAGCCCACTCGCCTCCGCAAGCTCCCTCCTGCTCATTTTGCGAGCATCCAGGAGCTCCTGGATTCTCTCTCCCAACTCCATGGTCGCTTCCTTTCTCCAGTGGTAATCCCATTACCAGATGGTATTCTACTCTGCGGCCAGATAATGTCAAGAGACTTTCCAATTGGCAATTAGGGTATTCCCC
This sequence comes from bacterium, assembly GCA_963621885.1. Lineage (GTDB taxonomy): Bacteria > Actinomycetota > Coriobacteriia > Coriobacteriales > Eggerthellaceae > UMGS1519. The sequence goes on from CAVFFT010000007.1 coordinate 15,766, forward strand.
GACATTTCCTCGGCGGAACTATTAGAAGATTCACTTGGGAAATGCCTTGAGAGACTATAGATTCTGATTTCGTTTAGTTAACTACGGCATACCTTCACATGGAGGGGCTCAAAAAGGACTGATTCTCGGTATTTTTACGTGACAACGAGTGCGCGGAAATATCTCAATCACTGGTGCTAAGTTTCATACTTTATTCCAGGTGGATAATCCCAAGATTAGTATCACCTTATACCTCCGCGCATAATGGCGCCTTGACACCACCAAACGCGAATCCGCACCCCGACTATTCGCTCATGAACACATTGGGGAAGCGGTACTTGCTCATGAAGTCGATGAACTCCTGAACCACCCTCGGCTGGCTTTCCTTGCGGCTCATCAGATAGATCTTGTGGAAATCGACCGGGATGCCCTTGATAGGCAGGCATTTCACCTCGTCAAAGGCCTTCACGAGGAATGAATAGCAGCACAGCGCGGACAGGTCCCCATTCGCGGTCACCACGGAGCACATGGTGATCTCGTCCTCATACGAATTCATGAGCTTCAGCCCATGCGAGCGCGCGAAGGTGTTCATGCTGTTGTACACGGGGGAATTCTTGCCATAGGTGATGATGTTCAGATCGACAAGATCCTCGACCGTCACAAAGCTCTTGCTCGCGAGCTTCGAGTTGCAATTCACCGCAAGCACCAGCGGCATCGACCAGCACAGCACCTTCTGCAGATCCTTCGCCTCATCAATCAGCGAGGTGAAAGCGACATCGATGGTCCCCTTGTGCAGGCTCGAAATGAGCTCGCGCGAATACGCCTGCGTGATCTTGATGGTGGGATGAATCGAGCACGATTCCCAAAATTCCGAAAGCGCCTGTGAGAAGAAACGACCCTGCATGCAATACAAGGTGCCCAAACGCAACTTGGAATTGGTGTTGCCCAGGGTTTCCCGCGCCTCGGCGAGACCTTTCTCGTAGCTGCTCAAAGCGATGGAGACATGCTCATACATCAGCTGTCCGGCTTCCGTCAGACGGGTTCCCCCACTTCCCGCATTGCCGCGCTCAAAGAGCGTGAAACCAAGCTCCTGCTCCATGCGCTTGATGGCCACCGACAGCGTTGGTTGCGCAACGTACAGATCCTTGGCTGCCTTTGTGTAATTCAAGGTCTCAGCAAGACGCTTGAAGTAGTACAGATACTCAAGTCTCATATTTTTTGAAACAACTCCTTCTGCTTCAAAAACTTTAATCGTGCGCGCTTACACTCTTAGTATATTCGTCTATTCTATTTCGTTTTTGAGCGAATCTTTCCGGCCTATATATAAGGAACCACCAGAGGCAGGCGGAGGACCCTCTGGTGGCACGAGGAAAATCAGCTATTTCAGCTGGGGAAATGGCTAAATCTGAACGGGGAGTCCCGAATCGCACGACTCGAGAATCGCGTTGATCACCTTAAGCGTGGCCAAGCCATCAGCGCCGGAACAACGGGGCGTGGTCTCGCGGCCCTTGCAAAGGTCGACGAAGTGCTCGAGCTCTGCCGTCATCGGGTCGTTCTTCACGCACTCCAGATGCTCATGGTGCATCGGGGAGGTCCAGCCGTAGTCGTCGGGATCGTAGTAGTACAGGTCCATATTCGGGAAACCGAAGGAGCCGTGGGTGCCGAACACGCGCAGGCTGTTCTCGCCCGGGCACATCGTGAAGAAGGTGTTCTCTTCGGCCGCAAGGTCGTAGTTCCAGGGGCTCGGCGTGCCGTCAGAAAGCCAGTAGGAAGCGGTCACGCCGCCTTCGTATTCGACAACGGCGGAGACGGAATCCTCGATCTCGTTGCCGCGAATCGTGTTGTTCGCAACCGCGTACACCTTGACGGGCTTGCGGTCGGCCACGTAATTGAGGTCGTCGAAGTCGTGAATCGCGTTGATGAGGAGCGGGCCGCCACCCTTCTTGGTGTGCCATTCGACATCGTAGTAGCTATGCGGCTTTGCGGTGGCATACGAAGACTGAATGCCGACGATCTTGCCGAGCTTGCCCGACTCGATAACGCTCTTGAGCAGCTGATACTTGCTGGAGGAACGGCGATGGTGGCCGATAAGCAGCGTCGCGTTAGCCTCTTCGCAAATCTTGATGATCTGCTCGGCCTCTTCGACGGTGCTCGCGATGGGCTTCTCGAGAAGGATGTTCTTGATGCCGGCGGCAAGCGAATTCTCCACGGCGGGAAGATGCAGCTTGTTGGGCAACGCGATGGCGACCGCATCAAGCTCCTCCTGCTTCAGCAGCAGGGTGTAGTCCTCGTAAAGCTTCTGGTCGAGCTCCTTGGCAACCGCTTCCGCCTGCGGGCCGAAGCCGGCAACCGCGACCAGCTCGATCTCGTCGCTCGCTACCGCGTCACGCGCAATCTTGGACCCCTGGTTGAGGCCAAGAACAGCCATCCTTACCTTATCCATAGCTATATCCCCTATCTCGTAATCCTATGGGCTGTATTCCTTGCCATTCCGGCGTTCATCTTGTTCTTAGAGAACACGTTCAACCCTTTTCTCGATTGTCTATCAGCCAGGCAAAAGCGGCCAATAGTCTTGAAAGGAATGTCGCCGTGGCTCATTGCGAAAAGTAATAACCCCACGCCAGCATCGCTGACCTGGGGTTATATGTGCTCATTGTTTCTTTTTACGAGGCTTGACGTAGCGATTGTCGAGCTCCCGTTCCAAAACGCCTTTGAAACGATCCTCCGCCTTGCCATAGCGCAGATACTCGGGGAAGGAATCGATGGTTGTCCGCGTGTCCTCTCCCGTTTTCCTTGTGTAGGCGCACAGGCGCATGATTGAGGGAATGCACTCGGGGCGCAGGTTGAGCACGTAGCGGGAAATGGGCTTGAGATCCTCATCCGCGGCGCCATCAAGCGCCATCCACGCGACATCCGGATTCTCCAGCTCGCCCCGCAGCGGCATCAGTTGCGCGATCGCGTCTTTCGCCATCTGCCTCTTGGAGCGGCTGAGGATGATCTTGTCCTTGACGACATCGTATTCGCCAAGCGCATGCCGCAAGTCCAGCCGGAAGCGATGGTAGTTTCCGATATCGCCTTTGAGGTAGTCGGAGACATACTCATCGAACGAAACTCCGACGTACTCTGTGAATTCCTCTTCAGTCATGCTCACCGCCAATGCTTACCGCTCATGCTCGCCTAGATGCAGGATGCCAGGACGCCTACGCCCGTTCACGCCAATGCTCACCGCTCATGCTCGCCAGGGCGCTGGTCGCCCGCTCATGCCAGCCACGCCGCTTCAAACGCACCACGCCACTTCAAACGCACCACGCCGCTTCGCCGTCGCCGCTTTCAAACAGGCACTTCCCGCTATCCTCGCGTCTCCCGCTTTCCTACTCTTTGGGCGCTGTGACGCACTCGACGATGAAGCCAAGCTGGTCAATCGCATCGTAATACGAGAAGCGCGCCGTGGGATCAACAAGCGAACGACCCTCCATGTACTTCTTGATGCCGCGCGCTTCGAGGAGCTCGGTCGCACGGTCGTTGTCGGGCACATTGAAGCGCAGGTGATGGAGCGCATGACCCGGATTCTTGCTCTCTTCCAGAAGGCCGGTCTCCTTCAGGTAGTCATGCCAGACCGTATCCATGTCGCCGCGCGGCGCGAGGAACTCAAGCTCGATGTTGAACATGCGATAGAAAAGGGCATCGACCGGTGCGTCGATAATGCTCACTTCGCCTGTCTCGTGATTGCGATACCACGTGTCAACGTAGGTGTTCTCGCTTTCGGCGCTCGGGTCCTGGCCAAACACCTTCTTCATGCCGGCTTTGGCCGCCTCGTTGCTTTTCACGACGATGCCGATCTGAACGATCGGGCCAAGATAATCGAACAGTTCCGTATCGGCCTTGATGTCTTCGTAAGCCATTGCTTTCTCCCTTCAGAATGATTAATCGGGGGCGGATCGCCCAATAGTGAGCGGGCGGGGCTTCTCACCCCGCCCGCCAGCGTCAACAAGACGGATGTTGGCACTCAAGCCTAGTCGTCAAGCAGACCCTTGGTGATCTCCTCGAGGGTACGGCCGCGGGTCTCAACACCGAAGATGCCCAGCCAGACCGCGACGAAGATCGCGATGACGGCGTTCACGCCATAGACGCCAGCTGCGCCAAGGGTGGAGTTAAGCAGCGCGGTAATCCAGATCGGGGAGAGGATGCCAGCGATACGGCCGAATGCGTTGGCGACACCAGCGCCACGAGCGCGGCAGGCGGTCGGGAACGGTTCGGACAAGTAGATCGCGGAAATCGTAACCGAGTTGGTGTAGGTCACGCAGCAAACCAGGAAGCCGCAGAACATGATCAGCGTCGTCTGGTCGGCGGGGATGCAGGACCATGCGAAACCAACGATGGCGATGAGGATGAAGGTGACGATAAGAATCGTCTTGCGGTTGACCTTCTCGACGTAGAAGGTCAGGGCGCCAACAGCAACCGGGATGCCGAGCTGCATGACAACGGTCATCATCGTGGAGTAGGTGACATCGAAGCCGCGCATGACGAAGATGGTCGGGGTCCAGGTCGCAACCGTGTACACGCAGGCGTTCATCGCGAAGCAGAGGAACATGCCGGTGAGGGTACGGGTGATCATCTTCTTCTTGAAGAGGAAGCTCCACGGCAGCTGCTGAACGTTCTCGGCAGCCTCACGGCGGCGAATCTCTTCTTCGGTGACCTCGGCGATTTCCTTGCCCTGAGCCACAATCTTGGCCTCATAGCGGGAAACCTGCGCATCGGCCTCGGCGTTGCGGCCCATCATGGCCAGCCAACGAGGAGACTCGTCGAGGAAGACGAGGCAGAGGATGGCGACAATCGTGCCCATGATGCCAGCGACGATGAAGACGGGACGCCAACCGGCGATCGGCAGGATGATGAGGTTCAGGAACGATGCGACGAGAACGCCGGAGTTGGCGATCAGGCCGATGTAGGACTGATACTTGCCGCGCATGGAAGCGGGGGTGAATTCAGTCAGTGCCGAATAGCCGGCGGGGAATGCGGCGCCAAGGCCAAGACCCATGACGAAACGGCAGCCGATCAGGAAGTACATATCGGGCGAAGCCGCGGCGGCGAAGCAGCCAATCGTGAAAAGTGCGGTGCAGACGACAGCGGCCCTCTTACGGCCAAGGCCGTCGGAAAGGGCGCCTGCCAGCAGGCCGCCGAAGAAATAGCCAACCATCGTGATAGACACGAACAGCGAGTTCAGACCCGCGTCGGACCAACCAGAAGCCAGCAACTGAGCAATGATGGGGCCACCGATATTCATGTCGATTGAGTCGCAGAACGTGATGCCTGCAAGCAGCCACATGACCTTCCTGTGGAAGCCCGTGATAGGAAGACGGTCCAAACGAGCAGCAATGCCGTGGTACGAACTCTGCAGTTCGGAATTAGCCATGTCTCTACCACCTTTCATTAACCTGTCCCGATGGGCGGGACTCCGAAGATAGGATCACGAGGTTCCATTGGCCTCCCTCTCTCTGCCAACGGAGTCTCGTGATTGCCCCGTACGAGCTAGGCTCAAGCCGCTGTTTAACGAAAATCGAGGGAACAGACAGCTCTGGCGTAACACGTTCGGCGCACAAGAAAAGTATTCACCGGACCCGTTCTGTCTTCAAATAGTCTTTCTTTGGCTCCCTCACCCGGCCATTACGAAAAGCTATCAGTATTGCGCGGGGTCGCTGCGCCACAGGTAAAATGCCCCTTAAACTGGTCTGATATAAAGAACTGCAATACCCCGTAGACTGGAGCATCCCATGTCTCAGAAGAGAAACAAGAGCAAGAACGCAAAGCGCGGCATCCTCGATAAGCCGCTGAATGACGACGCACCCGCCAAACGCAAGGTGCAGGTGATCAAGTACGATTCCGATGGCAACCGTCTCGGCGATGACGGCTATCCCATGACCTCGGCGCGTAAAACGCTTCACACCCTGTTGAACATCTATTTTGTCGCCGGATTCATCATTGCCTTCTTTGGCCTGTTCTGCTGCGTCTTCTCTTATTTCCAGGGACAGGAATACAGTTATCTCGAGCTCGTCGCCACGGGCGGCACGCAGCTCAACGGCTGGGATTTCGCGCTGCTCCTGCGCATGGAGGCTCTCTTCTGCCTGTATGTCGCGATTGTCTCGATATGCATCAACCTGGTTGGTTTCAACTGGCTCTATGACAACCGCGCGCCCCACGCCTACTATGTGCTGCTTGCGCTGCTTGCCATCGTGTCGGTCGCGTTCACCGTCGCTTCCAACGTTCTCGTTGGCATTGGCGAGCCCATCTCGGTGGTCGCTTTCCTGTTCACGATAGTCACCTGCTATTACACGATGCAGGTGAGGAGCGAGAAGCCAAGCCTGCGCAAGCCGAAGGTCGCTCGCACCGAGGTGAAGTAGAAAGACACCCTGAAAGCCCGGCGGCGGGCGCGCGGCGAAGGCGCATGCGATGGCGCGGATGTTACTGCGGGCGCGTGCCGCCGCCAAGCAGCCCTGCCGCCGGCGCTCGACCAAGCGCCCCAACACCTGCCAGCAAGCGCCCGCCAGCACCTCCCGACACGTAACGACACCCGCAACAAGCAACGAACCCGCCCGGCGCAATGCCTGGCGGGTTCGCATTCTTTTGTAATGGTGCCCCCGGCGCGATTCGAACGCGCGACACCCGCTTTAGGAGAGCGGTGCTCTATCCCCTGAGCTACGGAGGCAGGGTTGTCTATTCTAGCATGAGGTGCAAAAACTAGTCGTCATCGTTGTGCGAAGTACCCGAGTTCTTCTTGCTGCTTGTGGTCGTGCCCGTATCGTCATCCTGCTCTTCAGCGGTGATGTTGATCGTGGCGCCATCTTCCGCTTCGCCGGTCGTGCTCTGGTTCGTCACGATCGCATCACCGGAATAGTCGCGCGTCTTCGTCACCTTGAAGCCGGCATTCTCGAGAATCGCAACCGCGTCCGAAACGGTGTAACCCACCACGTCAGGCACGTCCACCTTCTTCGAGCCCAGGCTCACGTGAATCTTCACGGTAGAGCCCTTCGCCTTCTCGGTATCGCCATCGGGATCCTGCCAAATGACAAGGCCCTCGTCCACGTCGCTCGAATACTCTTCACTCACGCTTACCTTGAAGCCGGCGTCCTCAAGCGTCTTGGTCGCGGTTTCCTCGGAGCTGCCCGCAACCCACGGGACCGCCACCTTCTCGGAGCCCTTGGAAAGAACGTAGGTGACCTCGGAGCCCTTTTCAGCCTTCGAACCACCCGCGGGGTCGGTCTTGATTACCTTGCCCTCGTCGACATCATCCGAGTATTCGGAATCGCCCGCTTTCGCGGTGAAGCCCGCATCGGTTATCGCCTGCTTCGCGGCCTCTTCGCTATAGCCATCCACATCGGGAACTTCGACCTTCTCGACGCCCTTCGACACGCTTAGCGCGATCCGCGTTCCCTCCTCGGCTTCGGTGCCGGCAGCCGGGTCGGTGGAAATGACCTTGCCCGATTCCACTTCGTCAGAATAAACCTCGGTCGTCTTGCCAATCGCATAGCCTGCGCTGGTCAATTCTGCCGTAGCCTCGTCAACGGTCTTGCCCGCGACATCGGGAACCGTGCCCGTCTTCGCGAAGAATCCGCTGGTGCTCAGGAAATACGCGCCACCCGCAAGAAGCGCCAGCACCAGCAGAACGATAAGGATATTGCGTCCCTTATGGCTCTTCTGTTCCGGCTGTTCATTGCGGAAGGTCCGCGCGCCTTGTCCGCTGCTCGCATAGGCGTCGTTTCGGCCGTCGCCCTGGCCGCCCGCCTGTCCGACGGAAGGCATCACTTGCGTCTGGCTCGAGGGAATGCCGCCGCCAATCATCTGCGTCTGCGCATCGGCATTCGGATTCATGCGACGCGTCGTCTCGTTCCCCATACCATTCGCCGCAGCAACGCCAGCACCAACGCCAACCGCTCCTGCCGCGCCGGCAAGAATGGCAGCCGCAGCAGCCGTACCGCGCGCCCGACCAGAAAGATAATCGTTCAGCACCCGGCGCATTTCGACCGCGGTGGAGAAACGACGCGCGGGGTCCTTTTCCATCGCGCGCGTGACGATAGCCTCCAGCACCGGATCGACCGCGGGGAAGACCTCATGCAGCGGGCGCGGCTGTTCGCTCACCTGCTTCATGGCCACGCTCACGGCGTCGGGGCCGTCAAAGGGCAGCTGGCCGCTGATGGCCTCGTACATCACGACGCCAAGCGAATAGATGTCGCTTGCGGCGGTGAGCTCTTTGCCCTGCGCCTGTTCAGGCGAAATGTAATGAGCGGTACCCAGCACGCTCGAGGTGTGGGCGCTCATGGAATTCTTTGCACGCGCGATGCCGAAGTCCATCACCTTCAAGTTGCCATCGGGCTGAACCATGATGTTCTGCGGCTTGATGTCGCGGTGGATGATGTCCTGGCCATGCGCGACCGCCAGCGCCTGGCAGGTCTGGCTTGCGATCTCCGCGACCTTGCGCTGGTTGATCTGGCCCCGTTCGCGAATCGCGGTCTTCAGGTCGCCGCCACGAACGTATTCCATCACGATGTAATAGGTGCCCTCATCCTGGCCCCAGTCGTACACGTTCACAATGTACGGGCTCTGGAGGTTCGCCGCGCTTGCGGCCTCCTGCCTGAAACGGCGGGCGAAATCGGCATCAGCGGCATACTGGGGCAGCATCACCTTCACGGCGACGATGCGTCCCAAAACCGTATCTTGGGCACGGTAAACCTCGGCCATTCCACCTATGCCGATGCGCTCGACAATGCGGTAACGTCCGTTGAAGGTTCTACCAATCATGCTTCCGGCCACGTGCTCTCCTTATAACCGATGGATACCTGGATTGTTCATAGGGCGTGCGTACCCATCCAGTTTGTATATATACCACGAAAGGCGGTCCGTCATAAATCCCCCTGATAACGCAAAGCCGCTTCCAACACCGGCTTTGCCGCTACAGTGGCGGCGCCTTCGTCTGCTTCCTCAAGAACAATCGCGACAACGACATCGCAGTCGTCGGACGGACCCATGCAGACGAACCAGGAATTGTCCTTGTCCTTGCCCGTCTCGGCCGTGCCCGTCTTGCCGGCGATCTTGACTCCTGAAATCTGCGCCGCCGTAGCGGTGCCTTCCTCAACAACGCCTTCCATAACCTCGCGCACGCGCTTGGCGGTATCGGAGGAAATGGCGCGGCTGTAGGTGGTGGCGTTCGTCTGCTCCACCTTTTCGCCGTCGGCGTTGTAAATGCTATCAACCAGATACGGCTTCATGATGACGCCGTCGTTCGCAATCGCAGCGCCCACCATCGCCATCTGCAGGACCGAAGCCTGCGGACCAGCGGGGCTCTCATGCTGGCCAACCGGCTGGCCGTCGGCCGCCCAAGCGGTTTCCCATTCGGTCATCTCGTCCGCATCGGGCATGAGGCTCGTCGCGGTTTCGGTGTCAAAGTCAAGGTCCTGGTTGAAGCCGAAATTCTCCGCGGTCGAAACGAGCGTATGCGAACCGAGCTTCGAGCCCAGCTGCGCGAAGACCGTGTTGGAGCTCACCTCCATCGCGCGGGAAAGCGTGATGGTGCCGTAGTCGGTGTTATCGAAGTTCGTGACCTTCCCGTTGCCGATCTTCAAGGTGCCGGGAGAATCGAATTCGGTGTCCTCATCGGCCACGTCGTTCTCGAAAGCGCTCGCCAGCGTGACCATCTTGAAGGTCGAACCGGGCGCGTACAGCGATTGCGTCGCGCGGTTCAGCAGCGCGTCGCCATCCTGCGATTCCAGCAGGCTTTTCACATCGGACGCGTCGTAGGTGGGATTGCTCGCCATCGCGAGAACGGCTCCCGTCTTGGGGTCGAGCACCACGCAGGCGCCATCGTAACCCTCAAGCGCGTCCTGCGCCGCCTGCTGCAATTCGGAATTGATCGTCAGGCGAATGTCGTTGCCGCGCGTGCCTTCGCCACTGAGCTCCGCGATCACATCGCTCCAGCTCGAATGGACCCGCGTGCCTTCAAGCACGTCGTTGTAGGTGCGCTCGAGTCCCGAGGTTCCATACTGGACGCTCGAGTAGCCGACAATCTGACTCGCGAGGTCGCCCGCGGGGTAGTTGCGCTTGTAGGTGCCGCTTTCCTCGTCGTAAACGCTTTCCGCGAGGACGGTGCCGTCGTTTGTGGAAATGACGCCGCGCTGGTTCTCCTGCGCACGCGCGATGGTGTGGTTGTTGTTCGACATCGACTTGTAGGTGTCGGCGTCAACCACCATGACCATCGTGAGGTTCGCGATAAGCACGGCGAAAAGCACGCTGAACGCCACCATGATATGCGTCAGGCGGCGGCCAAGCGCCACGCGCCCGAGCTCGCTCATGCCCGCCAGAATGCCGGTGGTTCCCTGTGTGAGCTCAACCGAGGTGCCGGTGCCGTCGTCGCCGCAGCGGGCGAGCAGGCCCACCGCGATAAAGCTCGACAGCAGCGACGAACCGCCCTGGCTGATGAAGGGAAGCGTGAGGCCGGTCAGGGGAATGAGCTTCGTCACGCCGCCAACGATGATGAATGCCTGGAAGCCAATGATGCAGGTGAGGCCCACGGAGATGAGCGCCGCAACGTCGCTCTTCGCACGCGCCGCGATGACCATGCCGCGCACAACGAACATCACGTACAGCAGCAGCAGCGCAACCGCGCCAAGGAGGCCCAGCTCCTCACCGATGGCACTGAAGATGAAGTCGCTTTCGACCACGGGAATCTGCTCGGCAAGGCCATTTCCCACACCGACGCCAATCATGCCGCCGTCGGCCAGGCTGAAGAGGCTCTGGACCAGCTGATAGCCCGTACCAGTCGCGTCGGCGAAGGGGTCGAGCCAGGTTTCAACACGCACTTGCACGTGGCTGAATGCGAAGAAGGCGAAGATGCCACCCACGGCCGCCAGCAAGACGCCGATGACAACGTAGCTCACACGCCCGGTCGCGACATAGAGCATCGCAATGAACACGAGGAAAACCACGACAGCGGAGCCGAGGTCCTTCTCGAACACGACGATAACCATGCTGATGCCCCACATGAGCAGGAGGGGAAGAAGCGTGCGCAGGTCGGGCAGGTGCAGCGGGCCCAGCTTCAGGGTGAAGACGGAAAGCAGCTCGCGGTTCTGCGCGAGATAAGCGCCCAGGAAAAGCACGATGAATATCTTCGCGAGCTCGCCTGGCTGGAAGCTGAAGCTGCCGATTGAAATCCAGATGCGGCTGCCGTAGATCTCGGTGCCGACAACCGGCAGCAGCGGGCACAGCAGCAGGAAGACGCCAATGATGATGAGCGTGTATTTGTAGTTGCCCATCTTCTCGATACCGCGCAGGAGCACAAGCACGGCAACCATGCACGCGATGCCCACGAACAGCCAAATGACCTGGCGTACCGCCAAATCGGGCGCGAGGCGCGTCACATACGCGATACCCACGCCGGACAGCGCGAAGGTGATTGGCAGAATGGCGGGGTCGGTATTGGGAGCGAAACGGCGCATCGCGAGGTGCGCGGCGATGAAGCCCGCGAATATGCCAAGCGGAACGCCGAGCGTGTTGACGGAAAGCTCGCCGTCATTCGCGACTATAAGCGATCCAAAGAGAATGATGACAACGGGCGCTGCGAGGATGAGCAGCACCAATTCGGTGTTGCGCCTACTCATTTCGCGTCCTTCGCTTTCGTGTCGGTGCCGGTTGCGGCCGCGGTTGAGGTCGCCGTGGCTGCGGTCTTGCCGGACGCCGTGCCCGAGGCCGTCGCACTCGTAGACGCCTTCGACCCGGAAGCCGAAGAGCTCCGCGATTCCTCGGCGGACTCCTCATCGGCTATCTGGCTTTCGTATTCCTCCACCAGATGCTCGGCCTCTTCCACGTTGTCCACTTCGAGGCCTTTGCGAATGGATTCCTGAGCGCCCGGCTGCAAGTCGTCGATATCAACATCGGTCACCTGCACGAGCCAATGGGTGTCAATCCCGGGAATCGTATCGGGTATTCCCTGATAGATAGCCACTTTTCCATCCACTTCCGAAAGGTAGGCGGAATTCTTCATCCAATGGAAAGCGCCAATGGCACAGCATGCCACCACCAGCGCCAGGGCGATGAACACAAGCGCCGTCCACCGCTTGCCGCGGCGGCGTTCGCGCGAAATGGCGCGCACATTCGAACCCGTGACATCAACCACAATGACGGTGACATTGTCGGCGCCGCCATTCGAAATCGCCTCGCGCACAAGCGCCTCCGCGCATTGCTGCGGGTCACGCACGCGGGCGAGAATGGTCTGGATATCGCCATCCTCCACCATCGAGGTCAGGCCGTCGGAGCACAGCAGAAGCCGGTCGCCTTCGCTCGCCGTAATCTCGTAGAGGTCGGGCTGCATGTCGGGGTCGTTGCCAAGCGCGCGCGTAATGACCGAACGATTGGGATGCCGGCGCGCCTCCTCGAGCGTGATTTGGCCTTTCTCCACCATGTCGGCAACAAGCGAATGGTCACGCGTGATCTGCTGGAGCTTGCCCGCATGCAGAAGGTAGGCGCGGCTGTCACCCGCTTGCGCGATCGCAAGCTTGTTTTCCCGCACCACGCACGCGGTCATGGTCGTTCCCATGCCTTCGCAACCCGACTTGCGAGATGCGGTTATCACAGCATGGTTGGCGGACTCCACCGCCTGCCCAAGCAGGTCGATATCGGGAATGGTGGGCGCAAGTGCGGAGAGCGTGTTGACCGCCACTTCGCTTGCGACATCACCGGCGTTATGACCACCCATGCCGTCGGCGACGGCAAACAGGGGCGGCTTCACCACCAGGGAGTCCTCATTCCGCTCGCGCCGCGAACCGATATCGGTGCGCGAGCCGAAACGCATATGTTGCGGAGAAAGCTCGACCATTAATCAAGCCTCACCCGCATGTCGATATCGCCGACGCTCACGACGTCGCCGCTCTTCAGCGCGACGGGATCGCCAATGGCGTGACCATTGACCGCCGTTCCGTTCGTCGACTTGAGGTCTTCCACGAAAAGGTTCTGCCCCAGAAGGCTAAAACGCGCATGGCGACCGCTCACATAGCCGGCGCCAATCACGATGTCGTTGCCGGGGCTGCGCCCCACCGTAACCGGACCGCGGACGCGAATCTTCACGCCACGCAGCTCCTTCGGGCCGCGTTCAACGCAAACGGTCCAGCTCTTCTCGCGTTTGCGCTGGCCAGACACCATGCCGATGCCCGCGCGCAAAATGGCGAACAGGAACAGGTACATCAATGCAACAAGCAAGATGCGTGCAACAAGAAGTGTCGTATCTATCATGTAAGGCTCCGATATGGCCTATTCGAAGGTGAACAGAAAATCGGTGACGCCAATGGTGATGCGGTCACCATCATTCAGGCGTGCGCTCGTCACGCGGCGGCCATTCACCTTGGTGCCATTCATGCTGTTGAGGTCGACGATATTCCAGCTGCCGTCATCCTCGTAGCGCAGCTCCGCATGCTTGCGGCTCGCGTTGAGGTCGTTCACGACGATGCTGTTGTCGCCACTGCGGCCGATTCCCATGATGGTGTAACCCAGCTTGTAGCGGACGTTCTCGGTGATGCCCACGAGCACCGCCATGCCCGTCTGCGCCTGCGCGCTCGCGTTGCTGTAGTCGCGCGCCTCGCGGCGGGCGTCACGCGTGGGAGTGTAATCCTCGTCGTAACGGCCCTCTTGGAAGTCCTGGCTGTTGAAGGTGTATTCGCCGTAGTTGATGGAACGGTCGATCTCCTCTTCGGGAACATAGGGAAGGTCGTGCTTGCGAGCGGGCGCGGCTTCCTGCGCGTCTGCCGCATCAGCGGAATCCGCCTGCGACATGGGCGGCACATTCACGGGAACAGGAACCGGCACCGGCTGAGGTGCGGGCTGCGGCACCGGCTGAGGCTGCACATTCGCACCGGGAACCGGCTGGGGAACGCGCGCTTGCGGCTGCGCGTAAGCCGCGGAGGCATCCTGGTAGCGATTCGCGGCGGCCTGCGATTGCTGCTGTGCGGCCGCGTTCTGCGCGATAGGCCGCCCCTGCTGGCCCTGCTGGGGAACTCCCTGCGGATAGTTGCCCGGCTTCTTCCCGCCCAGACCATAACGGCGCATTTCCTCTTCGCGCAGCTGCTGAATGATGGGGGCGCTCACCATCTCGGCGATGATGTCGAACTTGCCATGCTTGAGCTCGCTGTCCACAATGAAGCGCACGAGCGGCTGCCCATCCATGAGCAGGCCCGCCTCGGTCGCACGCGCGGCAAGGTAGGTTTCCGTTTCACCCGCGAGCGTGGGGTAGTAGCCAAAGAGACGCTCGTCGTCCTGCGGGTTCACGAGGATGGTGTACAGCGTCGGCGCGTACTCGCGGCCTGCACCCACCATCTTCTCACGCTTCATCGCCTTTTCAGCGCGCTTTGATATCTGTACGGGGGAAATGGGCGCGTCGAAAAACTTATCGGCGGCTCCCTCGAAACCATCTTCCATTTTGCGTTCGAACCGGGAAAGAAAACCCATCGCAAACCTCCCATATGGCGACGGAGCTGCTGCACACATTCAAACAGACATCTTGACACATACAAAAGGCTCCCTGTGTGCTTGCACGGAAAAACCAGGGAAGCAGGCGCGATACGCCCGGTGGAGTAGTGAAGGTGCCCCAAGACGGGAGGCGAACGAAAGCGAATGCGGCTCGCCACGAAAGCCGCCGGCATCAAGTGCGGGGTAAAGGCAGCTCAGGCCCCTCGGCACCGCAGCGAAAACGGCATGGCGCCGGGCGCGAAGGGCTAAGACGGCTCCGGGTTCAAGCCGCCGCAACGAGAAGGCGGGCCCCGGATAATCCGGAGCCCGCCTGTGTCCTTGGGCTTGCTACGCTATCGGCGTTTCAAACGCTATTCGGCCTCGCGCCTGCGCGAGCGCGCCGCCAGGGCCGCGGCGG
>CAVFFT010000008.1:0-25944 GCA_963621885.1 bacterium
GCGAATCACGCGATTTCACGAGCGCGACCGATGTGTTCGTGCGCACGACGCCGGGTGGTTTCGTGTCGGCGCTGCTGGATGCACGGGAAGCGTTGGGCGATCCAACCTGCACCGCTGCTGCCGACTGGGTGCGTGCGAACGATGCTGCCGCAATTCGCATCAACAGCGTGGCGGATGATGCCGCCTCCTGGAACGAGGGCGCTCTCGTGCGCGAGCTGCTGGCCAATATCCCTGATGGCACGCTTCTTTTCGCAGGCAACAGCATGGCGGTACGCGCGATTGACACCTTCATGCTGAAGGAGAACCGTCGCTTGCCCGTGTTGTGCAATCGCGGCCTCAATGGCATCGATGGCACCCTTTCCACTGCCTTCGGCGCGGCGCAGCATTTCGACCAGACGGTCGTGCTGGTGGGCGATATCACGACGCTGCACGACCTGAACGCGCTTGCCCTGCAGGGCGAGATGATTCTGCGTGAGCGGGAAGGGCATCGCCGCCCGAGCATTCTGGTGATCTGCATGGAGAACGGCGGCGGTGCCATCTTTGACATGCTGCCCCAGGCATCCGACGAGCCCTATTTCGAGCGCCTGTTCCTGACGCCTCAGCAGGTGGATTTCGGACCGGTGTGCGCGGGCTTCAAAGTGCCCTATGAGCAGGTGGATTCGCGCGACGAATTGCGCGCGGCGATTGATGCGAGCCTCGGTGTGCCGGGCATCTCGTTTATCAGTGCCCGCCTTCCGCTCCGTGGCGTGAAAGAGCGTTACGGGCGGTATTGGTAGGCGCTCGGATGCATTGCTGCGAGATATCGTTCATTGTGGCGTTCGCATAAGATCGTCGTCTCGCGGTTCGTGGTGATATATCGTATCGGGGACAATGCGGTGGATATTCTTGCGTGCGTCTACGGGCCGCGCGTTCTGTAGAATGCCATTCAATTTGAAGTGAACAAGAGGCTGCGGCGCTTGGCGCCCGGCCATTGCAAGGAGGGTAAATGGACGAGAATATCTGGGAGGGTTTCGATCCCAATGGGCCTGATCACGGGCTTGGTTACGAGAGCGTCTGCGCGTGCGGATGCGGGCATGGTCATGCGCATATGCACGAGGATGAGTCGGCATCTGCGTACGCGCATGACAGTGCGCACGACCACGAGCACGAGCACGACCATGAACATGACCACGGTTACGACTATGGCTCCCTATACCAGGCCGAACCCGAGCAGCCGACGGGCTACGCCTACGAGGAGGTTTGCTCGTGCGGTTGCGGCCATGGGCACGGCCACGCGTACGAGGACGAAGGCTACTCCGGCTACAGCTATGGCTACGACTTCGACGATGAATGCGACTGCGGCCCCGATTGCGATTGCGGTGGGGACTGCGACTGCGATGGCGATTGCGATTGCGAAAACATTCCCGAACCGCCGCTTGCTGAATTCGACTACGAGCATGATGGCGTGAACTACCACGTACGCCGCTGGGGAACGCCGGGCGAGATTCCCCTGGTGCTGCTGCATGGCTTCATGCAGACCGGAGCAAGCTGGGCGCAGGTGGCGCCTCGTTTGGCGCGGCATCATTGCCTGTACGCGCTTGACCTGGTGGGACATGGCGCGAGCAGCAAGCCCGCGAGCGACGCGCCCTATGCGTTCGAAGCGCAGGCGGATGCGGTTGCCGCTTTCATAAACGACGTGGTCGCGCCAGAGAATGCGGCGGCGACTCCGGAGGGCGCGCTGCCGGTGAAGCGGGCGCATGTGCTTGGCTATTCCATGGGCGGACGCATCGCGCTTGACGTGGCGATACGGCATGCCGATGTGGTGTACGCCCTCATTCTGGAAAGCGCCGGCTTGGGCCCGGCGGATGATGCCGAGCGCACCGAGCTTGAGGAGCGCGCGCAGGAATGGGCCGATCGCTTGCATTCGGATGGCATGGAAGCCTTCGTGGACTATTGGGAAGGCTTGCCGTTGTTCCAGTCGCAGCAGCGCCTGTCGGAAGAACTGCGTGCGGACATCCGGGCGGAGCGCGTGGCGAATGACGCCGATGCCATGGCGCGCGTGCTGCTGAATGCGGGCCAGCAGACGATGGATTCGGCGCGCGACAACATGGTCGCGCTCGGGCTGCTTTGGCTGCCGACGCTGTATGTGGCGGGCACGCGCGACGCGAAGTATCTGGAGATCGCCGAGCAGTTCATCCGCGAAGGCTTCGATGCGAAGCCCGTTATGGCTGGTCATAACACGCATCTGGAATTGCCCGCCGAGTTCTGCAAGGCGGTCGAATCCTTCCTTCGCGCCAACGAGCTGCGGAGATGGTAGGAAGCGCGCAACAGGGGCATCCCCACTACGCTGAAGAGCTGTTTCGGCGCGGTGACCCCAAATGCGGTAACGCATGGGTGCAGGAGTGCTAAGCTTGCAAAGTTTTAGGCTTAAGAAGCAACGATGATGTTTCCTGATAAGCGCGAAGGAGAATCAGGAAACATCTCAGCTGAGGGGTTTCAGAGTAGATGGTATTTTCCAGTTCCACGTTCCTGTTCTTTTTCATGCCCGTGTTCTTCTTGCTGTATTTCCTGTGCCCGACACGCAAGATGAAGAACGTTTGGCTGCTTATCGCAAGTCTCTTTTTCTACGCCTGGGGTGAGCCGGTCTATATCGTCCTGATGCTCGTTTCCATAACGGCGAACTGGGCGTTTGGCATTGCAATCGGCAAAGTCGCCCTCACGACCCCCCCTCGCAGGAAAACGACTCGGGCAAACCGCAGCACTGTCGCAGCGAGAAAGTGCTGCTTACCTTGGCGGTTGTGTTCAATGTTCTCGTCATCGGCTTCTTCAAATACGAGGGCTTCGTGGCGGAGAATGTAAATGCCCTGGTGGGAATGCAGCTCGTTCCGAACCTCGAACTCCCCTTGCCCATTGGCATTTCGTTCTACACCCTGCAGGCGCTCTCCTACGTGATTGACGTGTATCGCCGGGAAGTCGAGCCGCAGAAAAACGTGCTCTTCCTGGGCATGTATGTCGCTTGCTTCCCACAGCTTATCGCGGGCCCCATTGTGCGTTACCAGACCATTCAGGAGCAGGTGCTTGGCCGCCGCGAAACGCTAGACGATTTCACGAGCGGACTCCGCCTGTTCATCGTGGGTCTCTCCAAAAAGGTGCTGCTGGCGAACACCTGCGCGATTTTGGCCGACCAGATGCTTTCGCAGGGCGGCGCATCCATTGGCCTTGTTGGCGCATGGGGCGGACTCATTGCCTACACCTTCCAAATCTTCTTCGATTTCTCGGGCTATTCCGATATGGCAATTGGTCTTGGCCGCATGATGGGCTTCAAGTACCTGAGGAATTTCAATTACCCCTACATCTCGAAATCCATCTCGGAATTCTGGCGGCGCTGGCACATCAGCCTCTCCACCTTCTTCCGCGATTACATCTTCATTCCGCTTGGCGGCTCGCGCGTTTCGACAGGGCGCAACATCTTCAACATCTCGGTGGTGTGGGCGACGACTGGCCTCTGGCACGGAGCGGCGTGGAACTACATCGGTTGGGGCGTTTACTACGGCGCCTTGCTCATAGCGGAGAAATACCTTTGGGGCGACGCTCTCAAGCGCCTGCCGAATGCCGTGCAGCATATCTACTGCATTGCGATTTTCGTCTTCGGATGGTCGTTCTTCTGGATAACCGATCCGGCCCAGCTTGTGCCCTATTGGCAGGCGATGGCCGGGTGCTATGGCGCCACGGGGACATCGACCTTCTGGGAGCTGGGCGTATGGGAATATGTGCCGGTGTTTATCGTGTGCATCATCGCGTCGCTGCCGGTATGCCCGTGGCTGAAGTTCCATTTCCTTGCATGGGTCGAAGGGCGCCAGCCGGGCGACTTCCAAAAGGAATCGCCGGTGAACCCCAAGCATCATACGTCGGATGACTTGTGCGTGGTGAACGTCGAGCCGGCTTCGTCTTCGAAGGCGCGGGCGCTTGCGGTGGCTTCCGTCGCATGGGATGTTGCGCTGCTTGCGTTGTTTGTCGCGAGCTGCGCGTCTGTCGTGTCCGGGTCGTTCAACCCATTCATTTACTTCCAGTTCTAGGGGCGCTTGACATGGGAAAAGCAAGAAATATCGCATTCATTGTTCTGATATTTGCCGCACTCGGCTGCGTCATCGTGAGCAATGCTGCTGCCAGCGTATTTGGAGCAGAGCAGTCTGAACGCTCGTATTTGGAAGGGCGCCTGTATCAGGTGTTTCCCGATATATCCGTGCAGAGCTTCATGGATGAGACCCTGCAGGATGAAACCGAAGCGTACCTAAGCGATTCCATCCCGTATCGCAATGATGTGGTGTTGTGGAATGCGGCGCTGCAACGCGCATCCATCGAGAGCGCGAATCTGGTGGCGGGCTATGAGGTCTATCCCACTTTCTTTGGGTCGGATTATTTGGTGGCGCCCCGCCAAGGGTATCTTTACGAAATGCCATACAAGCAGGATGAATGGGAAGAGCTTTGCGACAACGCCTTGCCGAAGTATCAGCAGGTGATGGATGATCATTCGGACATCTGTTGGCGCTTCGCCATGGTTGCTCGCTCGGCAACGACGGAGGAATCGCCCGCCGCATCGCTTGTGTCTGATAACGCGGATATTGTTTGGTTTAGAGACAAGCTTACGCAGGTGACGGATAAAGAGCAGCTGGTTGATTTATCGGACTTGTCATTTGCGGATGGAGATTACTTCACGACTGATCACCACCTGACCATTCAGGGCGGCCAGAAGGTATATCGCGCTGTTGTCGCTTCATTAGGCATTGAGCCGATTGGATTTGGGGATGCTTACACCCTGTTTGACGGGCCATTTTATGGCTCGTTGGCACGCGGCGGTCTTGATACGCGCTTTTCTGATATCGTGGAGGACGTCCATTATGAACACGGCGACTACCAGGTCTGGGTTGATGGCAAAGAACAAAGCATGAGCTACCTTGCCAAAGGCTTTAGCGAAGATGGATATACCCGTGGAGACCGTTATTCCAACGCATATGCAGGATGCTTTCATGGTGATCCAGGCCTGATAGAGGTACGGAACGATGATGCTCCGGAAAAGACGCTACTCATTGTGGGGGACTCGTACTCGAATAACATGGAGCGCTTTTTTGCGGAAAGCTATAGCTGTGTGTACGTGCTTGATCTTCGTCACTACGATGGCACGCTTAATGACTTTCTGGATGATAACAAGGTGGATGACTGCGTTTTCATCTGCGCTTCCAATGATATATTTGCGGATGTAGTTGCCGAGCACCTGATGAGCTAATGATTCAATCGCCTGAAATAGCCAACATTTAGGGCGGGATTGCGTGCGGTGCATGCGAGATGTTTCTCGAACAAATTAAAGAGCGACGAATTCCAGATTGAAAATCATAGGGCACTGCCAGGGGTCTAATAGGCTGGGTGTACATCGAACATATCGATTTGGTAGTTCCGGTTGTTTAGGCAGTGTGAATCGTGGATACGTTGTAATGTAAGGTTTACGCAAATTTGTAGTCGATAAAGCTGTAGCTGGGATTATTGGCGAAGGGACAACGATGAACATAGCTGTGGTGTTTGCAGGCGGCGTTGGCAGACGCATGAAAACAGGCGGTCTACCCAAACAGTTCCTCGAAGTCAACGGCAAACCCATTCTGGTGCATACGCTTTCCCTGTTCCAGGAGCATGAGGAAATCGACGCCATCGTGCTCGTGATGGTTGCCGATTGGATTGGCTATTCGCAAGAGCTCATCGCGGAATATGGCCTGAACAAGGTTGTGACGGTGGAACCGGGTGGCGAAACAGGCCAAGATTCCATTTATCATGGATTGATGGCGGCGCGGCGTTACGCGTGCTCACAAGAGGGTGAAGGTGCCGAATACCGTACGGTCGTGCTGCTTCATGATGGCGTGCGTCCGATGATCGATGCCGATTTGATTTCGGCGAACATTGTGGGCGTAAAGGAGAACGGAAGCGCCATAACCTGCGTGCCGTGCAATGAGACCGTGGTGATGGTGGACGACGATGGAGATCGGGTGGTACGCACGGTGGAACGCTCGCATGCACGCATCGCAAAGGCGCCGCAATCGTTCTGGCTAGCCGATATTATCCATGCTCATGAGCGTGCGCTGCAGCTGGGCGAGCACGACATTGTCGATTCCTGCACAATGATGCAGCGTTTTGGCGCAGTGACGCCAAGTGTGGTGTTGTGCGGTTTCGAGAACATAAAGGTCACGACGCCCGAGGACTACTACACGCTGAAGATGTTCTTGGACATGCGTGATGGGAAGTTGGGGGATATATAAGCCGGTTTAGATGGGTTTGACATAGCTAAGCTTTATACGCGAGTGCTTAGCAGGGGCGAACGTAATCATACGTGAGAACGTCTCTTATGGTGCTTATGGCTGGGGGTTAGGTGGCAAAATGACTAGTGCAGATAGTGCAAAGTATCTATTTAGCGTAATCATGCCTGTATACAACAAGCGCGAGTTCTTGAGAGAAGCGGTTGATTCTGTGGTGAAGCAGACAATCGGTTTTCATAATATCCAGCTCATTATGGTAGACGATGGCAGCACCGATGGATCGAGAGACATTTGTGCCGCAATTGCGCAAGAGCATTCGGACAACGTTGTCTTGATATCGCAGGAGAACCAAGGCGTATCAGCTGCGCGAAACCATGGCATTGAACAGGCAAAAGGATGCTACGTCAATTTCTTTGATGCGGATGACATTTGGGACTTGGGGGCGTTTGAAGCCGTCTTACGAATGTTTGAGGCGCATGAGGGCGAGATTGATATGGTAATGACACGCCTTGTTCAATTTAACGCTTCTGGTCCTTTTGAACATGTTCTGAACTATAAGTACAAGGCGAATGGTGTTGTAAGTCTCCTTGAACATCCAGACTACATACAGTCAATGATTGGCAATTGCTTTATCAAAAAGAGCGCATTGGATAAGCGGAGGTTTGAAGAAGGCATTGCGTGCGCCGAGGATACTTTATTGGTGAATGGCATCCTTTTAGATAAGTGCGCATATGGCGTATTGAACAATGTGACGTACCGCTATAGAAAAGGTGAGCTCGGGAGCACTTCAAGCAGGAGTACCCACTACTTGCGCTATAGGGACAACAATTTGGTTTGTTCTAAATTGTATGAAGAGTCGGAAAAGCGTTATGGGTTCATCCAGCCTTTCATTTTGCAAACAGCCCTTTACGAGTTGTGTTGGCAGGTTTTTACAAGCCCGGAAGAGCTTCTTAGCGACGCCCAAAAATGCGAGTGGCATAAAGCGATTTTTGACATTTTAAAGCCGATTCCAGTGAGCGTGATACGCGAAGGCCGATGGCTTAATGCCGATAAGCGCTTTTATCTTCTCGCCTTGAAATGCGGGATTACAGACATAAAAGCGGTTGATAAGCTGCCAGATATCGTGAAAATTAATCCGAATGGCAAAACCTATTACAAGGGGTCATTCGCACTTGATTTGAATTCTTTGAATCTGGTGAACATTGATACTTTACGTCGAGAGCGCGACGAACTGCTTATTGAGGGGCGCAGCTACGGTGCTTCTCTCGACCCCCATTTCAAAATGAAGATTTCCGACACCCTTTCAAATTGGCAGATGTATGCCGATTTGCGCCCCGATCCGTCAGGGACGGTTTATGGGCTGTCAGGTGAGACCGCTCTTTCCTGCGTGCGTTTCTCTTTTCGTATTCCTGTGAGTGAGAAGCCGCGGCGAAATCTCGTTTTTGCCATAGAGCTTTCAGATGGAATGGTGATTGAACGACCGACAATACGCTATGGCATCTACGGGAAACTCACGGGAGAGAAAAGCTATGCCGTGTGTGGCGATATTATCGTGAAACGCGGCGGCGGGAAAGAAATCAAAATCATGCCGTACCGAATGCGCACGCATGCGGCCTCTGAACTGCGCAAAGATCGTTGGATTCTCAACAGAAAAAAGGACCTTACGGCGAAGCAACGTCGTCATCTCGTATTCATCCGCTTGGCCGCGCAGATATACAAAAAGCTGAAGCGTAAGCCAGTTTGGATCTTTATCGACCGCGAGTACAAGGCGGGCGACAGTGCGGAAGCCCTGTTCAGCTATGCGCGACAGCAGAATAGCGCGAAAGACGTTAGCATGTTTTTCGCACTTGAAAAAAGAAGCGATGACTATTCACGAGTGGCGAAAATAGGAAAGGTAATCGAGCCGTATAGCACCGCTTTTCAGATTCGATTCCTTGCGGCAGATAAACTTTTTTCCGGCCATCATGATGCAGCGGTCACCAATCCATTTGGCAAACAAGGAAAATATGTTTCAAGCTTATACCAATTCCTTTTCTACAACCTTTCCCATGGCACCTTACAGGGTGATTTGTCTAAGCAGTTGAATAAGCACGTTCGACCAATATATCGGTTTATTGTTAGTGCCTGGATGGAACAGAAGGCGCTTGTGGGAGATGCCTACGGGTTTTCGGAGGACGAGGTTGTTCCCGCTGGTATGTGCCGCTACGACGCATACGACCCTGGTCGCACGCAGAAGAAAGTGATTTTCTTGCCGACGTGGCGGGCAAATCTCGCAGGTAAGATTATCCCTGGAACCAGGCGGCGAGAGTATATGCCTAATTTTGAGGAAAGCGACTATTGCCGTTTCTATAATCAGCTCATTAATGATGAACGCTTAATTCAATTGCTTAAAAAGCACGGCTTTACTGGCGAGTTTTACGTCCACCCAAATTACGAAAAGCAGGTGGCGTGTTTTCATGGGAACGATACGGTAAAAGTAGGCGATGCTTCCGCTGATTACACAGATGTCCTTAGCGAAGGGGCAATACTTGTGAGCGATTATTCTGGCGTTGCTTTTGATTTTGCCTATATGCGGAAACCGGTGGTGTATTGCCACTTTGATGACCTCTTTTCGGGGGGGCATTCCTATCAAGCTTCTTATTTCGATTATGAGAGGGATGGCTTTGGCCCCGTATGCTACGACGGCAATGAGGTCATTGATGAGATTGAGCGCTTGTTGGACGCTGGCTGCGAAATGGCTGAAGAGTATCGCCGTCGTGCCGATAGTTTCTTCGTTCATTCTGATAGGCAGAACTGCGCGCGGGTGTTGGACGCGGTAATGGAATCGTGATTAAGTAGGCAGAGCAGTGCTGCGACCGAAAAGGGCGGTTCGTTTGTATGACAATGCCCGAAAATAATGGTTGCGGTAAGTTGGGCACTATTTGCTTAGGCTATGAAAGAGATTCCCATATTGTTTTGCGGGGATAGAGCGGTGTAAGCCGCAGGATTTGCGTTGTTCGGTAATGCAAAAACATAATGGTGGTGATGGCGATGTTCGACATGAATAAGGAACTGGAAGAATATGCCCATGACAGCTCGATTGCGTGGGACGCACTCGCAGGCAAGACGGTACTGGTAACAGGGGTCACCGGTTTTGTGGGCTCTTGTTTGGTGCGCCTTCTTGTGGCACGAAACAAGTTGTTTGGCGCGAATGTGCGAGTGATTGCACCGGTGCGGAATATTGCAAAGGGGCAGGAGCTTTTCGGCGTAGCGGCAGGGAAAGACGTGCGTCTTGTGGCGATAACCGATATCGCGGATATTGCACAGCTCGATATTCCCGCAGACTATCTGATTCATACGGCATGCCCCACAGCTTCCCGTACTTTCGTCGAAAAGCCGGTGGAGACCATCGCGTCAATTGTTAACGGGACGCAGGCGACGCTTGAATATGCGCGTAAGCAGCAGGTGTCTTCATATGTCTATGTTTCGAGCATGGAAGTGTATGGAACAGGATCTGCCGATCCCAATGGCGCGCCACTCACCCCTGCTGATATGGGCTCTGTGAATCCGCTTTCTGTGCGCAGCTCGTATCCTGAGGGAAAGCGCATGGCGGAATGCTTGTGCTGCGCTTACGTGTCGGAATACAAAGTTCCCGTAAAGATAGTCCGGCTTGCGCAGACATTCGGGCCGGGAGTTCCCGCGAACGACAACCGGGTATTTATGCAATTCGCTCGGAGTGCGATGACGGGCAATGACATCATTTTGAAAACGACCGGTGAATCCACCAGCATGTATTGCTACACGCTGGATGCGGCAACCGCGCTTTTGCAGGTGCTCTTGCGTGGTGAGATGGGCGCGGTATACAACGTTGCCAACAAGGATAGCCGTAGCTCCATTCGCCAGATGGCGCAGATGGTAGCTGACGAATGCGCGGGTGGGCAAATTCATGTGGTGGTGGATGTTGACGAGAATGCTCCCTATCCGCCTGAGCACCATTTGGCGCTCGACACGTCTGCTATTCGGGCGCTTGGATGGAAACCACGGGTATCATTGGTGCAGATGTACCATAATCTCATTGCATATCTTGAGGGATGCCAAGAGGGGCGCTAGATCCGCGCGTCCTATGCCCCTGCCTAAGGAGTTTGTTGCATGGCAATACGTGTTACCAATATCTGGTGGACTCGCAGCTTTTTGGAAATCGATTACTTCGCCAAGGAGCCGGAACGCCAGGAGCTTTTTCTGTTCCATGAGAAAAGCCACTGTTTTGTGCGATTTTCGAATGAGGTTACCGATATTACGGATGACAAGGTTTTCATTCATGCGCGATTGAACCTGACTTTAGGGAATGGGCGCGAAATGCTGGAGTCGGGAAACTGGTTCTTATGTACCAGGTTTTCAGATGAGCTGCTGCGGGATGAACAGAAGCTGTTTGAAACATACCCTTATCTCGACAAGCGCGCGTATGCGGCTGTCAAAAAGCAAGTTAAGCCGGATCGTTGTGAAGACGAATCGTACCTACGCGCGGAAACCGACAAGCGCCGCCTAGAGATAATTACGAGCAGACCTTATGACACCCATTCCGTTTCATACGAAGAGGATTT
Organism: bacterium; assembly: GCA_963621885.1. GTDB lineage: Bacteria > Actinomycetota > Coriobacteriia > Coriobacteriales > Eggerthellaceae > UMGS1519. Next base: position 10,859 of record CAVFFT010000008.1, read on the forward strand.
GCTTGAGCGTCTTGATAATCTAAGCAAGGCGTTCAGATATGTGGGTGGCAAGTATGCTTACGTTGCGTATCTCATCCCAAAGAGCGATAGCACCGATTACCTCTATGTGGTGTTGAACACGCAGTTTTACCAGAGAAACGAAACGCCGAAAGTTCGGAAGAAGAGCGTTCGCTTTACGGAAAAGCGGGTACTGGCATCGGTTGCCGCGTTGGACGCCAAATTTTCCGAGCGTACAGGGAAACGCGTGCTATTCCTGAAGCAGAATGGCGATACGCCCACTTCGAATATGGCAGCGGTGCGCGACCGCATGATTGAACGGGGCCTGGATACGCAATTCCAGATTGTAGAGCGATATCGTGAGGTTTTAGGCCAACAGCGACAGAGCTTGAGTGATTGGCTCGAGGATATGTCGGAGATATCCAAGGCCGATTTTATTTTCATTGATGACTATTGCCCAATTTTCAATTTCATTAAGCCACCTGACGGCACGGTGCTAACGCAGATTTGGCACGCGGGCGTAGGCTTCAAGTCGGTGGGTTATGCTCGCTTTGGTATGCAAGGCTCTCCCGACCCGTTCAATTCGCCGCATCGCATGTATACATATGCGCTGATAGGGAACGAGCATCTCCGCGATATTTATTCGGAGGTATTCGGCATTGAGCAAAGCGCACTACTGGCGACTGGCATGCCGCGCCTTGACCACTTTCTTGACGAGGATGCCGCCCAAGCAGCGCGGCATAAACTGCTTGCCGCTTATCCGTGGATGACTGATGGGCGGGTTATCGTGTATGCGCCGACGTTCCGGGGTAGTGGCCAACGGAGTGCCTACTTCCCCTACGATACTTATTTTGACTTCCAAAAGCTGTACGACATGTGTTCCGCCACGAACAGCTACTTTGTGTTTGAGATGCATCCATTCGTGAAGGATATGCCGCCCATTCCCCAAGAGTTTGGCGACCGTATATTCGACCTTTCTCATGAGAGCTTGGATGAGCTGTACCATGTAAGCGATGCGCTGGTAACCGACTATTCCTCGTGTTTCTATGATTACCTGTTGCTGAAAAAACCGGTGGTGTTCTACACGCCGGATCGTGTCGAATATTCAGTGACGCGGGGTGTTCAGCGGCCTGTTAAGGAATTTGCACCCGGTGTCGTATGCGATACCTTCGATGACTTCATGTTGGTGTTGGCTCACAGGAAATATGAGGATATCGAACCCGATTCAACGTGCATTGACCGTGCTGCCGAGCGAGGGATGCTGGCAAGTGATCGTGTCATCGATACGATTCTGCTGGGGCGCGATGTGCCGGGCGTAAAGCTTGGAGACTGAAGAAGGAATTGATTATAAGCTGCGGTAGGAGGCAGATATGAGTTTCAAGGGGGTATTGCGCAATGTCAGGAAGCATGGCATTCGCGGAATGCTTGACATACGAAAGAAGCGTAATGCGCAGAAGCAAAATATAGCGCAAGTAGAGGCTGAGCTTGAACCTTTACGGAAGCTGGCATTCGCTTGCCGTGAGTCGCTCAAAGCAAGCGACAATGATTTGAATGATTCTGCGGTTCGTGCGCATCTTGACGAGTATTTAAGCATCGCGGGTCCCACTCTTTTGAGACTGCTTGATGAATCCGCTGGATATAGTGTTTCCCGCTCTATGATTGTTGAAGATCTTGACGAGTATTTCAGCATCGCGGGGCCATCGCTATTGAAGCAAGTCGATAAGAGTATTGAGGGCGAGGGTTTTGATTCTGCAATCCTCGAACGTTTCAGCGTGTATTTTCTCATTGCAGGGAAAAAGGCCTTGCATAAGGGCGGCAATCAACTGGTGAGTGAGTTTCTCGCGGAATTAAAGGAGCGTGAGACGCCTCAATTCAGGGAATGGCTGAGAAAGGAATACATAACGAAGCGGATACCTGAAGCCTACGCTATGCATGCTTCTGATCCGCTGGAGAAGAAAGCAGTGTTTTTGCAGCCGCGCTCCGGAGTTAACCAGGCATTCAAATACATGTACAAGTATTTGAACGAGAAAACAGATTACAAGGTCGCTTTTCATGAGCTTCATCGCGCGGAGTGTCCCTATGCGCTGTTCTATTGGGGGGCAGAGCGGTTTGCCGCCGATGCGGCAAGCGCCAAAGTCGTCTTTCTTCATGAATCAAATGAGCTTTTGGGACATACCAAAATTCGCGAGGACTCCAAGGTTGTTCAGCTTTGGCATGGTTGCGGAGTGCTAAAAAAGATTGGACTTGATACCGCCGGTCAAAAGGGCTCAAAATCCCTGGCTGGATATCGCGACTATCCTGAATACAATTATTTCGACATGGTCACTATTGCGGGTCCCGATCTTACGTGGGTGTTTGAGCAGTTCATGGGAATCCCCCGCGAAAGCGGAATCATCCAGCCTATTGGCGTAAGTAGGACGGATTATTTCTTTGATGATGCGTATATCAAGCGGTGCTACGAGAAACTCTATGAGCGTATTCCCCAAGCAAGGGACAAAAAGGTCGTGCTGTATGCTCCGACCTATCGAGGGAGGGGGAATAGCCGCGTAGCGCCCGACGCACTTGATATTCCATATATGGCCAAGGAACTGGGCGATGATTGGATTCTTATTATCAAGCAGCATCAGACCGTCGCAGAATGCCCGGAGATTCCCGAGCCTTATCGCGATAGCTTCGCTTACGACATGACGCGCGGCAAGGGCATGGATATTGCCGAACTGATGACCGTCTCCGATGTTTGCGTATCGGATTATTCATCAGTCGTATTTGAATTTGCGCTCTTCGATCGTCCTATGGCATTTTTCGTGTATGACCTGGAAGAATACATCGATAAGCGCGGCCTTTACTACGATTTTGATGAAGTGACCCCGGGTCCGTTGTGTCATACGACCGAGGAGCTTGTTGACTATTTGGCGCATATCGACGAGCGCTTCGATAAGGATGAAGTTGCAGCGTTCTGCAAGAGATTCATGTGTGCCTGCGATGGTCACAGCACTGAGCGAATCCTGCATTACATAGAGACGGGTGAAATACGCTATTCGGATGCGGTTACCGAGCAAATGCAACAGAACGACTGAGATGCATGCGCGAGCCTGAACGCTATAGCAGATCTTGAATGGGAGTGGCGGACTGATGCCGATGCTTTCGGTTGTTATTCCGGTATATCAAGCGGAAGACGGGATACATGATTGCCTTCAGAGCCTGAAGAATCAAAGCTATCAGGATTTTGAAGTCATCTGTATCAATGATGGCTCAACTGACAGCTCGGCTCAAATTATAGAGTCGTTTTGTCAGGGAGACAGTCGTTTCACCCTGCTTAACCAGGATAATGCGGGTGTGGCAGCGGCACGTAATCGGGGTCTTGAACAGGCAAAAGGCAGGTTTGTCACCTTCGTAGATGCAGATGACACGCTTCCCCGTGACAGTTTCAAGTATATGCATCAGGCGACGGTAGTAAACGATGCCGATACGGTTTGCGGTATCTACGAACGTATCGATGGCGTTACGAAATACACCAACGCTCGCTCTTCCCACCTGGCGAACAAGACGCGGAGAATTCAGCGCGACGATTTGGACATCATTCACTCCTGGTCACTTTGCAATAAGTGGCTTTCTCGCAAGATAATAGCCAAGCATCACGTGCGCTTTGAGAAGTTCTCCCACCTTGAAGACGCGGTGTTTCTCTACTCATACCTTCTTCATGCCGAAAAAATATATGCTTGTCCTCATGTTGTGTATACCTATCGAAAGCCGCTGTCGTTCGTTGGACGAACAACAACGCAACAGGCGAATACTCGTTTGGTTACCAGTTCCGCCCAGGCTTTTCGGCGAATTGGCGAGCTTACAGAATCGTATGGTTCCCAGTTTGCTGTTGAGCTGCGATATCGCTACTTGAATACGCCGCTCATAGGCGATTACTATCGGCGAATCTGGATGTATGACGATGAGTCAGCTGAGCGGGTGGCTCGAGAAATCGACGACGCGTTTGGCGAGCTGGATGCGGCTCATCGTGAGAAGATACTGCAGAACAATTTCGATATTGTTGAGTTGCATGGCTCACTGAGAAAGAAAGACTTTTTGGGTGCGCCCCTTGTGAGCGTGGTATTGACTGCGCAAGCGAGCGAAGGCGCTGTTCCCCTGTTTTTGCAGGAGCTGTATGACCAGCCCTGTGTGTCTTTTTCCGTATTGGTGAGCGAGTCTTTTCGGAAAAATGTGCCGTCCGGTTTGGCGCTTATGCCCAATTTGAGCTTCTTTGACGGTTCGGCGGAAGACGCCATCGCGTTAGCGCCTGGCGAATACCTTGCTATTGTGGATGACGGTGTCGTATACGATCACCGCTCGCTCTGGGCGATGGCGAAGGCCTTGTACAAAAACCATGAGCTTGATTACGTATGGCTTCGTATTGCGAAACTGAGTGTGGATGGCGCTAAAGGCGTGGACGTTTCGGACGATGCGGAAAGATGTCGAGCTTGCCGTTTATTCCGAACGGAGTCGCTTCGCGCTAAGAAGTCCCAAGATCTACGGGGTGAACGCATTAATAAACCGGTTGTGCTTGAAGTCGAAGAGTATGCAAAGCATATTTGCGGCGAGAAGCCAAGCAGCGTGAATGCACGCCCAAGTGGTAAGGAAAAACAAGTCGGTGCTGGCTTGTCCCTTCTCAGGCGTGGCAAACGGAAAGTCGCGCGCATGCTTGGCATGAACAAGAAGGGCAAGGACTCGGCGACTGAAGTCGAGTCGAAGAGGGCATCTACCGCCTTGGATTTCTATCTAAATGAAGAAATCGATACCAATCTTATTGTGCTTGAGGGTTTGGATGAGGCTCTATACGATAATCTTTTGCGAGAGTTCCAGAAGCCTGAGTATGGCAGGTTTAATGTCGCCTTTTCGGTTACGAACGAAACGAAGGAAACGGTGGATACTCGGCTTGCCGCGCTTGGTTTCTCTAATGCGTACACAATTGTGGCTGGCACCGATGAGTATGCGAAGGCGTTATTCACGGCGGGATATTTGTTCAGTGCGCTCGATTTCCCGGACTGGTGGATTAAGAAGCCTCATCAGGTGTATGTGAGCCTTTGGCATGGAGCGCCTTTGGAGCCACTCAACAAGGCAAAGAGCAACGCTAATCACTACAACGCTGACGCTCTACGAAATATTACGATGGCGGATTATGTCCTCCTGCCAAGCAAATACGTCTTTGACGAACGATCAGAGCTTGGGAAAAGCTATGATGACCTGGCTCTTATCCGGGAATTCGTTTCTTGTGATTCTTCGGAGAAAGTCGCGCGCATTTTCGCGGCGACCATCCTTGGCGAAGATATCCAGGACATGGCGAAGCCCATCTGCGCGCATCCTGTGCAACCGTTCCTTCTCGTGTCGGATGGTCTCGCTCCTGGTCCTGCGACGGATCTGCTGTATGCCCTCCAAAAAGAGGGGAAGCTTACATCGAATGTGTATGTGTCGTTTCTCGAAAGCGAAGTGGCAAGGCATTTGGAAAGTGCGTATCCGCTTGTGCGCCAGGTTAAGACGTTTGCGACGAAAGGTGAGGCGTTGTCCGAGCGGTCGGAGCAGCAGCGTCTTTATGGTGGGTTGAGCTTGCGTGGTGCCGTATTGCTTGAGCCCAGCTCTGCGCAGCGTATACGTCAGTTCGCGCGTTTCGACGTGCCGGTTTACCTCTGTATTTCCGAAAGCTTGCTGAATCAGGCTGTTGAAGATGAGGCTATGCTGAAGGCGCTGAAGCTGTTCAAGAAGTGGGGTAATGGGCTATTCTCTTTGTCTGAAGGCATAGCGCAGCGGGCGCGTGATTTGCTTGAAGCGGATGTCGAGCTCATTGCGGACTCCGAGATATTTGCAAAGCGCTTTTTGGCAAATACCGAAGATGCTGGATAATAAATACTTGCTTCGCTCTTCTGGCAAGACGGGGTTCTGCATATTGTGGAAGGATTAAACATGGCTTTGAAACGCGTGCTTACCTACGGGACGTTCGACCTGCTGCACTACGGACATATCCGTTTGTTGCAACGCGCGGCTGCTTTGGGAGACTATCTGGTAGTGGCGCTTTCGACTGATGAATTCAATGCGGGCAAGGGCAAAGAGTCTTTCTATAGCTATGAAGTGCGGAAAGAGATGCTTGAAGCTATACGTTACGTGGATCTTGTAATACCCGAATTCAGCTGGGAGCAAAAGGCAAACGATGTGAAGGAATACCACATCGATACCGTAGTAATGGGTGGCGACTGGGCAGGAAGCGACCGCTTCGAGTATCTCAGAGATTATTGTGAGCTCGTTTACCTCGATCGCACACCTGGCATATCTACCACGCAGGTGAAAGAGAACTTGAATATCGGAGACGTGGGAAAATAGAGCAAGCCGCAAAGCGGAATGCTTGGTTAAGCGGCTACTAAGATTCGTCCATAAGCCTCCTTTATTCCTCCGTTTACGCATATGCCTTTTGTTGCCTGTATGAGATTCTGTTTCTGAAGCGTTATCTGCGCTATGGTGCCCATAGTCTATTCAGGGGGTCATGGCGTGTATGGCAGGGGATAAAAAGCGTTCGATTTGTTATGGAATTCAAGGAACGCTTGTCGCGAGTGCCGTTTTTGGCGCGATGGCAAAGCGGGCAATGAGGTGAGTGCTCATAATGAGTCGCGTTGATGTGCGCCGTATCGTCTATGCAGTGGTTGCGGGGGTTCTTTGGGGCGTTCCTACCGAAGTGGTTTACCTGTTGAATGGATCCGAGGCGCTGGCCTATCTTTCTTGGATTCCCGCCGATGCCTTCATCTGGCCAGCTGTGCCGGCGATTCTGGGCCTTGTGGTGGCGATTGTTGTCTACGCCATTCTGGGATGGAGGCCGGGGACGGAGAGCGCATCTAACACGGAATCCAAGAAGTCGCGGCGCTTCCCTTGGCTGAACTTCACTTTCGACATGAAGCATGTCCTTGTGCTCGCGGGCGTCATCTTCGTGTGCTGGCTGTCGGTTCTCGTGCTCATGTACCCTTGCTCGATGAATCCGGATACGACCGAGCAAATCTTCGAATTCCAAACAAGCGCGCCTACCTATTATCCCTGGCTTGGCGAGTATGTTGATGCTGAATTCGTTGATCACCATCCGGTATTCGACACGCTGCTCTACGGCGGCATTACGCTTCTGGGCGATGCCATCGGCTCGTACAACCATGCATTCTTTCTCTTTATCCTCTTGCAGAGCGCCTTGGGAGCATTGGGGCTTGCGGCATCGTGCTGCTACGCATCGCGTCTGGGCGCCCCGCGTGTAGCCGTGTGCGTGATGGCTTTTCTCTGCGCATTTCTGCCTGTGTTTCCGCATTTCATGGGTGTGGTGCTGAAGGATTCTACCTTCGCAGTGTGCTGGGTACCGTTTCTGCTGTGCTACCTCGAATGCTTCCGCACGCGCGGCGAGGCGCTTCGCTCAGCGCGCTTTATCGTGGCGTTTGTGCTGTTCGCGGGCTTGTGCTTGCTTACGAAGAAGCTTGGCGCTTACATCGTGCTGCCGTCGCTCGTGATGCTTGTTGTCGCCTGCGTGTTCTTTGCGCGCGGTGCAGGCGCTTGCCGGTCTGCACGTCGTAAGGCTGCGCATGCTAAAGCGGCTACGGCAGTTCTTTCAGGGGCAGCTGACGACGCGGCTCCTTCGGATGCTGCACAAGTGATCTTCGCGCAGGCGGACTCCACTCAAACCGGTCACAGTCAGGCGACTTCTTCCCAAGCAGCCAATATGGCTGCCGAGCAGTCGAAAGTCCCTCTCCGCGATCGCCTCTGGGTGCGCGCTGCGACGACGTTCGCGGCGGTTGTGCTTGTCTTCTGCGTTGCGTTCCCCGCGATTGTCTATCCGCTTGTGGGCGGCGTGGCGCCCGGTGGCAAGCAGGAGGCACTCGGTTTTGCGTTTCAACAGGTCATTGCCGTGATTCGTGACAACCCCGATAGCGTGACCGACGACGAATATGCTGCGGTTGATAAGGTGCTTGATATTCCTGCGGCAAGCGAGGCTTTCAAGCCTTTCCTTACTGATGGCGTGAAAGAGCATTATCGTGTAGATGCTACTACGCAAGACATCGTCGCCTTTGTGGGCGCGTGGGCTTCGATTGGCGTGAAGAACCCAGTGATTTACGGAAAGACGATGGTGAACTGCGCATATCGCATGCTTGTGCCGTCGTCCTTGGGCGGTTCTAGTAATTATCGAATTCCTGGTAAACAGTTTGATAAGTATTACCACCGGGCAAATGACACGCAGGAGTACATCGAAAGCAACGGCGAATATCATTTGAGTATTAAACGTCCCGAAAAGCTCATCGAGGCTGATGCGGAACTTCGCCAGATTCAAGGAACGGTGACCGGGCTACCCGTTATTTCACTCATTTCCACGCTTGGCTTCTATGGCGGCATGCTCCCGCTGACCTGTCTGTTGCTGGTGCTCTACCATCGCCGCCGGCTTGTGTGGGCATATGCTCCCGTGCTGCTGTCGGTGTTCTTCTTGCTGCTTTCACCCACGGCGGCGACGCGCTACATTTTGCCGCTCGCATTCTCCGCGCCGCTCATCGTGGGATGGGCGTACCACGCGGTGATGCAAGCGCCCCTATGCCGGGTTGTCGCGGAGCCAGTCGAGCAGGCGTGATGCGGCTTTCCCGTCACAGTGCGTAAGATAGTCGCGCGCGAAGGCGACGATGTCTTCCTGTGCTGCGGGCGCGGCATTTGCGTTGTCAGCACCTTGTGTCTGTCCGGTGACCCGCAACTGCGCCAGAATCTCTTCCACGTTTTCGCAAACGGCATGCGGCAAAAGCGTGCGGCAATCCACGAGCGCATCGTCGTCCGCATCGCGGCCGACATCCCAGATGATGACCTGCTTGCCTGCCGCCGCAAGAGCGAAGGCTTCGGGCCGCCCGTCGGTGATGACGACGTCCGCCACAGCAAGCTCCTCGTACAGATTAAGCGGCTTCGGCGCGGTGAGCTCGGCCGCCGCATTCGGATCCCATTCCGCCATCGCGTTGATGTCCTCTTGCGCGCGCTGAGCAATCGAGCGGGTGTTCACCGCGAAGCTGCTTAGGTAGTCGGGGATATCGCCCCAGATGCCGCTTCGCGCGTCGCGATCGTCGTACAGGAAGAAATGGTCTTCCACGAGCTCCTCATGCAGGAAGCGGAAGAGCGCCACAGCCTGCTGCGCCGTCCGGTCGTTGCGGTGGCACAACACGAGCACCGTCTTGCGAGCGCGCCGCTGGGGGCACAGCTCGTCGAAATGCTTCGCCGCCTTCTTGACGTATTTCTTATTGAAGAGCAGGTCGGTACCCAGATTGCCCAGGTAGAGGAGCTTGGCGTTGCCGTCGTTTGCGGCCTCGCCGCTGCCGGCGTTGCTGCTCGCACTCACGCCGCCGCCCGCGCTGCCGCCAGCTTCGCGCCCGCCGCCAATCACGCGCCCGCCGCCACTAGTAACACCCCTGCGGCCCGTCGCGTCAATCTCGCACCCGCCGCCACTCGCCGTACCCTCGCGCACCGGATAATCTTCCCGATACGCCGCCTCAAGCGCGGGAGCGGTCGCCATGACCGCGTCGTAGTGCGCGATATGCGGTGCCACACGCAGGAGCTCGCGATAGTAGCCCGCCTGAGCCGCCTTCGCCCGCGCCCCTTCCGCCCGCAGCGGAAGAACGCTCGGGCACGCCTGAATGAGACGCGTCTCGGGACGCAGGTCGAGCATGCGGATGATATACGGTTCGCCGGCGCAGACGATGTTTTCGCATACGGCCAGTTCAGCAGCAAAATCCGCCACGTTCTCGGGTGTGATTTCGCGGTCGTCGATCAGCGTGAGCCCGCGATTGTCCTTCGCGTAGGCATTCCGCAGCGACTTGAAAAACGCGCCGGGCACATGCTCGTCGCAGACCAGCGCCACCGTTCCCTTGATGGGCACCTTCGCGCATCCGGCCTCGTAGGCGCGCCGCGCGTTGTCCTTTACCGCCTGCAGGTAATCGAGCAGCAGCGCATAGCGGGCGTGGTCGAAGTTGCAATCGGGGATCTCGTCGAACGTCCCTTCAAGCGCCGTTTCGCGCCGGTACGGCTCGAGCGCGCCGCCGAAGAAGCGCTTCATGATGCGTTCGGTGGCATGCCCATCGCAGGCGCTCATGAACTTCTCGCGGAACGCGCGCACGCGTTCGCGGTCGAAACGCTCGTCGATATGCGCGATATAGTCGATCATCTCGGCATTTGTTTGGCAAATGGGCCCCGGCGCCAGCTCGTCGTAGTCGTAGTAGAAGCCGCGCCAGTCGAAGAAGTCGTCGAGGTCGTACGCGAAGAAGATCATCGGCTTCTCGAACAGCGCGTATTCGAAAATGAGCGACGAGTAGTCCGAAATGCAGATGTCCGCCACGCACAGCAGGTCTTCGATTGTCGTGCCGTTGCTCAGGTCGAACGCGAAATCGCGGCACGAATCGGGAATCGCGGGGCGTTCCTTCACCACGGGGTGATGCTTTATCGCGAGCACGTACTCGTCGCCCAGGCGCCGGCGGAAGGCCTCGATATCAAGCAGGTCGGGCGTGGTCGCTTCGGCCACGCGTCCGCGGAAGGTGGGCGCATACAGGATGAGCTTCTTGCCGCGCGCCTGCGGGATGCGGTCGTAAATGCGTTCGTGAGCTGCATCGATAAAGCTTTGCCGGTAGAACACGTCGGTTCGGCTGCAACCGATGGGCTGGATGCAGGCCGGATTGTCCTCCTTGTGCATCGCTTCCGCATAGGCCCAGACAACCTCGGGGCTGCTTACTGTCACGAGGTCGTAGTCGGCGTGCGGCGGATACTTGCTCATGGTGTCTGGGTCGGCGCCGAAAATCTTGTCGGCCGTGGAATAGCCGAAGCGCTTGAAGGCGCCGCAGCCATGCCAAGTGTTCAGGATGACCTGCCCCTTGCGCTTGGGAAGGCCGCCGATGATTTCGGAACCCTCGTCGTAGATGAGGTATTTCGCGGTGGCCGCGTCGCGCGCGAAGTCGAAGATGCGCTTCCAGCGTTCTTCCTTCGTCACGAAACCCGTGCGCAGGAAATGGCAATGAATGTTCAGCTGGTACTCGCGCACCAGATGATTGAATATCTCGCGATAGCTGTTGGACACTTCGGGCAGGCGCAGCTCGAGGAAGACCACCTTGTCTTCCTGCAGGGGCTCGTGTGCCGCGCGGTCGAACTCGCGCTTCATGAGGACCTTGTAGGCGCCAAAGCGGACGATGCTCTTGCGGCGCGCCTGGTATTCGCGGCGGACCTTGCCGATGAGCGCGGCAGCCCGTGAGCTCGGTTTGATGTTCTCAATGTTGATGCTCATAGGCTTCTTCCTGCCGGTGTCGCGCTGGACTTCCTTTAAGGCTTCCCCTGAGATCCCCTGGCATTCAGTTTACGCGGAAGCCGCGCCGCATGCCCGCATCTCGCGCGATGTGCATAACATTGCAGCAGCTTTACGCCTCGGGCTTTACCTCGAGCGACCTCAGGTACCTCGTGATATTGCGGTCGAAAATGCCCGTCGCATCCATGTCGCCCTTGAAGAGGCACCAGTAGAACATGACGCCGGTCACCATTGCCGCAATCTCGAGCTCGACCTCTTCCAAGTCGACATCGGCGCGGATGCTTCCGTCCTTCTGGCCTTCCGCCAGATAGCCAACGCATTCTTCCAGCGTGAAGCGCTTGTTCTGGGGGCGGTTCCTGAAATTCAGGCTCGAGTTCGTGGGCGTGTAGTAGACGCTCATGAATTCCCAGCCCGCGTTCTCGCACAGCTTGATGAAGTGGCGATACGTCGTGCGGATCTTGTCGGTGGCGGAAAGGCCTTCAAGCTCGCTCGCCGCCTCGTCATGAGCCTGCTCGTAGGCGTAGTTGAGGTAGTAGTAGATGACATCCTCTTTGCTGTCGAACAGGTGGTAGAAAGCGCCGGTTGAAAGTCCGGCCTCCTTGCAGATGCCGCGGACGTTCAGCTTCGCGATGCCTTGCGTCTTGATGATCTTGACGGTCGCCGCAAGCAGCTTTTGGCGACTCTTGGCCGAGCGTGCCTCCTGCTTCGTCATCGGTGCGCGCTCAGGCGCTGCTTCGGTGGTGCTCGTGGTATTCGCGCTCGTGTTGTTGCTTGTTGTGCTCATGGCGATCATTGTCTCCGTTCATGATGTCGCCCAACAGGCAGGGGATGGATTGCCCATAAAGCGACAGGGGCTATTCACCTCGCTTATAAGCGGGGCGAATTGGGTGGCCTTCCTTCCGTTCCCCTTGAAGAGGCGCGCCAGGAAGTCCCGTTGTGTCAAAGCGAAGGCTTTTTTGGGAAGCGAGGGCTTTTCGTGAGCGAAGGCTATCTGGTATCTCCTCTTGCAGCCCCCATCTTCGCAAAAAAACAAGGAAACACATGACACGTTCGCACGAAATTACATCAGTGGCGTTTTTATGCGGCGTATGTATAGAACTGGTTTTGTATTGCAACAACGACGGTTGGGGGAATGCGCGAATATTAAAAGGGCTTTTAAAAGAGCTTTTATAAGAGCGTTTTTGGGAGATGGGAGAGAATGGTGACAAGAATTGAAGGGCTGCTCACCACGCTTGATGAAGCGGCGCGCGACCCCATGATTGGGGTGCGGAAAGCGAAGGCGGCCGGCAAGAAAGCGGTTGGCTGTGTTCCCTATTGGGCACCGGTCGAGCTTGTTCACGCGGCTGGCATGCATCCGGTCGAGCTGTGGGGCGGCGGCAAGATTACGGGCGAAGGCAGCGGCTACTACCCGGCGTTCTACTGCTCGCTTCTGTTCACGCTGATCGAGCGCGCGCTCGACGGCAGCTATGACGACCTCGACGCGGTCATCGTGCCCACCACGTGCGACGGCCTGCGCAATCTCGAGGAGAATTGGAAGTTCGCGAAGCCTGAGGCGAACGTCATCGACTTCGTTCAGCCGATCGTGCGCGACACGCCCGAGGCGAAGCAATACCTGCGCGGGCAGCTGCATCATGTTGCCTCGCGTTTGGAAGAGGTTGCGGGCGCGCCTATCACGGAGCGTGCGATTCGCGATTCCATCGATGCCTACAACCGGCAGCGTCAGGCCATGCGGAAGTTCTCCGAGCTGGCGGCGCAGCATGTGGACGTGATTACCACGCAGGCGCGCTGGGCTGTGTACGCGGCGGCGCGTGGCATGGCGGTGGAAGAGCACGCGGCGCTGGTGGAAGAGCTCAACGGCTTGCTTGCCGAGCTTCCCGTGTATGAGCCCGCAGGCGCAAAGGTGCTGCTCACGGGCATTCTCGTGGACAATCATCCGCTGCTCAACATGCTTTCCGAAAACGGGCTGTCCGTTGTGGGCGATCTCACGATTACCGAGTCGGCGCGCTACCTCGTCGACATTCCCGGCAAGGTCGACCCGTACGATTCGCTTGTTGCCATCTGGCAGGACGTGCGTGGCGTGTCGGTGGCGCTCGACCCGAAGAAGGAACGCGGCGACATGCTGGTGCAGCTCGCGGCGGAGCGCGGGGCCGACGGCGTGGTTGACTGCGTCGTGAAGTTCTGCGAGACCGAGGAATTCGACGTCCCGGTGCTGCAGCAGCAGATGGACCGTGCCGGCATTCCGCTTCTGGTGCTGGACGTGGAGTCTCAGGAAGACACGAATGAACAGGCGGCGACGCGCATCCAGGCATTCGCCGAGATGCTCGCGCTGAAGCATGGGGAGGCGTAAGGCATTATGAAGACGGTAAAGGCACACAGCCGTGCGCGCGACCTGATGCGCGAGTACGTGGGCGACATCTATGCGGACGTCCGTGCCGCGAAGGCAGCGGGCGAGCCGATCGCCTATTCCACTTCGAACTTCGCGAAAGAGCTGTTCGACGTGTTCGACGTGAAAGTGGTGTATCCGGAAAACCATGCGGCAGCCGTTGCGGCGAAGAAGGGCGGCGCTTTCTTCTGCGAGAAGGCGGAAAGCCTGGGCTATTCCAACGACCTGTGCTCGTATGCGCGCATCAGCGTCGGCTTCGATGAGCGCGATGAGGACTTCGGCCATGGCCTCGACATTCCGGCGCCCGACTTCCTGTGCGTGGGCAACAACATCTGTTCGACCGTGAACAAGTGGTACGAGAATCTCGCGTGGAAGTACAACGTTCCGCTGCTGGTGCTTGACGTGCCCTATGGTACGCAGGCGGATTTCGAGGAAGCGAAGCTCGACTACATCCAGGGCCAGTTGCAGGGCATTTGCGATCAGCTGGAAAAGATCACCGGCAGGAAATTCGACCACCAGAAGTTCCAGGAGGTCATGGAAACCTCCGGCGAGAACGGGCGGCTGTTCCAGGAGATCATGGACCTTATTGGCAAGACGAAGCCCTCGCCGGCGCCGGCGTTTGACGAGTACAACTTCATGGCGCTCATGATCATCGCGCGCGGCAAGAAGGAGACCACCGAGGTGCTGAAGCTCTACATCGAGGAGCTGAAGGAGCGCATCGCGGCCGACGAGACCACCTTCCCCGGCGAAGAGAAATACCGCATCATGTGGGACGGCCTGTGCTGCTGGCCGTATCTGCGCCAGAATTCCCTTTCCCTCGCGGAGAAGGGCATCAACATGGTGGGCACTCCCTACACGGGCGACTACGGCGTGTCGTTCAACGACCTGCGCGGCATGTGCACGAATTACGCGGCGACGAACAATTCGAAGGGCATCGACCTGACGATGAAGCTGCGCGATTACACGCTGAAGGAATATCACTGCGACGGCATCCTGTGCAATGTGATGCGCAGCTGCAAGCCGTGGGTGGGAATCATGTTCGAGACCCAGCGTCAGCTGGCGGCCAAGCATGGGCTTCCGTTTACGACCTTCGATGCCGACCAGGCCGATCCGCGCGTGTTCTCGGAGGCGCAATTCGAGACGCGCCTGCAGGGCCTGCAGGAAGTGATGGCTGCTCGCGCGGGCGAGTAGTGGTTGAAAGTGCGGGTTGCTTGCTGCTTGGGAGTGGGTTGCTAGTTGGGCGCCCGCTGCTTGCGTGGGCAGGCGGCTTGCGTGCATGTGAGTGGCGGGCGGCCTGGAGGAGAAGAAGCTTCAGGCCGCCTGCGCGTGCTGCCGTTCGGATGCGCGTGCGCGTGGTATTCCGTCGCCTGTGCGAATGGTGCGAATGGA
>CAVFFT010000009.1:0-20914 GCA_963621885.1 bacterium
TGCTCGACAAGACGGGAACCATTACGGAAGGAAAGCCGCAGGTGGTGGAGGTGGTCGTTGTCGGGGAAGCGGACGGCGCCGATGGGGCCGCAGCGGCGAACGGGCGGGCCGAGAGCGCCGCAGCTGCTGACGCAGGCGAAGTCGCCGACGAGCTCACAGCCGCGGAAACCGCTACTGCCGCACCCGCGGACATCTTTGCCGCCACGCTTGCGGCTATCGAGAAGCATTCCGAACACCCGCTTGCCCAGGCGCTTGTCGCCTATGCCGACGCGCGCGAGTTGGCATACGCCTCCATTCCCGTAAGCGAGTTTACGCAGGTCGCCGGCGGTGGCGTGTCAGCATGTGTGGCGGAATCGGAATGGCTCGTGGGCAATCGGGCAATGATGCAGTCTCGTAGCGTGGACGTGTCGGAACTGGACGCTCGCGCGGCCGCTTTCGCAGATACGGGCGCGACGCCGCTGTTCGCCGCTTGCGATGGAAAGCTGCAAGGCCTTGTGGCGGTCGCCGATCCCATTAAGCCCTCGAGCGCCCAAGCCATCAGCGAGCTTAAGGCCATGGGCATCCGCACCGTGATGATGACGGGCGACAACGAGCGCACGGCACAGGCCATTCAGAAACAAGCGGGCGTTGACCAGGTGATTGCCGGCGTTCTGCCCGCTGACAAGGCTGCCGAGGTCGCGCGGCTTTCCCGCGAAGGCGGCGTTGTCATGGTAGGTGACGGCATCAACGATGCGCCGGCTCTCGCACAGGCGGACGTGGGCATCGCGATTGGCGCGGGAACCGATATCGCCATCGATTCGGCGGATATTGTGCTCACGCGCAGCGACCTGATGGACGTTCCTGCCGCTATTCAGCTTTCGCAGCGCACTTTGCGCACCATCAAGCAGAACCTTTTCTGGGCGCTTATCTACAACGTCATTTGCATTCCCATTGCAGCGGGCCTGTTCAGCGGTCTGGGGCTGGTGATCAACCCGATGATCGGCGCGGCGGCGATGAGCTTCAGCTCGGTGACAGTGGTTGCGAATGCACTGCGCTTGCGCACGTGGAAGCCGCGGAATTAACGCGCGTGCTCAAGCGCGCGTCCGTTAGGGAAGGGGCCGCTTCGGGTGCATTCTCACACGCCTGTTCAAGCGGACGCGCACGCCCAACGCAGGCACGCGTCTCGTTCTCAAAGGGGCGCGCCCGCCTCGCTTCTCGTCTGCGCGTCAGTCCTTCTTGGGATGAGGGATAACCTGGTGTGTCGTTCCGCGGTATTGATCGTTTTGGCCTGTGAGCGTGAAACTTCCGTCATCGAGATAGGCGTCCGCTTGTGTCGCTACGTGCGCGCTCTTCATTTGCCCATAGAGCGCGAAGGCGATAATGGCGGCGAAGACAGCGGCGCTACCAATGCAAATGATCATGCTCGACTCGTCTTTTCCAACATCTTCCACGCCGAAGAGCATCACGAGCACGGCGAATGCGGCGAGAAAGGCAAGCACGATGCTGACGATGAGCTTGGGGGTCGAAATGGGCAAATCGCCCACGAGACGTCCCGTCTGGCCGTTCATCGCGAAGAGGAAATTCTTTCCTTCCCAGCTGGTGGAGAGCATCCATACAGGCAACATGGCATGGCGTGCATGCTTCCAGGAGATATCCACGTTGCTGTTCTGCTGCGTCACCGATTCATAGCCGGTGACGGTTTGCTCAAGCGCGCCAACGGTGCTTTCGTTGATGCGCCGTTCTGCGCGGGGGCGGCAGGTGTTCTCGTCTTCGTCCCAGCGATTCGCGACAAACCCCGGCATGTACGCGGAAGAATAGGGAACCATCTCCGCGTAATCGAAAGGCTCGATGGCATCCATATGGGCATTCGGCATGCGCGAGGATGCATCGACCGGTATGCGGGAGAAGTCCATGTTGCCTTCTCGATAGACGTTGAAATGGTCGGTCTCGATGATTTCAGCATCGGGGCGGGAATAATGGCGGCTTCTCGTTGCCTCGAACTGCGCCGAACCTTCCGCATGCGCATCGTACAGCCAAAACGGCACGTAGACGCCTTGCACCTCGTCAATGTGGTTCGTGTCTTTGAAGCCTTTCGGCAGAAGGATCTTGCCCTTGTAATGGCGGGTGAGCGCGGCTTTCGCTGCTTCATGGTCAAGGCGGAAGGGGATAACAAGCTCAGGAGAGAACGCGCCGGTGAGCCTCCCCTGCAGCACGACGGGATTGCCGCAGTAGGGGCATTTTGTGACCGCGGTGGTCGCATCGGTGACGAGGGCGGCGCCGCACGATGAGCAGACGTACTCGTTATTGAGTGTTTGGCTGTCGGCTTCCTGCGTACCAGCTTGAGCGCCTGCTCCTGCGGCTGGCTGCGCGTCTGCCGCAGGCCCTTCGGAGCCGGAAGCGTCCTGACCGCCGCCATGCTGAGCTGCCGCTTGAGCCCGCTGCGCCGCCTGCTTTTCGGCTTCTTCGGCCTTTTGCGTGGCCTGCGCCTCTTTTTCGGCGTAGAGCGCCTCAATTTGCGCGGCTTGGAATTCCGAGTCGCAGAATTCGCAGACGAGACGGTCCTTCTGTCCGTCGAATCGCAGTCCGCCGCCGCAGTTGGGGCATTGGTAATTGACACTTTCAAGCACCATGTTGCGTATGCTCCTTCAAAAGGGTTTGCCGTCCCATTGTATATGGGTCCGCGTCACCCGGCCACGAGCGCACGCGGGCGAGCATCCCCTCGATATCAAGCACGCCAAGCGCGAATCCCTTGCGAATGAGCTCCGCGGGCACGAACTCGTCGTACTTGTCGAAGTAGGGAATCTCGCCGGGATACACGAGCTCCATGGGATCGAGCGGTTCATTCGCATGCTGATGGACCACCGCGAAAAAGGTGTCGGCGTTGGCTTCCATCGTGAATTGGATGAAGTAGGGCCGCGAGGTGTCGAAGCCGCGAATGCCCAGTTCATCGGCGCATTTCACCTTAAGGAAGCGCTCAAGCGCAAGGAAGGCGTAGCTGCCGAGCCAGGGGAAAAGCGCCCACGAGGTGCCGCCGAGGCACACGAGCGGCTCGCAATCGACATGCGCATTGCGTGCGACATGCCGCGCCTGCTCAAGCCGCGCGACTGCGTTCGGCTTCAGGTAAGGATAAATGGCATTCTCCCTGATGATTGCCCGCATGCGTTCGAGAATTCGGGTGTTGATGTCACCCGCGCACATGCCGAAATACGCGGGCACGCGCCCCTTCACCGGCGAGCACTCGATGCGGTGGTGCCGGTAGTCGATTTCCTCGACGATCCAGGTGGCGCCCGCGATGGCGATGCGTTCGCCCACCGGCGGCGGCATCACGATTGTGCCAAGCTCCTGAGACTCGCAGCGCACGGTGAATTCCTCGTTCTCCTGGAATACCGCGTAGAACTTGAAGTTGTTTGTGACGCGTTCCCCGGCGAGCCCCACGATCAGCCCGCCCTCGTCGGTGCGTTCGAGGTGGTCGATCTCGAGCAGGTGATTGAGCAGCACGCGGAAATCGTCGGTGCTTATGCGCGCGAAAGGCGTGAGCGTGAGCACGCGGCGGGCCAGTTCACCTGGGGAAAGCTCGCCTGCGCCCGCGAGGATGGCCATTGTCTGGTGGTAGAGCAGGCTGAAAGGAAGGCCG
Organism: bacterium; assembly: GCA_963621885.1. Lineage (GTDB taxonomy): Bacteria > Actinomycetota > Coriobacteriia > Coriobacteriales > Eggerthellaceae > UMGS1519. The sequence continues at coordinate 3,614 of CAVFFT010000009.1, forward strand.
TCCAGTTTCGGCGGCTCGACCCAGCGCTCTTCCAAGTACAGCTGAATGAGGGCGCAACCCTGCAAGAGCTTCCATGGAATGCAGGAGGGCAGAAGCGCGCGTGATTCCGGTTCCTCCTCGCGCATGACGAACCACATTTCGGAGGGGTTGCCGCGGCGGCCCGTGCGGCCCATGCGTTGGAGAAACGCGCTCACGGTGAAGGGCGCGTCCACCTGGAAGGCACGTTCCAGCCGGCCGATGTCGATACCCAGTTCGAGCGTTGCGGTGGTCACGGTCGTGAGGTTCAGGCTTTCGTCGCGCATGATGTCCTCGGCCGATTCCCGCAGGCTCGACGACAGGTTGCCGTGGTGGATGAGGAAGCGGTCGGGCTCGTGGTTCGCCTCGCAGTATTGGCGCAGCGTGGTGCAGATCGCCTCGGCCTCCTCGCGTGAATTGGAGAAGACGAGACACTTCCTTCCGCGCGTGTGCTCGAAGATGTAGCCGATGCCGGGGTCGGCAAACACGGGCGCTTTGTCGCCGGGAGCCTCCGGTGCGGGCATGTCGAGGGTTGGCACGGCATGCGGAGGGCGCAGGCTGTCGGCGCCGGTGGCTGTTGCGGCGGATGGGGTGCTTTCGCTCGCAGCGGGGTATGGGCCGCTTTCGTTCGGAATTGCGTCGCCGCAGAGCTCGCTTTCGCTCGCTGTGCTGGCAGCGGAAGCGGACGTTTCATAGCAGGACGCGTCATCTGTTGTCGCAGGTCGCGAGCTTGTTTCTGCGGGATTCACCCCGTTCTCCGGCCAGACGTCTTCAACGGCGATAAGCTGCGCTTCTCGGGTTTTTGCGGGAAGCGTTTCGGCATGCGACGTGGCGGGTTGATACGTTGCGCTACCTGAAGCCGGGTCAGCGACGCATGCATCCGGTGCGTTTGTGCCTGCGCTTTTCGTTGCCGTCGCATGCTTTCCGCCGAGCCCGTCGTCGCCTCGTTCGGGCGCCTGAGGACCGCTCTGGTAGAAATGTTCCATCGAGATGAGCCATCGGTCGCGCGGCCCTTCGAGTACCGGAATGATGCAGTTGCGTCCCGTGCCGGTGCTCAGGTACGCGCCGGTCGCTTCGGGGTCGCCGATGGTGGCGGAAAGTCCGATGCGGCGTGGATTCACGTTCGCCATGCGCGAGAGCCGCTCGATGCCGCAAAGCGTCTGGTTGCCGCGGTCGCCGCGCAGCAGGGAATGCACCTCGTCGATGACGACATAGCGCAAATCGCAGAACAGCCGGTTTATCGCGGCATGCCGATGGAGCAGCATCGCCTCGAGCGATTCCGGCGTTATTTGCAGAATGCCCGAAGGGTTTTTCATCAGGCGGCGCTTGTGGGATTGCGCGACGTCGCCATGCCAGCGCCACACGGGAATGCCCGCTTCTTCGCAGAGCGTATCGAGCCGCAGAAACTGGTCGTTGATCAGCGCCTTCAGAGGCCCAATGTAAATGCAGCCCACGGAGGCGGGCGGGTCTTCCCAGAATTCCGTGAGGATGGGGAAGAAGGCCGCCTCGGTTTTGCCCGCCGCGGTGGACGCCGTCAGCAGCACATTGTCGTCGGTGTTGAAAATGGCGTCGGCGGCCGCGACCTGCACTGAGCGTAGACTTTCCCATCCATGCTCGTAGATGAAATCCTGGATGAAGGGCGCGTATCGCTCGAAGGTTCCCATGACAACCGCCGCGCTAACTAAAGTTCGAAAGAGGCCAGCTCGTCGTCGCGAGATGCGGGGGAAACGCCCGCGACGCGCGTCGCGCCAGCAGCGCCGGCAGCATGCGAAGCGCCTAGGCCGCTAGAGCCTTGAGCCGCGCCTGCGCTCTTCGAACCACCTGCTGCCCACGCCGCGCCCGTGGTACTCGCGCCGTTCGCTGCCCACGCCGCGCCCGCAGCTATCGAACCACCCGCGGCACCCACGCCGCGTACCTCTTCCGCCAGTTCAACCGGTGTCTTCACCGGCGCGGCAAGCGCGTCCGATTCCAGCAGGTCATCAAGGCCAAGCTGAGGATTCTGGAACAGGATGTCGAGCATCTCGATGAAATCGCGAATGACCTCGCGAGGCGTGAGATGGCTGCTCGCGCCCTCGCGCCGATATTCCGCCTGGAGAAAACGCGCGAGGCCGGCGTCATCGATACTGCGCGGATAGCCGAAGAAGCCCGCATGGATGTCGGCGAGCTTCTCGGTCAGCACGAGCAGCTCTTCGGGCGTCAGCGGCTCGAGGTGAATCACGGGCGCCAGCATATCCGTCATTCCCTCGCGGGCGAAGCGCCCCTGCGTGAGTCGGCTGCGCAGCGCTTCATAGGAATAGAGGCCACGGCGGCGGTCCTCGATGGACTGCGGCGTGCCGCTCATGATGATGCCCAGATGGTGCGCCTTTCCCTGAAGCGTGTCGTTGTACATGGCGAGAATCTTCTCGTAGTTGTACTGGCGGCTGATGGCGTTGGGAATCTTGTACAGGTTCACGAGCTCGTCAATCTCGACGATCAGCCCCTTGTAGCCCGCGCCGCAGAAGAATTCCGCGAAAAGCTTCAGGTAGTCATACCAGCTGTCGTCGTCGATGATGATATTCACGCCTAGTTCCTGGCGGGCCTCGGTCTTCGTGCGGTATTCGCCGCGGAACCACTTGATGACGTGGGACTTCGTCTCGTCGTCACCGATGAGGTGCGCCCGCCAATAGCGGTTGAGCAGCTGCGAGAAATCGTAGCCGTGCACGAGCCCTTCCAGCTTGCTCACCGTCGCGTAGATGCGCGTTTCAACCGCCTGCGCGAACGCCGGGTCGTCGGGCGTGATGCCGTCTTCGGTGACAACCGCCGACTGGACCTGCGAAATCCAGCGGTCGAGCACGAGGTTCAGCGCGCCGCCTTCGGGCTGCGTCTTCGTTGCGAGATTGCGGATGAGCTCCCGGTAGGTGGCAAGTCCCTGACCCTGCGTGCCTTGCAAGCGGCGTTCGGGGGAAAGGTCGGCGTCGCACACGACAAAGCCCTGGCCAACGGCATGATTGCGGATGGTTTGCAGCAGGAAGCTTTTGCCGCTGCCATAGCGGCCGACGATGAAACGGAAGCTCGCGCCGCCGTCCGCCACCAGCCCGAGGTCATGCAGGAAGGCTTCGATCTCTCTCGCGCGACCCACCGTGATATAGGGCAGTCCGATGCGCGGAACGACGCCGCCTTTCAGCGAGTTTATGATGATGGACGCGATGCGTTTCGGCACGCGGCGGCTGCTTTGTTCAGGCATGGCTGCTTCCTTGGAGACTCTTCCCATTTTGCTTTCGTATTATAGGGCGCTGCCGCCAAAAAAGAGAACGGATGTTCTAATTTCCGCTAAACGCCCTCATCGAGAATTGCGGCGACATCTTCCCGGTAATCCTCGATGAGCTGTGGGCGTCCGTCGACGTATTCGATGACGGCGTCGCCGATGACGTCGAAGAGCTTTTCGTTTATCGCGTCGATAAGGACGGTCTCCATGAGCGTGGTGCCCGCGAGAACCTCGTCGAGAGTTTGACCTTGCGCGATAAGCGCGAGCGCCTGGTGCTCGAGCGGGGAAAGGTGGCCGCTGCTGGGAAGGTTCGCTTCTGTGGGGAGAAGCACGTCGGGCTGACTTGCTGCCGCGGGAAAGCTCGCGGCTGCGGGAAAGCAGGTGCCGGGAAAGCTCGCGCCGGGCTGATTCGCCGCCGCGGACGCAAGAGGAAATGCGTCGCGCGCTAAGGTTGCGGGAGTTTCGGGTGCTTGGGTCGCAGGTGTCGAAGCGGGAATAGATGCCGTATCCGCAGGTGATGGGACGGTTACGCTATCCGGTTTGGGCGTCGGCACGGGCGCCGACACGGGTGCCGGTACTGTATCCACGGGTGACAGCACGGGCGTGTTTTCCGTCCGGGGTGCGGGCATGTTGTTCGCCGTACTCCGCGGCTCATCTATCTCCTCGTCAACGAGCAGGGACTCGCGCGTGTGGGCAGCGCCGCTGCGAATGGCATCGAGCTTCGAGAGGTCGATTGAAAGTCGTGTCCGCTCCTCTTCGGCAGCTCGCGCGGCAGCGCGTTCCTGGTCGCGCACATAGGAACTCGCCCACGCAATCGTTTCCACAAGGAAAGCCGGAAGCGGGCGCTCCTTCAGGGTCTTCCCCTCTTCCCAGTCGATACGCATCTGCCGGTCGATGCCGCGAATGATGCCGCCGAGCTCCTTGTTGCGTTTGGGCTCGTCCCACGCGCGTTGCCAGCTCCATTGCCGCCTTTCGCAGGTGACGACATAGCCTTCGCAAAGCTCGATCACCGTGTCGCTTTGCGCGGAATGCGTATCCCACGGCAGGCCAAGGAAGGGCGCGAAATTGTGGGACTTCTTGCGCCCCACGAGCGAATCGACGAGCGTGTGCGAGGCATGCTTTGCGTTGTAGCGCACGAGCTCCTCGAAGACGAGCAGAGTGACAGCCGCCGCCTCTTTCTCGTGCGTGCGCAAGAAGGGGGATTTTGCGGGGTCGGGCGAGGAAATCAGACGCAGTGCGTTCCAGATCTCGGTGATGCTGGGGAGCGCCACGTTGCGTTTTGCTGCCTGCTCGGTTTTCTCGGCGTCGCGTTGTGCCTTGCCGCCCGCGCGCTTTGTCTTGCCCATGCTGTGCTTTGCGTTGTCGCTTTCAGGCAGCAGCTCCGTGTCGCGTGATTTCGATGCCATCCGTGCACGAATTGTCTCTTCCGCCGCGCGTAGCGTCATAACGGCATGCGCGAACTCCCGCTCATCAGGGGAAACGAGCCTGCTCGTGTCGAGTCCGTAAAGGAGGATGTAGTCGTTGATCCAACGGGAAAGGCTCGCTTGCATGTTGATGCCGATGGCGCTCGTGTCGGTCTGGCGGCTTTCCGCAAGCAGTCGTTCGAGCTCGGCAAGTGCTTCGGCGGGGGAATTCACCCGCACGTCGTTCACGATTTCTGCCGCCCGGATGCGCGCGTAAGTAGGGGGAATGGTGCGGGCGGCGCCTTCGAACCATTGCCCGCGCCAGGTGAAATAGCCGCGCAACTCGTCGTCGGCAAGGTCGGCGTATGTCGCCTGGCGATGAAAGCCCACCTTTCGGGGATAAGGCGCATTGTCGACGAAATCCGCCGCCATCTGGGCTTGCCGGATGAACAGCTGCGTATTCAGAGGGCGGGCGTAGGGGAAGCGCTGCGCCTCTTCCAAGGCGCGCAATTCCTGCAGAAGCGGCGGGAGGCTTGCGTGCGCCCGCGCCCGCTGTTGGTATTCAAGGTTCAGTTGGGGAATCGGCGCCGCCGTTTTGGGTTTTGCTGTTGCGCGTTTCTGCGGCTGCTGCGGCGGGCTTGCCTTGAAATCTTTTCCTGTCTTTAGAAGCGGTTCGCCCGCGTAGGTCTTCTGCGAGAAGATTGAGCGTTCCTGCTCCTTCGCCTGCGCGAATATGTCACGGAGCACCTCTTCGGCATGACCGGCGTTCTCGGGACGGCGCGTGTTCTCACTACGTCCATCACGCCTGCGTCCATCACCATGCTGCCCGCCGCGTTCGCCGCTGAGCTGGCCGATGTGCCCGTCATCAGGCACGTTGTTGTTCGTATGTCGAAAAGGCTTTTCGGGCACGGCGTTTGAATTCTCCTTGGATGCAATCGGAGGTCTATTCTATCGCACCGGCATCTGCTAGATTTCAAGTGCCGGACACAAGTCGGGTTCTGACGAGGCAGCCGTACCAGATAGGCAAAGACGGCGAAACGAAGGCGTTGCGCGCTGAGGCGCGCGGTACTGAAAGGCGGTCGTCATGAGCTGGCTGGTTCTTATTTGTTCGGGTGTTTTCGAATCGGTGTGGGCAATCTCGCTGGGGAAATCGGATGGCTTCACGCATCCCCTTCCCACCGCGGTGTTTTTCATCGCAATGATCATTAGCATGCTGGGTTTGGCTTATGCCTCAAAGAGCCTGCCGATGGGCACGGCCTATGCGGTCTGGACCGGTGTCGGCGCGTCGCTCACCGTTATCTACGGCATCGTGACAGGCGAGGAAAGTGCCTCGCTCATTCGCGTTCTTCTGCTTGCGGGGCTTATCGGTTGCATCATTGGCCTGAAGCTCGTCTCCGACACGGCAAACTAAACTCGCCCGTTTTCGCGTTTCCTGCCACAACGAGCCAAACGTTCCTCCCGCTCTTTTCGCGCCGGGAAATGAGTCGCATTTGCCTCGACGCGCGTCGCCGTGCCGAATGTGCGATTGGGGCTCGCCTCTATTGTGGGGCGCCGACCTTGCGTCACGGGTAAATCGTCCGTGCGGCGCTTCCTGCCTACTGCGGTAAACATGCCGGTGAGCACCTGTTTTGTCGCTATGATGCGAACTATGCAGATGGAGCGCCCCGCGCTCGAGCTTTCGGTTGATTCCGGCTGAGAAAGGGTAGACGCATGAACGAGTACGACTTTTCAGGCAAGACGGTCATCGTGACCGGTTCGGGCGGCGGCATCGGACGCCGCATCGGCGAGCGCTTTTTCGATGCGGGCGCGAACACCGTGTTCGCCGACCTCAACGATGCGAATCGTGAGGAGCTTCTCGCGGAAGTTGCCAAGGGCGACGACGGCCGCTTCCTGTTCTGCCAGGTGGACGTGTCCGATTCCGCCTCGCTCGACAAGCTCTTCGAAGACGCCATCGCGCGCTTCGGCGGTGTGGACGTGCTCGTGAACAATGCGGGCATCTGGGCGCATGGCGACGTTTTCGAAGTGGAAGAGTCGCAGTGGGACAAGGTGCTCTCCATCGACCTGAAGGCCGTATTCTTCGCGTCGCAACGCTTTGCGAAGCACTGCCGCGAGGCGGGCAAGCCGGGAGCTATCGTGAACATCTCTTCGATCAACGCTATCCGGCCCCGCACCGATTGCGCGGTCTACAACGTTGCGAAGGCTGGCGTGAAGTCGATCACCGAGACCTTCGCGCTCGAGGCGGGCAAGTATGGCATCCGCGCGAATGCGGTTGGTCCTGGCAGCGTTCCCACGAATCTGAATGCCGCTGTGTATGCGCAGCCCGGTGTTGAAGAGGCCTACAACGCGACCGTGCCGCTGGGGCGTCGCGCATCGAAGGACGACATCGCGAACGCGGTTCTCTTCCTTGCAAGCGACGATTCGGCTTATCTGACCGGCCAGACGATCTACGCCGAAGGCGGCTGGCTGCTTCATTAGAGGCGTCTGCGTTTTCAATCCGCGTAGGCTAGTGCCCGGGAAATCCTATCGCCGCTCATGGCGTTGGGTCGTCATGCTCTTCGACCTGCGCGCTTGGGTCGTCATGCCCTTCGACCTGCGCACTTGGGTTGGCGTGCCGAAAAAACACGCCGCCCGGCGCGTAAGTCGGGTGGCACCGTCTCACGCCTGGCGGTGGCGAGTGCCCGTCCTTTCGTTTGATAATTTCAATACTACAAGGGCCGTTAAAAAGCCGGTTTCGTATCCGCTGGTCGCCTGTCCATCTTTAGCAAAATTGAATAGGTGGCCTTTCGATTGAAACCTCCTCTGCCATCTGGGCTGAAGAAGGGGGACAATACACTCAGGAAGAAAAGCCCCTATCCCGAACGGGGCTTGAAGCGTGGTATCGCCTTGCATAAGGCGCGGAATGAAAGGAAGCATGCATGAAGGGTTTAGAGGGAATCAAAGTCATCGAAATGTGCGGTTACGTGGCCGCGCCGGCATGCCCGCGTATTCTGGGCGAAATGGGCGCGACGGTATACAAGATCGAGCCGCTTGCCGGTGACGAATATCGCACGAACGCCCCCGGCTTTGGCATGAAGAAGACCGAGATTGACGACCCGGCCTTCGACCTTGCTTCCATGAACAAGACCTGGATGGCGGTGAACCTCAAGAGCGAAGAAGGCAAGGAGCTTGTCTACAAGATGCTGGAGACCGCCGACATTTTCGTGACGAGCTTCCGCGACAAGGCGCTGAAGAAGCTCGGCTTCGACTACGAAACCATCCACGAGAAGTTCCCGCACATCGTTTGGGGCCAGATGCGCGGCTACGGCGAGCGCGGTCCCGAGCGCGATTCAAAGGGCTTCGACGCGACCTCCTATTCCGCGCGTGGCGGCCTGTTCGCATCCATCCCGCAGGCGGGCGAACATTACGCGCCCGGCAACGTTCCCGCAGCCTTTGGCGACTGGAACGCGTCCATCGCGATGACCTCCGGTCTGCTCGCCGCTCTCGTGCGCAAGGATCGCACGGGCGAGGGCGACAAGGTGACGGTGAACCTGTACCACATGGCATGCTGGGCATTCCAGCATGGTCTGGGCGGCGTCCAGTTTGGCGACCAGTGGCCGAAGAGCCGTCGTCATGTCACCTGTCCCACCAATAACAGCTACCGTTCTTCCGATGGCGTGTGGTTCCTCATCTGCTACGGCAGCTACAACCTCTTCTTCAACCACGTGATGCGTTTCATCGGGCGCGAGGACCTCGTTGACCATCCCATCTACAGCACGCAGGAGGCCATGGTCGATGCGGGCGTTGACTACGAGGAGATCATCGACATCATCGAGAAGGCCTTCGCGCAGAAGACCTGGGACGAATGGGTCGAGATTTTCAAGGCGAACGACGTGCCGTATCAGCGCATCCAGACCTTCAAGGATGTGTTGCAGGACGAAGAGGCGTACGCCAATGACATTCTGCGCCGCGTCCATTACGACGAGTGGGGCGACTACTGCATGGCGACCTCGCCGATTCGCCTGGATTCCGTGGGCGACCCGGTGCTCCATCGCAGCAAGCCGATCGGCTACGATACCCCGGCGGTCATGAAGGAATACGGCTACACCGACGAGCAGATTGCGGCCATGAAGGAGAAGGGCGCCATTGGAACCTACGATGGTCCTGAACTGCCCGAGAGCGTGTTTGCTCCCAGCTACGGCCCCGATAGCAAATAAGACCAACCCGCGGGAATTCGCTTAAGGCATACAACACAACAGAGTGAATTCCCGATTATCCCTCCCTCCCTCGTTGCGCCTGTCCCTTGAAGTTCGCCAAGGGCAGGCGCGGCGGCAAAGGCCCCGCATGAAGGGCAGGCGCGGCGGCAAAGCTCTTCAAACGAGGGGCTCGCGCGACAGGGCCCCGCATGAAAGGTTTGCGCGGCGGCAAGATTCACCACACGAGGGAGTTTGCGACAGCGAAGACTAAAAGCGCCTTCAACACAACGGCGGCTGGCATCCTTCAGGGTGCCAGCCGCGTTTTATGGCGGGTTCGCTTGTTGCTGAGGCGCCTAGTTTTTCGCGTCGTCCTGCAGCGAGTCGAAATCGAAGTTCTTGATGTACTCGATGAACTCGAGAAGGAGCGTCTGCGTCTTCGGGATGTTCGCTCGGTGGCTCAGATAGAAGCGGTGGAAGTGGGTCGGCGCGTCGTTGATGCGCAGGGGAACGATGCTCGTGAAGGCGTCGATGAGCCACGACCGGCAGGCGAGAGCAATGCTGTCCGGGTCTGCCATGACCATGGAGCAGAGCGTGATCTCGTCGGTGTATTCGTATTTCACGTCGAGGTCGTGCCCTTTGACCATTGCCTGCACTTCGGGTCCAACCGGGCCGGGCGAGATATAGCTCAGAACGCGATAGCCGCGCAAATCATCGAGCGTGATTCCCTTGTCGCGGTATTTGATGACGAGCGGATTCTTATCTTGCGCAAGCGCGCACACCGGCTGCGACCAGCAGGGAATCTGCTCAATGGAGCTGTCTTCGCCCATCGTGCCCGCAATGACGAGGTCGACGTCGCCCGCTTTAAGCGACTCGAGCAAGTCGGGCGTGGTGCCCTGGCGAATGGTGAACTTCGGCTTCACGCGCGACTGCATCCAGAAGCTGCGCATGACGGAAGACCAGGTGCTGTCCTGGGCGCTGTAGACGATACCCACGCGCAGCGTGGTGTTCTGCTCGATGGCTTGCGATTTCAGGGCCTCGACATTCTCGTCGAGAATTTGGAGCGCCTGATTGACCGCGCGACTGAACTGCTTGCCTTCGTCGGTGAGCTCAATATTGTGGCGTTTGCGGCTGACGAGTTGCACGCCGAGCTCTTTTTCCAAGTTCGAAATGGCGATGCTGAGGGTTGGCTGGGAAATGAACAGCTCTTTTGCGGCTTCTTGATAGCTATGCGTTTGCGTCAACGCTCTGAAGTAGTAAAGCTGTGACAGGTTCACCGGTGCCTTCCTTTCGTCTTGAGGGATACCGTTGATGAGAACGTGTTCATTATAGTCTTGCTTAAACATACTGGTTTGCATTCGCATTTCAGCGAAGAGAGCCGCGCCTAGCGTGCATTTTGTATTTCAGCTGATAAACGGCCTTTCGACGATTTGTGAATCGTTTCTTTTCAATTCCTGAATGAGGCTCCATCGATTAAGAGTTGCAATGTTTCTTGGCGCCTTTGCGGCTGAGTAGTCAATTTCTAATCGCACTCGCCGCTTTGCCGCGTTCAATTTCACAAAACGGCCCTTCCGAAAAAGAATGAATATCGCAAAGCAATTCAGTTGCGCACAAGGCGGAATACCGAATGACCTGCGCATACCGAATGACCTGCGTGAAAGGAACGACCTGCGTATAAGCCAAACGCAAAGCGATATGACCAGGAGGGGAATAATGATTCAAAGCAAGGCATTTACCGATCTGACCGTACTCGATTTCTCGCGCTATCTGCCTGGGCAGTATGCCACGCAGGTGTTTGCCGACATGGGCGCTCGCGTTATCAAAGTGGAGGACACCGGCCTTGGCGATATGTGCCGTCACGATTTCCCGCTGAAGAATGGCACGAGCTACTACATCACTGCGCTGGGTCGCAATAAGGAAAGCGTTTCCTTCAACCTGAAGGACGAGCGTGCGCAGGCGTATCTGCAGCAGATGGCGAAGGAGGCCGATATCGTTGTCGAGAGCTTCCGCCCGGGCGTCACGAAGAAGCTCGGTGTCGATTACGACACGCTGAAGTCCATCAACCCGGGCATCATCTACTGCTCCATCACCGGTTACGGCGAGTTCGATCCGCGCAGCAAGAAGGCAAGCCACGACCTGAATATGCAGGCAGCAAGCGGCTACCTTGCGGTCAATGGCGTCCAGATCACGCCGATGCCGTTGGTTGATTACGCGACGCACTCCGTGGTTGCGCAGTCGCTGTTGGCAGCTCTGCATGCCCGCGATGTCACCGGCGAGGGCGCGTACGTCGACATCTCGATGTTCGACTGCTTCGTCTGGTGGAATTCGCTCATCGATTCCCGTTGGTGCTTCAATGGCGGTCAGTGCGAGCGTGAGGATCTTGATTACCCGGCGACGGCCTACAACATCTACGAGACGAAGGACGGCGAACATCTGGCCTTTGGCATGGTGGAGCTGAAGTTCTGGAAGGTGTTCTGCGATGCCGTGGGCGCGCCCGAGCTTCTCGATGCGCACTTGAAGCGCCGTTGGGAAGCGCCTGAGGCTTTTGCCAAGGTGGAAGAGATCGTGAAGTCGAAGACGCTTGACGAGTGGGTTGAATTCCTCGCTGACAAGGACTGCTGCATCGAGCCGGTTGTGAGCAAGGCCGACGGCATCAAGCGCGTGTTGAACGAGGCTCCCCACATGATGCGCTACATGGACTTCCCGCAGGCGGGTCACGTGCTGCAGACCGCCATTCCTCATCACATCACGTCCGTGCCGTTTGAGCTGGGCGAAGTTGTGGAATGCTCGAAGCTGGGCGGCGATACTGAGCGCTTCCTGAAGGAGCTGGGCGCCACGCAGGAGGAGATCGACGCGATGGCCGCTGATGGCGCCGTGTGCCTGGGCGACAAGCCGATCGAAGCCGACAATGTGCCGGTGTTCCCGCTTGAGCAGAAGCAGCCGCGCGTGGTAGAGGTGTTGCGCTGCGATCCGCCGTCCGTCGCGTAGGCGCGAGCCTATTGCGGGCGCTCGCATCGGGGCGCAGGCATATAAGAAGCGAATCGCGTCGTGCCAGATGGCAGGGCGCGATTCTTTGTGCGTGGAGCGTGGTTCGCCCGATTGGTAGAGCGTGGGGCCTTCAGCAAGCGCGAGCCTATTGCGCGGCGGGAAGCGTGACGATGAAGGATGCGCCGCCGCCAGGCGCGTCCTCGACCTTCACGGTGCCATTGCAGGATTGCACGACGTGCTTGACGATGGCAAGGCCCAGGCCGGTTCCGCCGGTTTCGCGCGAACGGCTCGAGTCGACGCGGAAGAAGCGCTCGAAAATGCGCTCGCGGTATTCCACCGGTACGCCCGGGCCTTCGTCGTTCACCCGTATGGTCACGGTGTCGCCGTCGGTCGCGACGAGCAGACTCACGGTGCCGCCTTCGGGACTGTGCTTGATCGCGTTGTCCGTGAGGTTGTAAATCATCTGCTCAACCAGGGTGAGCATGCCGAGCACGGTGGCCTTGTCATCGAGGTCAAGCGCCAATGTCACGTTTTTCTCTTCGGCAGCGGGCTCGAGACGGTGTGCCACTTGTTCGCTCAGGAGCGCAAGGGGTACAGGCTCCTTACCGCTTGCGCCCTCGTCGAGCCACGACAGCGTGAGCACGTCGTCGACGAGGCTGCGCATTGCCTTCGCCTCTTCCGAAATGAGGCCCGCGAAACGGGGCACATCGCCCGGTGCGACAGCTCCCTGCTCAATCAGCTCGGCATAGCCGCCGATAACCTGCAGGGGCGTCTTCATTTCATGGCTTACGTTGCCGGTGAATTCCCGGCGGAGGTTCGCCGCGATTTCGAGCTTGCGGTTCTGCTCCTCAAGTGTCTTTCGCTGGTCATCAACCCGCTCAAGCAGCGGCTGCAGTTCCGCGTATGCCTTGTTGTCGAGCGGATGCGACAGGTCAATTTCGCGCAGTGGCCGAACAACCATGCGGGTGAGCAGGCGTGACAGGCCGAAGGACACCAGGAACACCACAATGAGATAGATGCCCAGCTGAGGCAGTGTCTTGCTGAGGAATGAGGCAAGGGACGTGCGCGTTTCCGCGAGACGCAGCACATAGCCGTCGTCGATGAGCACCGCCGCATACAGCGTGTCGGTGTCGAAGGTATCGGAATGGCGTGAGACCACGCTCTTGCCCGATTCGCGCGCGCTTGCAATCTCGGCTCGTTGCGCGTGGTTTTCCAGCTGATCGATATCGGCCTGGTTGTCGAATACGACGGTGCCATCGGGTGAGACGAGCGTGCAACGCGTGTCGCCCAGGGAAGCGGCCTTGAGCGCCGCGCACATGGCGTCTTCTCCGTCGTCGGGATTAAGCGATTCGGCACATTCCGTCGCCTGTCCCAAGAGGAATTGGGTGGCTTCGTCCTCGTAGGAGGAGAAGCTTGCGGCGGTTGCTGCTACCGTCGCGAGGACGGCAACGCCGAGTGAAAGAAGGAAGAGCATCGCGAACACGCGGTTCGCGAGCTTCTTTTGGGTGGAATGCGTTTTGATGGATGCCGCCTGAGCAGGGGAATCGCTCGCGGCGAGGGGCGTCATGCCTCTTCTTCCCGCAGGCGATAGCCTACGCCGCGGACCGTCTGGATGATATTGCCCGCGCCAGGATGCGCCTCATTGAGCTTGCGGCGCAGCGTCTGAATATGCGTGTCGACGGTGCGCGTCTCGCCGATGAATGAGATCTGCCATACGTCCTCAAGCAGCTGCGAGCGCGTGAGCACATGGCCCTGCTCCATAAGCAGCTTGGCCAGCAGGTCGAACTCCTTCAGCGTGAGGTCGAGCGGAGTGCCGCCGCAGGTGGCTTCGTGTGCGGTGGGATCGAGAAGAACCGGTCCGCAGGAAAGCATCTTTTCGCTGGTCGGGCGAACGGTTCGCTGGGAACGGCGGAGCAGTGCCTTGCAGCGGCTGATTAGCTCCATCATGCCGAACGGCTTGGCGAGGTAATCATCTGCTCCCGCATCGAGACCCTGAACCTTGTCGTATTCGGTTCCACGTGCGGTAAGCATCATCACCGGCACCTCGGCCGTGCGCGGGTTATTGCGAACCTCGTGCAGCAGCGACAGGCCGTCGGTTCCCGGGAGCATGATGTCGAGCAGGATCAGATCCGGCGTCGCCTTCGCGCAGGCCGCGCGGAAGGACTCGGCTTCAGCGAAGCCTTGCGCAGGAAGCCCCGCCTGCTTCAATGCGTACAGGGCGAGGTCGCGGATGTTCTTTTCATCTTCTACGTAGTAAATCATGTCCGTATTGTATCGCCCGATGAGCGGGGGTTTCTCGGTGCAATGCGAAAAGTGTGCAAATTTCCCGGTGCCCGCTTGAACCCGGCGCCCGGTCCAATAAAACGAAAGCCGCCCGGTGAGGCGGCTTACATGGCGTGGGCGACACGCACTCTGTCGTTCCAGGCGTTTAACCGAGAAGCGAGAGCAAGTAACCTTCGCGGACGCCGCTCTTGGCGATGTACATGCGGTCGGCACCCGCGCGCAAAAGGATTTCGCGCGCGATGACGCAGCCCGGCAGGAAGGTGTGAATACGGGCCGGGTTGAGCTGCAGGAGGTGACGCGAGAAGGTCTCGGGGTCGTCAAGGTAGGCCGAAATCATCGCGTCGAAGTTCGTCAGATGCAGGCTGCGATCGGAGATATCCTCATTCGTGATGCGCGCCATCTTCAGGGCGAGACGCATGGTGCCGCCGATGCCGCACACCTGCGCGTGCTTATCGAGCTTGACCTGCGATTCGTCGAGCAGAATGCCCACCGCTTGGCCGAGCGAGTTGAGCTCTTCCGCCGTGGGAAGAATGCCCTCGACCTCGCGTGCCCAGCTGGTGAGGGAGCCCAGCGGAATGCTGTCGCCATCGACAAATTCGCCAGTCTTCACGGTCATGAGTTCGGTCGAACCGCCGCCGATGTCGAAGAACAGGCCACTCTTGAAGGGGGCGCTCAGCAGGGCGCCGGAAAGGCTCAAACGTGCCTCATCCTTGCCTGAAAGCACCTGGATCTTGCATTCGGCTTCACGCTCGATGGCAGCCACCGCTTCTTCGGAGTTGTCGCAGTTGCGCAGCGCGGCGGTGGCGAAAGGCGCGACCATGTCGCAGTTCATGAGTTCGGCCATCCGGCAGAGCTTGCGCACCGACTTGATGCCGGCCACGATGCCTTCCTTGGAAAGGACGTTTGCTTCATTCACATAAGAGGAAAGCGCCGTGGGCATTTTCGCGCTCGCGAGGCGCTTGAATTCATTATTGGGGGAAATATCGTACACGCACAGACGCACCGTGTTCGAACCGATGTCGATGATGCCCCAGCGACGTGACTTGTCTTTACTCATTACACATTCTCCTTCACTATCTCTTCGATGCATTCTGCCGCATGCTCTATCGTGTCTACCGCTTCTTCAAGCGAGCGAGACATGGCGTGCAAAATGCGACGGTATTCGGGGTCAAGATCCTTGTCTCCATACAGATCGTGCATTGCCTCAACGTAAATGGTATCGCAGTCGCTTTCGGCGGTCTGCGCCGAAACAAGAAGAGGCACGATTGCACTGCCGGCTTGTTTTTCGGGCGGGAGCATATCGATGGCCCGTTTCAGGTCGGCGATGGCGCCTGCCGCTTTTTCCAAGACGGCATTCGTGCTGTCATGAAGATGATCAATATGAAAATAGTAGGCCCGGATGGATATATCCTCGAATGCGTCGACAACAGAGTCGAGCGTATTCGCGAGCATGCCCATCCCCATCCGGTCGAGGGGCACGTCATAATCGCGACGCAGGTGAGCGTGGATGACATGATTCACCTGGTCAGCGTCGTTTTCTATCGTATGCATCGCCTGCATGAGCTCGCGCGTTCCCAGTTCGCCAGCCGCGATGGCGCTCTTCAGATTGAGCACGAGTTCTTCGGCGAAACCGATCTGGCGGGAGTAGGCTTCGAAATAATCGAAGCGGGGCAGGTCGTTGGGAGCGGCGGTCCTTTCGGGCTTGGTGATTGTCGGCGGCTTCGACTGATACATCGAGCGCAGCGACGGTATCCACTCGTGCGGTAGGGTTCTTTGAGCAGTCTTCATTAACACTCCCACTAAATAATCAAAAGGAACAACCAGGTGAATCCCCAGGCGAGTAAGCCGCAGCAGGGGAAGGTGAGCAACCAGGTGATCACCATTTTGCTTGCGAGCCCCCACTTCACCGCATGGAGGTTCTTTTCCGCGCCAACGCCCATGATGGCGGTCGTTTTGGTGTGTGTGGTGGAAACGGGCATGCCGGTGAAGGTGGCGAGCCCGATGCAGAAGCATGCGGCAAGGCAGGCGGAAAAGCCCTGGTATTGCTGCATTTTCACCATGTCCATGCCCACGCTCTTGATGATTTTGCGTCCGCCCACCGCGGTGCCGAGGCTCATTACGAGACTGACGAGCACAACGAGCCACAGGGGGAAGCCGCCCATTTCCGATGTGCCATAGGCGCCGAGCATGACGCCGAGCATCGTGAGCGAAAGGAACTTCTGGCCATCTTGCGCGCCATGGAGTACGGCAACGCCTGCGCCGGCAACGATTTGCGCGCGCAGGAAGAAGCCTTCGGCCTTGCGGCGGCTTGCCTTTTGGCAGGCGCGTTCCGCGAGGCGGCAGAAGAGCCAGCCGCTGAAGAAACCGAGGCAGGTGCTGACGATGAGGCCGTAGAGCACCTTCACCCATTCGTCGAAGTTGACGCCGGCGAGTCCGCCTTGCAGCGCGATTGCCGCGCCGGTGATGCCGGCGATGAGGCTGTGACTTTGGCTGGTGGGGATGCCGAAGATCCAGGCGCCGACGCCCCACACGATGATGGCGACCATGGCGGCCGCAAGGGCGACGAGTGCGGCGTGGTTGTCGCCGCCGAAATCGACCATGCCGAAGATGGTGCCGGCGACTGCCGTGTTGACGCTCGTGATTGCGACAAGGCCGATGAAGTTGCAGACCGCGGCCATGGCGATGGCCGGGCCGGGTTTCATGGCTCGTGTGCCGACAACGGTGGCGATGGCGTTGGGTGCATCAGTCGCGCCATTCACGATGGTGGCGCCCAAACACAGAAGCAGGATCATTCCCAAGAGGGGGTCTGAAACGATGGCCGATGCCACCGTCGAAATGCTTACCGCGTCCAATTTTTTCCTTCCAAAACTTTCATCTACGTGATAGTCACGCCAAGGGGAAAAGGACGGGTTATACGAATGTCAAATCTTCGAAAAGTGTGGGCTGAGCTGCTGGGTTTTCGAAAAGCGGCGACGACGCGGTTTCGTTTGAGGCATCGGCGGCGGACCGTGATGACAGGCAATGCTTTGCGGCTCGCTTGTTTGTTGGGGAATGCGTAAACCCCGACTCCAAGGGAGCCGGGGTTTGGCGGGTAAGGTGAATGAACCCGATGGCTTGCTGCCGCGTCTTTTACGAATTAAAGGTTCGCGGATGCTACTTCGCGCGCGTGACGCCCTCGACGATGAAGCCAAGCTTGTCG
>CAVFFT010000010.1:0-9781 GCA_963621885.1 bacterium
CGCGTTCCTGGCTGCCGACGCATGCCGTGCGGCCGCGTGCGATGCGGGAAGGGCCTAGGCCATGTCGTATCGCGTGCGTACCGAAAGTTTCGAAGGGCCGTTCGACCTGCTGTTAAAGCTGGTCTCGCGCCAGCGTGTCGATATTGGCGCGATCAGCGTGTCGGCGATTGCCGACCAGTATCTCGATGAGATTCAGCGCATGGGAAAGCTCGACGCGGATGTGGCGAGCGATTTCCTTGTTGTCGCGGCGACTCTGCTCGAGATCAAGGCGGCGGCGCTCGTGGACGAGGAGGCCGAGGAGCCGGACGAGGACGTTGCGGGCGATATGGCGCCCGAAACGCTGCGTGAGGTGCTGCTTGAGCGTCTTCTGCGTTATCGCCAGTACAAGAGTGCTACAGCGGCTCTCGCTGCGCAGGGCGAGGCGGCAGCGCGCATGCATCCGCGCACTTTTGGCCCGCCTGAGGAATTCGCCGACGCGACGCCGGACTATCTTGAAGGCGTGAGGCTCGAAGACCTTGCGAACGGCTTTGTGACCTGCGTGACGCGTCAGGATGTGTCCCTACTGGATAACGCGCATATCGCCGGCAAGACCCTGACGGTTGAGCGCTCGGTGTCGCGGTTGCGGACGCGTTTGCGCAGCGAGGGGCATCTGCGTTTCTCGGATATGGCGCCGGCCGGTTCGCGTCCCGAGGTTATCGTCGTGACCTTTCTCGCGGTGCTCGAGCTTTTGAAGCGCAACATGGTGCGCGTGAATCAGGAAACGCCTTTCGGAGATATCGCCCTTGAGTATGTCGAGGGAAGCGACGACGGTGCTCCTTTGGACGCGCTTGACGACTATGGAGAGGAAGACGCGTGATGGAGACGAATGAGAATTCGGCTTTGACCGGGGATGTTAGCTTGACGGGCGCGCTTCAAGCGCTGCTCTTCGTGAGCGACGAGCCGGTGAACCTGATCACGCTTGCGGAGATGACCGCTGCCGACCCGAAGGATGTGCAGGAAGCGCTGCAGACCCTGGCGGCGCGGCTTGATGCCGAAGTTTCGGGCATCGTGTTGCGCGAAGTGGCGGGTGGCTGGCGCCTGTACACGAACCCCGTCTATCACGAGCTGGTGGAACAGTACGTTCTCTCATGGGACACGCGTCGCCTGACGCAGGCGGCTATCGAAACGCTCGCGATTATTGCCTATGCGCAGCCCATCACGCGCCAGGGCATCGCATTCATTCGCGGCGTCAATTCCGATAGCTCCGTGAGCTCGCTTTTGAGCAAGGGCCTTGTGCGTGAAGCGGGCCAGGCCGACACGCCCGGCTACCCGATGACCTATGCGACGACGCGCGCGTTCCTCGAGCATTTTGGCCTGCGAAGTGTCGACGACCTGCCGCCGCTTGAGAACTTCGCGCCTGATGAGGAAACGGTCGCGATGCTGCGTGAGGGCCTTTCGGCTCATGGGCATGCGCAACTGCGTGAGGATTCCGCCCGGGAAGATGGGGAAGAGGGCGATTCGCTCTATCAGGATAGCTCGGTCGGAACGATGGACGCACCTGTGGCTGGAGCTGCGAGCGCTGGCCTTGAAGCCGCAGCAGGCGCTGCCTTCGACGGCGCGGGCGCACCTGCAGTTGGGATTGCGGGTACCGGCCTCGGCACCGCGGCGGGCGCATTCGCATCCAACGACGCGGGCGTCGACATGGCGGCTGGTGTGGAAAGCGTGCTTGCGGCAGCAGCCAGTGGGGGAGAGTCGCTGGTTGATGCGGTGCGTGCGAATCTGCAGCGCGCCAACCAGGATGATGTGAGCCCCGAAGAGGCGGCGGCGCAAGCGCTGCGCGACGCGGTATCTCAGGCGATTGCGCACAGCGCAGGACTCGTGGACAAGATCAATTTCGACGAAATCGACTTCGAGGAATAGCTCCATGGCATCCCCTGACGAAAAATCCTTCGCTGATGCGGAATCCCCGGTCGCAGGCTCAAAAATGCGCCTGCAGAAATTCCTCGCGCGTTGCGGCGCGGGTGGGCGCCGCCGCTGCGAGACCTTCATCGCCGATGGCCGCGTGGAAGTGAATGGCGCGGTCGTGACGGAAATGGGCGTGCAAGTGGATCCGTGCCGCGATGTCGTCACGCTCGATGGCACGCGCATGACGCTGCCGCAGGAGGACGCGGTCATCGCCTTGAACAAGCCCGCGGGCTGCTACACCACGATGAGCGACCAGAAGGGGCGCTTCTGCGTGGCGGACCTGCTGCCGCTCGACGCGTATCCGTCGCTGTATCACGTGGGGCGTCTCGACCGCGACACGACGGGTGTCATCCTCTTCACGATGGATGGCGAACTGGGGAATTACCTTCTCCATCCAAGCCATCATGTCGAAAAGGAATACATCGCCCAGGTGCGGCGCGTGCCGACGGAAGAGGAGCTCGAGCGCATTCGGCAGGGCATCACGATTCGTCACGGCGAGCGCGTGCACCATTGCGCGCCCGCGAAAGCGGAGCTGCTACGTAAGCTGCCGCGTTCTCTCGCCGCGCAGGATTCGTGTCTCGACCCGAGCATTCCCAACACGTCCTTCGTGCGCATCTCGATTCACGAAGGCATCAATCATCAGGTGAAACTCATGATGGGAGCCATTGGGCATGCAGTGGTGAAGCTCCATCGCACGCGCTTTGGTAGCGTCGAATGCGGAAAGCTGCCCTGCGGAGAATGGCGCGAGCTGAGTCCCGAGGAAGTCGCCGCTCTCTGGCAGAGCGCTTAACGACCCGCCTGAATGTTGGGGTCGCTGCGCCAGGTGCTGGACGTGAACGCGCTCTGGGCGCCTAACGACCCGCCTGAATATTGGGGTCGCTGCGCCTTTTGCGAATGATGTCGAGCGGCTGCAGTGCCACTTCCGACACGAACGAATAGCGGTGCGCGTTGTGAAGCGCCGCCTTAACCGGCAAACCCTCTTCATCGCAAAGCTCGTCGGCTCGCAGGTGAAGGACCGGTTTTCCCGGTGTGAGGGCCTCAAGCGCATCGCCGCTGTAGATGCGGTTGCGCAGCGTGAAGCTCAGGCGGAAGCGTCCGTCGGCCAAACTCTCGCACGATTCGACCGTACCCACGTAATCGCAATCCTGCACGTATTCCTTGCCGTCGTATGACTGCGCCGGCGTTCCGTAATAGAAGCCGGTGTGATAAGGGCGGTGGCTCACGGTGTCCAGCTCGGCCGCCAGATCGGCAGGATCGGCGCCATCAAGCACGCGGCGGTACGCATTGGTGACGGTCGCCACATAAGCGGCCCCCTTCATGCGGCCTTCGACCTTGCAAGACGATACGCCCGCTTCCCGCAGTTCGTCCAGATGAGCGAGCATATTCAAGTCGGCGGAACTCAGGATGAAGGAATGCTTGCCATCCTCCTCGATAGGGAAGTACTCGCCAGGACGCGTCTCTTCCTGCAGGCTCCAGCTCCAGCGGCAGGGCTGCGTGCAGTTGCCGCGGTTCGCGTCGCGCCCATTGAGGTAGGCCGAAATCAGGCAGCGCCCGGAATAGGCGATACACATGGCGCCATGCACGAAAACCTCAAGCTCGAGGTCGGCCGGCGTGTCCTTGCGGATGGCGGCGATTTCGGGAATCGTCAGTTCGCGCGCCAGCACGATGCGGCGCACGCCCAGTTCGTAGTACATCCGTGCCGAACGGGCATTGGTGACCGATGCCTGCGTGGAAAGGTGCAGGGGAATGCCAAGACCCATTTCGCGCGCGATGTCGATGGCAGCAAGGTCAGATACGATGACCGCGTCGGCGCCCGCATCGTTCACCTGCACAAGGAAGTCGCGATAGGCGTCGAGGTCGCCGGGGTGGATGAGCGTGTTTGCCGCCACATAGGCGCGAGCGCCCTGTTCATGGGCGAGCGCTATGGCGAAGGCGATGTCGACGCCCGCGAAGTTGTCCGCGCGGGTGCGCATGCTGAAACGGTCGCCACCCAGATAGACCGCGTCGGCGCCAAAATGCAGCGCGGCGCGCAGCTGGTCGAGTCCGCCGGCAGGAGCAAGCAGTTCCATGGCGTTAGCTCCACACGCTCAGGAGCGCATCGGCGGTGCGTTCCCATGAGAAGGCGCTGGCCACATGCGCGGCACACTTTTGGGCACGCGCTTGCAGGGCATTGCGGTCGCTCCAGGCCTGGCGTATGGCCTCAAGGAAGGCGTCGGTCGTGGCCTCATCCACAATCGTGCCGTATTCGGGTGAGGGAATGATTTCGCGGGCACCGGCAACGGGCGTCGTGATGATGGCTGCTTCGCAGGCCGCCGCCTCGAGCAGGGAGGTCGGCAGGCCTTCGGGGTAGGTACTTGGGTAGCAGTAGATGTCGGCCTGCTTCAAGAGCGCGGCGACATCCTCGTGCGAAAGGCGTCCCACCACTTTCATGTTGCTCGGCTTGCGCGCGCTGAGCGCCTGCTCCTGCGGACCGGCGCCGCCCACAATAAAGTAGAACGGCTCATGCTCGAGGGTGCGGGCGATATCGAGCAGTGTCCAGATGCCCTTTTCCGCAATGATGCGGCCGGTGAACGCAATAAGGCAGGCATCGGCGGGAATGCAGTATTCCGCGCGGAAATCGCGGTTGGACGCGCTATTGGCGAAGACCTCCGCGTCGATGGAATTGTGGATGACGCCCTCGGGTTCAAGCCCAAAGTTGCGCAGCCAGTCGCTTGCTTCCTGCGAGACGCCGAAGCAATGCGGATTCGCGGCGCGAACCTTAGAAGCAATCGAATCCTCGTAGCGGCGCATGGCTGCATCGATCAGGGGATTTCCTACGGAAAGATAGGCCGACCCATGCTCGATAAGAACGGGGCGCGTGCCTTGCTGTTTCGCATGGGCAAGCATTTTCAGCATAAGCGGATAGAAGCGCGTGTTGACCACATAGCCATCGAAATGGCGGCTGGCAAGCTGCTCCCAGAGCTCGCGGCTTTGTGCGTTGTTCACGGAAAGCGGGAAGCGGCCAAGCGGGTCGCGCGCGGGCATGCGGAAAAGCGTGATGCCTTCGGGCGCGCAGCTTTCGCCTGCGTCGTCGATGCCGTTGGTGACGACGGTCACTTCGATGTTGCGACGCAGCAGTTCACGGGCGAGGTTCTGCGTGAAAATCTCGACGCCGCCCATGTGGGGCGGGTAGTAGGCCGATGCAAGACACAGTGAGCTTACAGAATCTGCCACGATGTTCCTTTCATAGGCGTTACCTGCGGCTTTGGAAAGCTGATTGGCGGTTGTGAAAAGTGAGTCGCGCGGCTTTCGGCGCGGGCTTTTGCGTGGTTCCCGGAGCGATTCCGGGCTTCGTAATGTGGGTGACTTTCGGGCATCGGCGCGCTATGCGGATTTGCCCGGCTGCGCGCTCTGGGATGCGTCGTCCGTGCAAGCCGCGTCCTGCGCCTGCGTGCGGTCCTCGGCATCAAGTGCGTTGATAGCCAGCTGCTGCGTGAGTTCGCGCAGCTTCGTTTCGAGCTGCGAGGTGCGCACGCTCATCATGAAGCACTTCACCAGCAGGATGGCGATGAACGCGAGGAAGACGAAGTTGATGGGCGCCTGGAAATGGAAGAATCCGGCCGCCGCGAAAGCGATTTGCGGAATGAACGCGAGAATGAGAATCGCGAGCGCCAGGACGATCCAGAAGATGGCGTCCTCGATGCGCATCTTCGCCTTACGGATGTTTCCCATGACGAAGATGAAGAGCGCGATCGCGCCGATTACAAGAAGAATGCTGATTTCCCAGGACATGAAAGCTCCTATCGGAAGAACTGGATGAGGAGGACGGAAAGCGCCATGCGCATCATGTATGCCGAAGAGGTCTTCCAGTTCAGGTAGCTTTCGCCGGCCATGCGTTCAGCCATGCGCACGGGAACCTCGGCGACGCGCAGGCCCTTCTTGCGCATGAGGTAGGAAACGGTGTCGGGTTCGGGTCCCAGGTTGGGGCCCCAGGCAAGCTCCCGGATGGCGCGCGCGTTGTAGGCGCGCATGCCCGATGTGGGGTCGCAGAGCTTTTTGCCGGTGGTGATGCGAATCATGCCGGTGAGGATGTTCGAGCCGAGACCGCGCATGCCGGTCGGCTGGTCTTCGGGATCCATGCGGCAGCCGAGCACGATGTCGGCGCCCTTTTCGATTTCCGCGACCATGCTGTCGAGGTATTCGGGAAGATGCTGGCCATCGGCGTCGAATTGGATGGCACAGTCGTAGCCATGCTTCAGCGCGTATTTGATGCCCGCCTGAAACGCCCCGGCAAGCCCGAGGTTGATAGGCAGGTTGAGCAGGTGGTAGCCGCGCCGGCGGCAGATGTCAGGTGTCTCATCGCTCGATCCGTCGTTGACTACTATGTAGTCGTACGCCGGGTATTCGGCGATTATCTGGTCAACCACGCGCTCGATGTTCTCCGCCTCGTTGTGGGCGGGTATGATCAAAAGCGACCTCATCTGCCATCCTTAAAGACTGTTCTTACGCATACCTTCGCTATATTACCCTAATGGGACGGCTGAATCCGTATTGTGAACGTCTATCCACGGGAACGTTGACGAGCGTGCGCTCCGCGGACCTGGTGGGCGCGTGCCATGCCGTTTTGGCGGGCCCGCATCAGGCAGGCGCCGCTTGCGACCAGCAGCGAAAGGAGAAGGGCGGCGGTGATGCCGTTGCTGTCTGCGGTGCGGGCAAGGCCACCAGACGTTGCGTTGCTCGCCGTCGAGGAGTCGGAATCATTCGCGTTTGAGGAGCCGCTGCCGTCCGCGTCTGCGTCGTCGTTATCGTCGCCCGAGCCGCTGTCATCCGCGTCACCATCCGTATCGTCATCGCCGCTGGCGTCGCTGCCGGAATCGTCGTCATCATCCCCGCTGGGGTCATCATCGTCATCGCCACTGGTATCCTCGACAATCTGGTACGAAAGCTCGAAGCTGCCGGTGTAGTTGCCGATGCCTGTCACGGTGATGGTCACCGTTCCGAGCTCGGTCGTATCGCCAGAGTATGCGAGTGTGTAGTCGGTTCCCGCTTTCAGGGTAGCGCCTGTCTGCGCGTCGGAAATCACCGGCTCCAGCTTGTGGTCCTTGCCGTCGTAGGTGACGTTTGCGATTCCGCTCACGCTGATTCCCGTCTTTTCATCATCGGGCGTGCTTGCGCTGTCAGGCACGATCGACTTCGCGGTAATCGTGAGCTTTCCGAATGCGTAGTACACGAGATAGGAGCCTTGGTCCTCGCTGCCGGAAGGAGTGAGCGTATAGTTGCCGACATCCTCGCCGGTTTCGCGGCTGAAGGTGTAGGTGAGCGTGTCGCCCGTTTTCACGCCCGTTTCCGTTGCACTGAACGTGGGGTCGGGGTCGCCGTAGGTCTTCGAGAACTCGCCTGCCGTTACCGTGGCAACGCCGGGCACGACGCTTTCAAACACCTTGGCGATTGCCGCATGGCCGGCAACCGATGGGTGGAAGTCGATATTGGGACCTGTCTCCGAAGCGTTGCAGTAGGTGGCGGTGTTGCCAACGAAAGCGGCGTAGACGTCGGCCACGGTATAGCCGCCGATTGGGGCATTATTCGCGATCGCGTCATTGAGCTGCTTTGCGCAGGCTCCAACATGCGTGTTAATCAGCTGATAGGTTCCGGAAAAATGACCGTAGGGGTTGTACTGCGTGGCGACGAAAATGCGAACGGTGGGGTTCAGCTTCTTGATTTGCGCCGTGATTGTATTGAGGTTCTCGATGTAGGTGTTCAGCGTCGCTTTGAATTCCGAACAATCCTCGAGGTACGAATTATTGCCTTCGCTGTCTTTGTACTTCGAAATGATTGCCCAATAGGCCATGATCTTTATGCTGTTGCGTCTTTCGTCCTGGGGGTTGGCGAGGATGGCTATGACATCGTCAGCCGTAATCTGCATCTTGTCGTCGGGATTGACCGTGTTATAGGTTTGCGCGGTCCGCTCGTAGACGACCTGCATGAGGTCGTTGCCGCCGCAGGTGATGGTGATGACCTTCGCCTGCTTGATGCTGTCGTCGAGCGTGCCGGATGAAAGCTGTTCCAGAATGCCCGTGGCGGTGTTGCCGATGGCCGCCTCGTTTTCGACCGTATAGCCCTTGTCTGCCGCGAGGATGTTCACGAAGCATTCGTCGGTGAGCTGCGTGCCGGCGGCATCGGTGCCGTTGGGCTCGTATCCCCACGTGATGCTGTCGCCCAGTGCCAGGTAAAGCGGCTGGGATGCGGTCGATTCGCTCTCCGTTTCGCCCTCGGTTGCCAGGGCGGCGGCGGGCAGCGCCAAGGCAGCGGCAAGTGCGGCCAAAACAATGGCGGACATAAGGGATTTGAAACGCTTGATCATGAGGTCCTCTTCGGATGGTGAGATTTAAACCAGCCGATTATACGCGTGAATGCCCGCCCGTTTGCCACTCTGACGAAATTGTTAACGTCGAACAAACGGAAGCCACAACTTCGCAAGCGATCCGGCATCTCACCCGTAACCGCCTCTGCGTTTCACTTGGAGCCGCTCCGGCGTCTCACGCGCCCGGCCCGCCCTGGTGAGCGGGCCGCTAGTAATCTCGCAAGCGTCGTGGTTAGTAATCGATGCGATAGAGGCGCATGTCTCCTTCGGCAAGCACGCAGGTGAAGCCGGGCGTGTTCTCGTCGACCGCCTCGATGCCTTCCCATTTCTCGGGCTTTCGGAACTGGCGGAACCATTTGCCGTCCTCGTAGCTCACACCCTGGTCAAGCCGCAGCAGCCAGCGCGCGCCGGTCGATTTCACGGCTTCCTGCACGTTTTCGTCAGTCGCGTAGTTCACGAGATTCGTGCGGATGATCTTGGCGGCTTCCGTCTGGTTCTTCGTCTTGAAGTTGCGCCAGTACACGTGCATGTCGTTGACGGCGTAGGCGAAGCTGCTGCCATCGGCGGGGTAGTTCAGCACGAGGTCGTCCTGTGTGATTTCGCGCGCCTTGTCGACGAAGGCCTGCTCGTCGCTGCCGTAAACGCGGTTGTCCTTGATGCGGTACATGCTCGAAAGCTCGGTGTAGACCGTCCCGTAGCCGGTCTTCTTCACGTTGCCGCTCGGCGTCGTGACATTCGGGAAGAAAACGACAACGAGGCACAGCACCACCACGACCGCCGCCGCAATGGCCTTGGTGGTGGGGGTCGCGCACTTCGCGATACGGCCGGTGAGCTGCCACGATGTGCGGGCGATGCTCGCGAGGCCGCAGGCTGCTATTGGTGTGAGGAAGGCGGTGTAGCAGGCGCCAATGCGCACATGGTCGCAATACCAGAAGCCCGCGAGGAAATGCGCGAGCGGCGTGTTGGCCGTGCGGATGAGAATGTAGGCGAGACCCATCCACGCGGCGGGAATGAGAATCCACAGGATGCGGCGGCGCACCAGCGCGATCACGCCGATGAGCACGATGACCGCAAGCAGCCATTGTCCCCAGAAGGGGTCGACGCGTAAGGTGAGCGTGCGGCGAATCACCTTCGTCGGGGATTGGATGCTGTTCGCGAAATAGCTCGTGACGCTTTGCAGCGCCGGCAGGTTCATCGCCACAAGCCAAAGCACGAGCGCGACAAGCAGAATGGCCGCAACCACCATCACGCGCAGACGGCGGGCATGGGCGAGCCGCTTTACGTTGGAGCTTTCACGGGCGCGGGCGAGCCGCTTCGTGTTGGAGCTTTCACGTGAGGCGTCTTTCGGTGTGCTTGCTTCCGGGGCGGGCGTTTTCAAGGCGGAAGCTTCCAGGGCGGGTGCTTCCAGCGCATGGAGTCGCACGCGTTTGCCCAGGTTATGAGTGAGGTAGAACACGAGGAACATGAACGCGCCAAACACGGCGTTCGGTTGCGCGA
>CAVFFT010000011.1:0-21434 GCA_963621885.1 bacterium
TCGCAACGCAAGGCGATTTCAAGGGGAAGGTCCGCATCGCGCGGGCTTTCCCCTTTTTGCGTTCCCGGGGACGATTGCGGTTCGCGGATTGCGACTTGCGTTGTGTAGCTTGCCTTTTCTTGCGCGGCCCCATCTGCGCCGCCTGCGTATCCCGCGATGGCGTCCCATTCACCTGGCGGCCTGCCAGAGGCAATTTCCCCTTGTGTTTTCTCGGGGCATGCGCGCGGGCGCGGCCCCTCTTTCGCACCCGGCGATATACTCGATCCATGGATGAAGCGAAACTTGACCGCATAAAGCGGGAGCTCGACGAGGTTCCCACCCTGCCTGGCGTCTACCTGTGGAAAGACGCGTCGGGCGAGGTCATCTATGTGGGCAAGGCGAAGCAGCTTCGCGCGCGCATGCGCCAGTACGTGAATTTCCAGGACGACCGCGCGAAGATCCCGCTGCTCGTCGACCAGATCGACAGCTTCGACTATGTGGTTGCCTCAAGCGAACATGAGAGCCTCGTGCTGGAGCGTAACCTCATCAACCAGTACAAGCCTTTCTTCAACGCCGATTTCAAGGACGACAAGAGCTATCCCTTTATCGCGATAACGGAATCGGACATGTTTCCCGCGATTAAGTACACGCGCGAGAAGCACAAGCCCGGGACGCGCTACTTCGGTCCCTATACCGATTCCCGCGCCGCCCGCGAGCTGGTCGATATCGTGCGGCGCATCGTTCCCATTTGCGCGACGAGCTGCGAGGAGTGGCGGCGCATGGCGCGCGAGGGTTTCAAGACGTGTGGCACCTGCGAGCATGTGGCGGCATCGGCTGACGAGGCGGTTCCATCGCAATCGGCGGCCATGGCGCGTGGGGAAGCGACAACCGCTGTCCCTGGGGAAGAGGCCCCTGGGGAAGCGGCTCATGGGGAAGGCACCCGCGGTCAAGCCCGCGCTCCCAAGGAATGCTTCGACAGTCATGTGGGCTTGGGTCCCGGAGCGTGCTGTGGAAAGCTCGATGCGGTTGCCTACGCGGAAAACGTGCGTCGGGTGGAGCGCTTTCTTTCCGGACATCATCGCGAGTTTATTCGCGAGCTGACCGACGAGATGCGCGAGGCGGCGGAAAATCTCGAGTTCGAGCGGGCCGCCCGCATCAAGCAGCGGATCGACATCATCAAGGGAATCGCCGACAAGCAGCATGTGGTGACGCAAGGCGAGCTCGACGCCGACATCATCGGCTTCTATCGCGAAGAGACCATCGCGGGCGCGCAGCTGCTGAGCGTGCGCGAGGGCGCGGTCATCAACAGCGTCGATTTCATTCTCAACAAGGGCCGCGATGTGCCTGATCAGGACCTCATGCACAATTTCCTGCTGCGCTATTACGGCACGGCAAGTTCCATTCCTCGCGAGGTGGTGGTGCGCGAGGTGCCGGAAGACCAGGAGGTCATGGAAGCCTGGCTGACCGAGCGCCTCGAGAACGCCCATGGCGCGAAGGTGCGTTTCGCGGTGCCGCAGCGCGGCGACAAGGCGGATCTGCTTTCCATGGCGGAATTGAACGCCCGCCATGCGCTTCAGCGCTATAAGGTGCGCACGAACTACGAGGACAAGCGGGTCAACGAGGCCCTGCTTCAGCTGGAAAGCGCGCTTGCGATGGAGAAGCCGCCGCTGCGTATCGAATGCTTCGACATCTCGACGCTTCACGGCAGCTATTCGGTGGCATCCATGGTCGTTTTCACCAACGGTCGTCCCGACAAGAAGCAGTACCGCCGTTTCAAGATGCGTATCCAGACGGACGAGGCGAACGACTTCGCGATGATGGCGGAGACCATGTCGCGCCGCTATGCGCCCGAACGGATGGCGGACGAGCGATTTGGCAGCAAGCCCGACCTCATCATTCTCGACGGTGGAAAGCCGCAGCTCACTGCCGCGATGAAAATCTTCGACGAGTTGGGGCTCGACGACATCGCGCTTGCGGGCCTCGCGAAACGCGACGAGGAGCTTTTCGTTCCTTGGAGCGATGAAGGCCCGGTCGTGCTTCCCGCGGGCAGCGCAAGTCTGTATCTTGTGAAACAAGTGCGTGACGAGGCGCACCGTTTCGCCATCACTTTCCACCGCGAATTGCGCGAGAAGGGCATGACCGCAAGCATCCTCGATGAGGTGTCGGGTATTGGCCCTGCGCGCAAGAAAGCCCTGTTCAAAGCCTTTGGCAGCATGAAGCGCCTGCGAGCTGCGAGCCTTGCGGAGATCAAGGCCGCCCATGTGGTGCCAGACGCGGTGGCCGAAGAGCTGTACTGGGTGCTGCGCGAGTATAATGAAGCGCACAGCGAAGCGATAGGTAAAACCGAAGCGATACTGGAGGCCTGATATGACAGAGAGCACTCCCGATATGTCGGTTGAAGAACAAGTGCAGGCGCCAGCGCGTACCGCGAAGGAGCCTGACCTCATCATCATCTCCGGCATGAGTGGCGCGGGACGTACCGAGGCCATGCACACCTTCGAGGACTTTGGCTACTTCTGCATCGACAATCTTCCGCCGCGTCTGCTGATGAACCTCGTGAGTCTGGCGACATTGCCGGGCGAAGAGCAGGTGAGCAGGCGCCTGGCGGTCGTGTGCGATGCGCGCAACAAGAATTTCTACACCGAGCTGATCGAGGAGCTGGCGCATGTGCGCGCCGCGGGCCTCGTGTACCGCATCATTTTCCTTGACGCGCAGGACGACGTCATCGTCGCTCGCTACAAGGCGAGCCGCCGCCGTCATCCGATGTGCGCCTACGGGACGAACATGACCATCAGCCAGGGAATCACCGCGGAGCGTCATCTTCTCGCGGGTATTCGCGAGCATGCGAATGTGATTATCGACACGAGCAAGCTCAAGCCCATGCAGCTGCGTGAGAAGCTGCGCGCGCTGTTCAGCCAGAATGGCATGCAGGACGGGCTCGCGGTGACGGTCTATTCCTTCGGCTTCAAACACGGGGCGCCGACCGATGCGGATGTCGTCATCGACGTGCGCTTCCTTCCGAACCCCTTCTACGTGCCGGAACTGCGCGCGATGACGGGCCTTGATGAGCCGGTGCGCAAATACGTGATGGAGCAGGAGGAGACGACTGAATTCCTCGATCGTTGGAGCGCCCTGCTCGAAACCATCATGCGGGGCTATGTCAAAGAGGGGAAGCAGCAGCTCGCCATTGGCGTGGGCTGCACCGGCGGGCAGCATCGCAGCGTCGCCCTCGCGGAGGAGACCGGTGCCATACTGCGCAAATTGGGTTATGCGGCCCAGGTTTCCCATCGTGATCTGGCGCTGGCGACGACGGTAGCGGAGAGCAAATGAGCGGCGAACCCTTTAAGCTGGACTCGCAGTTCACTGCGGCTTTCAAGGCGCTTGACCAGGCGGAAGCGGTCTCCGATTCCCGCTATGCGGCGTCTAAAGTCGTGGTTATCGGCGGGGGAACCGGCGCAAGCCTTTCCATCCGGACGCTTCTTTCGCTCGATTGCCATGTGTCCGCGGTCGTGTCCATGGCCGATGATGGCGGTTCGACAGGAATCATCCGCAACGAGGCCCACGTGACGCCTCCGGGCGATATCCGGAAGTGCCTGTGTGCGATGGCCGCGGATCCCGATGACGCCATCACGCATGTCTTCCGCTATCGCTTCGAATTCGCCCGCGACCACACGCTGGGCAATCTCATTCTTTCGGCGCTCGAGCACGAGACCGGCTCTTTCCCCGAGGCGGTGCGCATTTGCGGCCAGCTTCTGGGCGCGCGGGGTCGCGTGTATCCCTCGACGCTTGATAACGTGCGTCTTTCCGCCATCGATGACGCGGGAAGGATGCTCGTGGGCCAGGCGGCCGCGAGCCATTCCGAACGCCCCTTGCGGCGGATATGGCTTGTCGCTCCGGAAGGGTGCCACCCTTATGGCGAGGCGCTTGACGCCATTCGCGAGGCGGACGCCATCGTGCTGGGTCCCGGTTCGCTTTTCACCTCCATCATTCCGAACCTGCTGGTGCCGGGCGTGGTGGATGCGATACGGCAGTCGCGGGCAAAGACCGTCTTCCTGTGCAACGTTTCCGACCTTGATGGCGAGACGCGGGGCATGAGCGCGGGCGAGCACGTGCAGGCTCTGCTTGAGCATGGCATGGAAGGTCTGCTCGATTACGCGGTCGTTCATTCGGAAGGCTCGCTGAAGCCCGCGGCGCAAGTGCGCGCGCGTCTTGCGGCGCTTCCCGATTATGCTGTTCATCCGGTCGGCTTTTCGATCGAAGATGCGGATTGGATTCGCGACCAGGGCATTCGCCTGTACGTGCGAAACCTTGCGAACCCCGACGATCCGGCTTGCCATAATCCCGTCGCGCTTCGGCAGGTGCTTGAGGAGATCTTTTCGTAATGTCTTTCACGTCCGATGTGAAAAACGAGCTCACGCGCGTGGCTCCCGTCTGCTCGCACTGCGACACGGCGGTGCTGGGCGCTTTGGTGCGCGTGGAGGGAACGCTCCATCTGGCGGGCGGCGGCAGACGCCGCTTGGAGATCGCCACCGATATGCCGAAGGTGGCCCGCCTGGCCATCCAGCTGCTGCATGCGCAATGCCATTTGCGGACCGAGCTCACGATGCGGCAGAGCGTGCTGCATAAGACTCCGAACTATTTGGTAAGCGTGCCCGACCAGCCGGCGCTTGAGGCCGCGCTTCACGACATGGGCATTGTGGGAACGAACGGCTTGCAACAGGGTGTCGCGCCTTGGCTGGTGGAGAAGCGCTGCTGCCAGGCCGCGTACCTCCGCGGCATTTTCATGGGAAGCGGCTTTATCGCCGACCCGAAGGGCGATTTCCATTTCGAGATGTCGGTCGACTACGAACGCCACGCCCAGGACATTGCGGAAATGATGCGCGAGCGGGGAATCAATGCCCGCGTGATGCAGCGCCGCAGCGCCCGGCTTGTCTATTTGAAGGGCGGTTCCGAAATCAGCGCGTTTCTCGCGCTCGTGGGTGCGCATCAGTGCGCGCTGGCCCTGGAAAACGCCCGCGTGATCAAGTCTGTTCGCAATGAGGTGAATCGCCAGGTCAACGCGGATATGGCGAACCAGGCGAAAGCGGCAGATGCCGCCATTGCGCAGGTCGAGGCCATCCGCAAGATTCTCGCCCATAAGAGCCCGGGCGAGATCACGCCGGCCCTGCGCGACTTCATGCGCTTGCGCTTGGAGCATCCGAGCGCGTCCTTGAAGGAGCTCGGCGAGCTTGCCGATCCGCCGCTTTCGAAGTCGGCGGTATATCACCGCGTGCGCCGTATCGAGCAGATGGCCGAGGAGATAGACGCCGGCTGATGCGGGTGTGCCATGCCGGTTGACGCGAATGATGCGGGTGTGCCATGCCGGTTGACGCGAACGATGCGGGTGAGCGCGAGCTGCCGCGAACCCTAGATCGTGTGCGGATTCCCGCGCCGCCTGGTGCCGGAAACGCGTGCCGCGCGTTGGCCAGTGCCGTCCGCGGCATGTGTGTGCCACCGCTGCTTGGTGTCCGCCCGGCGCGTCCCTTACCACTGATTGTGGTAGATTTGTGCGGCAGGGTTATAATTAACGCATGTTTAAAAGCATCGGTCCGTGGCGCTTCCCGCGGACGGCGAAAGGAGCTGGCATGACGGTAAAGGTGGGAATCAACGGGTTTGGCCGCATCGGGCGGCTCGTATTCCGCGCTATGGCGAAGGACCCCGACGTCGAGGTCGTCGCAGTCAATGACTTGGGCGACAAGGCGACGATGGCCCATCTCCTGAAATATGACTCGGTTCATGGCCGTGCCTTCAACGAGGTGAAAGTGACCGAAGACGGCATCGAAGTCGATGGCGCGAAAGTGAAGATGCTTGCCGAGCGCGACCCAGCTCAGCTTCCGTGGGGCGAGCTTGGTGTCGACATCGTCGTCGAGTCGACCGGCCTGTTCACCGATGCCGACAAGGCGCGTGCTCACATTGAGGCGGGCGCGAAGAAGGTCGTCATTTCGGCGCCGGCAAAGCACGAGGACATCACCATCGTCATGGGCGTGAACGACGAGAAGTACGACAAGGAAAAGCACAATATCATTTCCAACGCGTCGTGCACCACGAACTGCCTTGCTCCTATGGCAAAGGTCCTGCTCGACAATTTCGGCATCAAGCAGGGCTTCATGAACACCATTCACGCCTACACCAACGACCAGAAGATCCTCGACCTTCCGCACAAGGACCTGCGCCGCGCTCGTGCTGCCGCGCTGTCGATGATCCCGACGACGACGGGTGCCGCTCGTGCGGTCTCGCTCGTTCTTCCCGAGCTCGCCGGCAAGCTCGATGGCATGGCGACGCGCGTTCCCACGCCTGACGGCTCGATGGTCGACCTCGTGGTCGAGCTCGAAAAGCCCGCGACCAAGGAAGCCATCAACGCGGCGATGAAGGCGGCATCGGAAGGCCCGCTCGCGGGTATTCTCGATTACACGGAAGACCCGATCGTCTCCATCGACATCGTCGAGAACGACCATTCATCCATCTTCGATTCCCAGCTCACCATGGTGAACGGTGGCGAGGGCACCTTCGTGAAGTGCATCGCCTGGTATGACAATGAATGGGGCTACTCGAACCGCGTCAAGGATCTCTGCAAGATCCTTCTTTAATTACCAGAGGAAAAGATAGAGCGTGCAGACGGCGGAACACGGCATGATACGACGGGTTCCGCCGCATGCGGCTTATGCAGGATTTGCCCGATTCGATCAATCCATTCGCACGATGCGCGTTCTTCTGCCAATTAGTCACTTCGATAAGAGGGGGATTCATGCCTCGTATTCGTACCATTGAGCAGGCGGATGTCGCCGGCAAGCGCGTATTGTGCCGCTGCGATCTGAATGTTCCGCTGAAAGACGGCGAAGTAAGCGATGACCTGCGCATTCGCGCGGTGCTGCCGACGGTTCGCTAT
Source organism: bacterium (assembly GCA_963621885.1). Lineage (GTDB taxonomy): Bacteria > Actinomycetota > Coriobacteriia > Coriobacteriales > Eggerthellaceae > UMGS1519. The sequence continues at coordinate 6,905 of CAVFFT010000011.1, forward strand.
TTGCTCAAGCATCAGGCGCGCCTCGTGCTGATGTCGCATCTGGGCCGCCCGCACGGCACCGGCTATGAAAAGGATTTCAGCCTTGCGCCGGTTGCCGCCTGCCTGTCGGAATTCCTGGGTCAGGAAGTCGAAATGGCGTCCGACATTTGCGGTCCCGACGCGAAGGCGAAGGTCGAAAAGCTCGAGCCGGGTCAGGTGCTGCTGGTTGAGAACGTGCGCTTCGACGCGCGCGAGCAAAAGGACGATCCGGAATTCACGGCCGAGCTCGCCTCGCTGGGCGACATCTTCGTGAATGATGCGTTTGGCACGGCGCACCGCAACCATTCTTCCACCGCGGGTCTGGCCGAGATTCTGCCTTCCTATGCGGGCTTCCTGCTCGAGCGCGAGGTTGTCACGCTCAAGGGCATGCTCGAAGAGCCGCACCGTCCCTTCGTCGCGATTCTCGGCGGCTCGAAGGTGTCGGACAAGATCGGCGTCATCGAGTCGCTGATGGAGAAGGTCGACGTCATCCTTGTGGGCGGTGGCATGTGCTTCACCTTCTTCCTGGCGCAGGGGAAGAACATCGGAACCTCGCTTCGCGAAGATGAGCATATCGAGACCGCGCGCCGCATTCTCGACATGGCGCAGAAGGCCGGCGTGAAGCTTCTGCTGCCGGTTGACGTGGTTGTGGCCGACCGTTTCGCGGAGGACGCGAAAACGCAGGTCGTGGGCGTGGACGAGATTCCCGATGACATGATGGGCCTTGATGTGGGTCCCGCGACGGTCGAACTCTTCAAGAAGGAAATCGCTGGTGCGGCGACGATCTTCTGGAATGGCCCGATGGGCGTCTTCGAGATGAAGCCGTTCGAGGCAGGCACGCGTGGCGTCGCGCAGGCGCTTGCGGTGGCTCCGGGCGAGACCATTATCGGCGGCGGCGACTCGGCGGCAGCGGTGCGCAAGTTCGCGCTTGATGACGAGATGACCTTCATTTCCACCGGTGGTGGCGCCTCGATGCGCCTGGTGGAAGGCAAGGTGCTTCCCGGCGTCGCGCCGCTTCTGGAAGACTAGGAATTTGAAATCGGGTCGGGGCGGCCGCGCAAAGGCCGCCCCGATTTTAGGCTGACATGGTTGCCGGGCTTTGCGGCGACCGGGGACAAGCCGATTGAGAACAGACATCGAGAAGGGCGACATCATGAGAAAGCCGATGATAGCCGGCAACTGGAAGATGAACAACACGCGGCCTGAGGCGGTCGTGCTGACGCAGGAGATCGCGAACCGCGTTCCTTCCGCGTGGCTCGACCAGGTGGACGTGGTCATCATTCCGCCGTTCATCGATCTGCTGCCGGCGCTGACCGTGCTCGATTTCGACAAAAACGAAATCGCGGTTGGTGCCCAGAATTGCTACTGGGAAGACCATGGCGCCTATACGGGCGAGGTCTCGGTGCCCATGCTTGCCGACCTGGGCGTGAGCTACTGCATCGCCGGTCATTCCGAGCGTCGCGGCATCTTTGGCGAGACCGACATGGACGTCAACAAGAAGGTGAAGGCCATCATTGGCGGTGGACTGACGGCCATCATGTGCTGCGGCGAGTCGCTTGGCATTCGTGATTCCGGTGACTATCTCGACTTCGTGACGAAGCAGGTGGATGCGGGCCTTGCCGGCCTTGACGACATCGACATGAAGCATGTGGTCGTGGCCTACGAGCCCATTTGGGCGATTGGCACCGGCCGGACGGCGACTCCCGAGCAGGCGCAGGAAGTGTGCGCTGCCATTCGCGCGAAGCTCGCTGACATGTTTGGCGCCGAAACCGCCGAGGCGACGCGTATCCTGTATGGTGGCTCGATGAAGCCGGAGAACGCGGCGGGCCTTCTCGCGCAGGAGGACATCGACGGCGGTCTCATTGGTGGCGCCAGCTTGAAGTCGAACGATTTCAAGGCGCTCATCGAGGCGGCAAAGGAATAGGGAAGCCAAGACGGGCAGACGCATCGCGCCTAGCGGCGGGCGAGGCGTTTGGTTTCGCTGCGGGCGAAGGCGCTGAGCTTCGCCTTGTGCGTTGCGAATTAATGATTCAGAGGAGGATTTCATGGCGGACGATAAGACCATGACGCTCGTGCTCATTCGGCACGGCGAAAGCGAATGGAACAAGAAGAACCTGTTTACCGGCTGGTACGATGTCGACCTTTCGGAAACGGGTCGCGCCGAGGCGGCAGAGGGCGGCCGCGCCCTGCGTGAGGCGGGCTTCGATTTCGACCTGTGCTACACGAGCTATCTGAAGCGCGCCATCCACACGCTCAACATCGTGCTCGACGAGATGGATCGCGCGTGGCTGCCGGTCGTGAAGACCTGGCGTCTGAATGAGCGTCATTACGGCGCCCTGCAGGGTCTCAACAAGGCCGATACCGCGGCGAAGTACGGCGAGGACCAGGTGAAGATCTGGCGCCGCAGCTTCGATGTTCGTCCGCCGGCGCTTGAGGCGGGCGACGAGCGCGATGCGCACAACAACCCCGCGTATCGCGGCGTTGATGCGGCTGACATCCCGATGGCGGAATGCCTGAAGGACAACATTGCTCGCACCTGGCCGTATTTTGAAAGCGAGATTCTGCCCCAGATGCGCGCGGGCAAGCGCGTGCTTATCGCGGCGCATGGCAATTCGCTTCGTTCGCTCGTGATGCAGTTCGAGCACCTGAGCGAGGACGAGATCGTGAACCTGAACCTCCCGACGGGCGTGCCGCTGGTCTACACCTTCGACGCCGACATGAACGTCATCGACAAGCATTACATTGGCGATCCGGCCGTCATCGACGCGAAGATCAACAAGGTTGCGAACCAGGGCAAGGCCAAGTAGCAGCCTAGGGAGCAGCCCAAGGTGCTACCCACGGAGCAGCCTGGGAAGCAGCCCAAGTTGCTTCCCAGGGGCAGACCAAGGTGCTACCCAACGAGCAGCAGGAATGATGGAAACTTCGCGGCTGGTGTTGCGAATGCCCCGCGAAGTGCGTATACTGCACGGTTTGTGTAGGTGAAAGAAGAGAAAAGGAATTAGGCGCGTGACTCCACTGGTGATTTTATTTATCGTGCTTCTCGTAGTTTCTGGCGTGGGCATGATCGTGTTCATCATGCTGCATTCGGGCAAGGGAACCGGTGTTTCCGATGCCATTTCCTCCGCGTTCTACGGTACGCAGCAGTCCATTTCGCTTGTTGAGAAGAACCTCGACAAGTTCACGATTATCTGCGGCATCGTTTTCCTTGTTTCGCTGATCGCACTGATGCTCATCTACCCGCAGGGAACGATTAATCCTACGGCGTAGAAAGCTTTTTTCAAATTTGTTGTTGACGAAGGCTGTTGTTTGGTTATAATAGCTTTCGCTGCGCAAGTCGGAGTGGCGGAATTGGCAGACGCGCTAGCTTGAGGTGCTAGTGACTGACTAAAAGGTCGTGCGGGTTCAAGTCCCGCCTCCGACACCAGAAATGATAAGGCCCCTGCAAAGGGGCCTTTTTCATATCCAAAAGCCGATGCACTGATCAGACACCGACCAGAGGGGTTGCAGATGCACACATTCACGCCGAGCCTGTCCGAGCGTAAGCGAATTCTCAAGAACGTTTGCCGGACGCATCCGCAATGGAAGCTTCGCATGGGCTTTGCGGCGGTTCTCGTGGCCGTAGCGGCGGCGATTATGGGTGGCGTGGTAGTTTTGCTTGCCACGCATCCTACGACCGCTGAGGGCGTCGCTCTGTTCCTTGCAGCCGCCTTCTGCTTTGCGTGCGTGCCGTACGTTAGCGCGATCGGCTTGAAGAACGCGTCGAAATACAAATGCGCCTTTCCCTATTCGAGCTATGCGAACGGTTCGCTCACGCTTACCGATGACAAGTTGGAATATGCGTTCTGGATCGTGGGGAAGAATGAGCCTGCCGCTTATAGCAGCAAGCGAGCGGTGTATTTGGATGAGGACAAGTTCATTTACACGATTGCCAAGAACGACGTTCAATCCCTTAAGGTGAAGAATGACATCTGCCATATCAACGGAAGGGGAGTTGTGCAAGGCGCTCCTTTGCCGGATTGGGCGGTAGAAGAAGGGCCTTCGACAGGAGAATTCGTCATACCCACTGAGGAGATGCGGGAATTCAGTTTCGCACTGGCCTTTGAACAGAAGAACGCCGCGGATCTTCTTGATGAATGGCTGAAAGGCTGGGATTAGGCGCCAGAGCGAGACTGGGTGTCTGCTTGTGCTGAGGCGCCATGCTGCGCTGACATGGCTTGATACTTGAATGTCCGGATGATGCGGGGGATGCGATTGGACGTTCGATCGCTTGTTTTCGGCGGGGCGGCTTTAACTTGGCTAAGCTCTTTAGCGCGCGCTAGTTGTGGCCATCCTTTGAAGGCGGACGGAATTTGAAATTAACCCTTGCACCGATGCTATGAAGTGCGTATTATATTCACCCGTCAAGCGGACATGGCTCAGCTGGTAGAGCACCACCTTGCCAAGGTGGGGGTCGCGGGTTCGAACCCCGTTGTCCGCTCCATTTGCCTGCTCGAGCCGGTCGCCCCACAGTTGACCGGCTCTTGTTATAAAGAATGGAATGGCGACGTGGCCAAGTGGTAAGGCAAGGGCCTGCAAAGCCCGTACCCCCGGTTCGAATCCGGGCGTCGCCTCCAACACTTTTTGGCACGGCCGGTTGCATAGTTTGAAAACTGCGCTATACTGGCAAAGCTGCTTGTGCAGCACCAACATATGGGCGTTTAGCTCAGGGGGAGAGCGCTTCCCTGACACGGAAGAGGTCAGAAGTTCAAATCTTCTAACGCCCACCACGAATTAACGGGTCAGTCGGTAATCGGCTGGCCCGCTTGCTTTTGCATCCATCTTGCTGCATCCATCTTGCCGTCGCGCGTGAGGGGCAGGTGAGATGCAGACGGGTTGGAGACGAGATGTCGCGTGTGCGGGCCTGCCGACGTATGAGGCGATGCAAGCCGTCCTCACGCGCGTATTTCGTAGACGTCCATTTCGCTTTGATTTGAATCAGGTCGAGTCGTTACTATGTTTCGGAGACGGAGACAGGAGAACAATATGGCACTCGAAATCACCGATGCGTCCAAGCTCGGATTTGGCTGCATGCGCTTGCCGCTCAACAATCCCAAGGATGTTACCGATATCGATATCGAACAGCTCAAGCAGATGGTTGACGCCTTTTTGGAAGCGGGCGGCAACTACTTCGATACCGCTTTCGTCTACCATAACGGCTGCTCGGAGACGGCGCTGCGCGAGGCGTTGGTGAAGCGCTACCCGCGTGAGTCTTTCACCATTGCGACGAAATGCCTGGCATGGGCGCTGCCCGATGCCCAGACCGCCAAGGCGTGCCTGGATACCTCGCTTGAGCGTTTGGGCACCGACTACGTGGACTATTACCTGCTGCATAACGTCGGTGGCGACCGCACGAAGAAGTTCGACGACTTCGGCTTGTGGGAATGGGCGCAGGAGCAGAAGGCAGCGGGCAAGATTCGGCATGTGGGCTTTTCCATGCATGATGGCGCCGATACCCTCGAAGAGCTGCTGACCGCGCATCCCGAGGTCGATTTCATTCAGTTGCAGGTTAACTACCTGGACTGGGAAAGCCCGGTTGTGCAGTCGCGCCGCAATATGGAAGTCGCCAACAAGTTCGGTGTGCCCGTCATCGTGATGGAGCCTTGCCGCGGCGGACGCTTGGCCGATCTGCCGGCACAGGTGGCGGCTCCGCTGATTGCCGCTCGTCCCGATCTGAGTCAGGCATCCTGGGCGTATCGTTTCTGCTATAACCAGCCCGGCGTCATGACGGTGCTTTCCGGCATGTCCACGATCGATCAGATGCAGCAGAATCTTGCCGAATGGAAGGCGAATGGCCAAGGCTTCAGCGATGTCGAATCGGTCGCGCTTGCGCAGGCGCGCGAGGTGCTTGCCGCGATGCCGGTTGTCCCATGCACGAATTGCCGCTACTGCGTGAAGGATTGCCCGCAGCAGGTTGCCATTCCCGAAATCATGAATCTGCTCAACCTTGAGCTGCAGACGGAAAATCGCGAATTCGCCAAGGAGCAGTACTCTTGGCAGGCGGTGCCGGGCAAAGCGAGCGACTGCATTCAATGCGGTGCCTGTGAGTCGATGTGCCCCCAGTCGATCGACATCATCAACCAGCTCGAAAAAGCGGCTGAGCATTTCGAATAACAGGGTGATGCGCTCTCTGAACTAGCTTTGCATTCGCGAGGATGCATCCTCGCCGACGTGCATAAGCTTGACGTACGTATTTGCGTACGCTAACATAAACGTACGTAAATGCGTACCGATTGGAGAAGGAGTCATGGGCTCGATAACCGCAACCGCCGCCAGGAAAGACTTCTACAACCTCATGGTAAGGGTCAATGAAGATTCCACGCCAATCGAGGTGACCAACAACAGGGGTGTGGGCGTTGTCATTGTCGGCGTGGATGATTGGCATGCTATCGAGGAGACCTTGCATCTCAATAGCATACCGGGAATGGCTGAGTCGCTTGTGTCGGGAATGGCCGAGCCTCTTTCCGAGTGCGTTGGCGAAGATGATTTGGAGTGGTAGGCGTGTGGGAGGTCTTGTTTACCAAACAGGCTGCCAAGGATGCCAAGAAACTCAAGGGTGCGGGACTCGATAAGAAGGCGAAGCTTCTAATCGAAGTCGTTAAGGCTGATCCGTTTGCCAACCCTCCTTCCTACGAGGCTCTTGTCGGCAGTCTTGCCGGGCTTTATTCCCGTCGAATAAACTTGCAGCATAGGTTTGACTACCAGGTCATACAGCGGGAATGCGAGAAGGATGGGATCATGTACGAAGGCACGGTGAAAGTCGTGAGGATGTGGTCTCATTACGAGGATTTGTAGCCTGGAACGTTTCTGGCAGCGCCCAACATGCGAACAAACTGATATGAAAACCGTCCATTGGGCGGTTTTCGTTTATTCCATCTGTATCCGCTATCGATCTTACCGGTGAGTGTGTTGAGAATGCAGACTTGTTGACACGTCAACAAGTCTGTTCTATTTTGATGCGGACGATGAATGGCGACACAAGGAGATTCATGTCCGAGGATCGATTCGAGGATTTCGTTGGCCTTATTACGGCCGTTGCGAAGGAGATTCAGCGTATCAAGACGGTCGAGCTTGCGCGTTTTGGCTTGCGCGCTTCTGATCTCATGTGCGTCTATACGTTGCAGCACCATCCCGATGGGCTGACCGCTGCCGAGCTCGCGCGCGCGACCTCGGTTGATCGGGCGGCGGTTTCCCGCGTCGTTTCCCATCTTAAAGAGGCGGGCATTGTCGAGGTTGGCGGGGAAGAGGAAGCCACCGCCGCTGAGCGTTATCGCGCGCCGATTCGTCTGAGCGAAAAGGGTTCTGCCGTCATGCTCGAGGTGAACGACATCATTCGTCGTATTGTCGATCAGGCGGGCAGTGACTTGAGCGATGAAAGCCGTCGAATCATGTATGACTCGCTGAGCTCGGTCTATAAGGAGCTCAAGGAAATCTCAAAGTAGCAAATCAAAACCTTTGTTGGCGAAGCCTTGTCTGATGGGGCGTCTTGCTTGCGTTTGCGCTTGGTTGTCGCCCTATGTGTGCGCCCGTGCGCGTTCAAGCGTGCTCAGGAAGGCTTTGGCTTTCGTCCGGCATCGCAAGGCTCTGGCTTTTGCTCGCATGCGCGCGCAGGAAGACTTTGGCTTATTGGCGGCGCCGCACCCGCACCACAATTTTGAAAGGAATTACCATGGCAGTTCGCATTGTTACCGATTCGGGTTCCGACATTTTGCCCGACGAATACGAGAACCTTCGGGTCCTCCCGCTTTCCGTGAACTTTGGCGCCACAACCTATCTCGATGGCGTCGACCTCACGCATGAGCGCTTTTACGAACTGATGGTTGAGGAAGACGAGCTGCCCAAGACGGGACAAGTGAATCCCTACGCATTTGGACAGGCTTTTGAAGAGGCTGTTGTCGCAGGCGATGACGTGGTGTGCATCACGCTTTCGTCGAAGCTCTCAGGCACCTATCAGTCGGCTCTGACGGCGGCATCCGGGATGAACGAGGGGTTCGGGGCGAATGGGGCGGGCGGCTCGAACGACGCGAATGCCGTGGATGACGCGAGCGACGCGAACGGCTCGAACGACGCGAACGAGGCGCCTAACGCGAATGATGCGAGCGGTGCAAAGAGCGTGAACAACGCGAAGGGCACCGTGCATGTGGTGGATAGCATGAGTGTTTGCGTGGGCGAGCGAGTGCTGGTGGAATACGCGCTGCGACTTGCGGATGAAGGGCGCTCAGCCGCGCAAATCGCCGCCGAGCTTCTGCATGCGCGTGAGCGCATTGTGGTTGTCGGATTGCTGGATACGCTTGAGTACCTGCGTCGTGGCGGTCGCATTTCCGGCGCGGCGGCTGGCGTGGGACAGCTGCTGTCCATCAAGCCCGTCATTTCCATCCAGGACGGAGAGGTTGTGCTGCTTGGCAAGGCGCGCGGTTCGAAGAATGGCCGAAACCTGCTTAACGAGCAGGTGACCGCGGCTGGTGGTATCGATTTCGCGATGCCGTTGGCCTTGGGCTATGCGGGCCTTTCGGACAAGCTCCTGATGAAGTATATCGACGACTCGCGTGAGATTTGGGAACCCGGCTTTGCGGATGGCAAGCTTCCCATTCACACCGTAGGCGCCACGATCGGCACCCATGTCGGACCTGGAGCCATCGCTCTCGCCTTCTTCGAGCAGGACGATAACAAGTTGAGTTAGTAGGGATTCTCTTGGATACAGGTGTCCTTTACAGTGGACACACATGCTGGAGCGGCCTGATATTCTCTCTCACCAGCGATGCTACAGGGGGCGTCGCTTAGTCGTTTACACGATAGAAGGGGGAATCATGAAATCAAAGTTTGCTGTTATGGCCGTGCTCGTTGTGTCGTTCGCGCTTGCGTCCGCATTTGTTCTGGGTGGTTGCAGCTCGTCCGGTTCTGGGAGTCAGGCAGAGGAAACCTACGACACCATCTATTCCGAATACAACGCAAAGCTGAGCGAACAAGGCTCCGAGATGGTCAGCGAATTCAAGGAGGAAGCCGAGGGCATTACTGATCTGACCGAGCTCGCCACGATTGAGACCGAAAAGGTCACTAAGCTCGCGGAGACCATGAACGAGGGCGGCACCAAGATGGCCGAGCTCATGTACAAGAACGGCGACGACTACTCGGTGTACGAAGAAAACTACATGAAGCTCTACGATGTCTACAGCGACCAGAGCATGGGCGTTTTCAAGGAGTACATGAATACCTATTCCGACACCATTCCCGGCATGACAGAAGACATGAAGCAGCAGATGCTTGACCAGTTCGAGGAATCCTTGGAATCGCTTGCGCCTGAGGCCGAGAAATAGCTTTCGACGAAACAGCTTCCTTTAGCAGGGGGTGCGATTGGAGTGCCGGCACGGTTTGCAAATCGGCATTCCAATCGCTTTTTGGCTTGTCTACATCGGGGTCCCGCACGCGCCGCTAACCGCTGGCGTTCCTTTCTCCTGCAGGGAAACGGTGGAATGCGCCCGTGCCTGTACCAGCGTCGATATAATGAAACCCCGGCGGTGCTTGATGGATAGCAAGGAGAATACGTGGCGGCCATTCAGCAGCCTAAAGTGACGGATAAGAAACAGGATTCCCTTGCGCACAGAGCGCTTTACAGCCTGCCGTTTCTCGCGTTTTTCGCCGCGCTGTTTTTCGCCGACCAGACGCTCTTCGGAATGGCGGATGCCCTGCTTGGCATCGTCTTCCTGTTCTTTTCCCGCACCATCGTGCGCGAACCCGGCCTTTCGCCGGTAAATTACGCGCGGCGCTGCTGCTGGTTCTTCATCATGGCGCTTTGCTCGACGCTCGCCGGCTTGCATCCGGTGTCGATGGTGCTTGTCACCATGCTTTACCTGTTCGTGATGACCATCTTCAACTCCGATGACTATCTGCCGCGCAACTTCTTCTGGTTGGGGCTCGGCTATCTGCTGCTGCTTGTGAACCCGGTGACGGTCGACGGCATTGGCCTTCGCGTGGTGGCCACCCTGTTCTCCATCGCCTGCACGAGTGCTTTCATTTGGGTGATGCGCCGTTGGTACTCGCGCACGGGGGAGCTCGACGTTTTCGCGCGCGACCGGAACTTCGTGCGCCGTGCTTTCGATGAGACGGCGGCGCAGCTACTGGCACTGGCGATTGGCGATACCGAACGTTGCGATCCGAAGCGCGTTTTCGTCATCGCCCAGGAATATGCGAATACCGAATACGGCACGGTCTTCCGTCAAGACGGCCTGCTTTCGGGGCGGCAGGGCTACACCTTCTCGTTGCTGCTGGCCATCGAGCAGATTGCCTATAACGTGCGCGCGATTTGCGAGCGCGGTGGCGAAATGGGCGAAGAGGAAAAGACCTACTACATCGATTTGGCGGGCGTGCTTTTGGGCTACGGCCTTGGCCGCATCACGAACGTGAAGGAATTCGCCGACGAGCTGGAAGGCTTCATCAAGAGCCATAAGCTAGGCACGACGGAATATCAGGAATCGTGGAAGGCCATCCTCGACAACATGCTGCGCACGGTGCGTGACACCCGCATGTCGCGCGACACCACCACGCCGTTCCTGAAGAGCGCCGCCTACCGTCTGTTCTATCTGCAGGACAACGTGAATCTGCGCAACACGCAGACGCGTTTCGCATTGCAGCTGTCGATCATCGTGGGCATCGCGATGTTGGTGGACGTGCTGCTGACCGACAGCATTGGGCAGATATACGGCATCTGGATTCCCATCACCGCCTTCACGGTGCTGAACACCTACAACGACCAAACCATACGCGCCACCAGGGACAACTTCATCGGCACCATCGTGGGCATTGGTGTGTTCGCGCTGGCGGTCCACGTTATCCCCGGGAATTTCAGCCTGCCGGTCGTCATTGTGGTGAGCTATGGCGTGATGCTGCTTGACCTGGGTCCGGTGACGAATATCGCCGCCGCCACGCAGATAGCCCTGACCGCCCTGCAGCCGTACATGGATTCCCTGCGCGGCACGCTTTTCGAGCGCTTGGTACTGGTGGTTCTGGGCGTGACCTGCGTGATGATGGTGGTGTTCCTGTTCCTGCGCACCCGCCGCACGCGCACCATCAATGCGAAGATCGCCGAGCTCGAACGCATCGACGGACGCTTGGCGAAGGCAGTGTACCGGGGCATGGAACGCGGGCAAGTGAGGCTTTGGCGCGCGCTTGTGCTGCTGTTCTACCTTCATATGGATGCCGAACTGCTGAGCCGTCTGGCGGCATCGATTGAGCATGCGGAAAAGAGCCGGGAAAAGTCGCGTGACCGGTGGCGTACTCCCCGGGCACGGGCCCGTCATGAGGCGCAGGCTGCCGCTAATGCGAAACTGGCTGCTGATGTGGGTAAATGCTTGAACCTCAATTACCGCTTCACGATGAAGGCCGCGCATGTGGTGGCGCTGCTCGATCCGCGTCGCGCCGATTACAGCCGCTGGCGCACGGGCAATGTGTATGACGATTCGCCCGCGCGGCTGGCGCATCTGGATCACACGATGGAAGGCCTTGCCTCCTTGCTCAACGAGCTTGAGAGCATGCGCTATCTGGAAAAGTAGCCGCTTGTGGTAGGGGTGAGGTTGCGTCCGCGTTGTGCCGCGGGGTGACCGTTGCGCTTTGGCGGGGCAGCCACTGCGTCTGTGTTGCGGCGCTGAGGCGGCCGTTGCATATTGGCGAAGCGGCTGTTGCGACTGTGTTGCGGTGCTCGGGCGAATAGCCCGCAGGCGGTATGAGCTGCCGAAAAACTACCCCAATCGCGTTATCTCCTATCGTGTTTGAGCGGATTTCCCTGTGTACTGGGGAAATGCTCCCTCGCGCGCGCGTATGTTCAGACTCGGAACATAAGGGGAAAGGGCGCAGGGTATGGTCGCACGTCATCGATTCTTGTTTCTGACACTCGCTTTGGCAAGCGCGCTGTGCGTGCCGCAATTCGCTTTCGCGACGACGGACCAGTCATCTGCGGATTCTTCAACCGTGGCGGGCGATGCTCAAACGCAGGACTCGTCTATTGTTTCGGAAATCGCTGCTGATGGCGTTGAAGATACGTCCGCGTCTCTTGCCACGGCACTTCTTGGCGAATCGGACGGTGCTCAGAATGAGGCATCTTCCGAAAACGCTTCCGTGAGTGGGGAAGGTGTGACTTCGACTGATGGCGCCGCAATAGGTGGGGCTTCCCCAAGCGACGCTGCTGCTTCAACCGTTGAGGGCGGCGCGACGACGGACGCGAGCGGTGACGCCACGACAGGCGAAGGGGCCACGTCGGGTGCATCTTCTACGGATACCACTACGGCGGGTGACGGCGCTACGTCCGCTGACACCACGACGGGTGACGGCTCCTCAAGCGACACCGCCGCAACCACAACCGACGCCACCACAGCAACTGAAACGGCGACCGCTACCACCACAGCCGCGGCAGCAACAACGACCAAAGCCGCGCAGCGCACAAGCGCTGTTGCGCCGGTGATCAAAACGGGCTGGTACAACATCGACTCGAGCTTGAATTCGTCCTACTCGCTGTACGTGAAAGGCCAGAGCACCAAGAACGGCGCGAAGCTCCAGCTGAAGAAGAGCAAAAACGCGTACGGAACGGTCTTTTGCGTGAAGCGCGAGGGCAACTACTACCGCATCTACGCGGGCATTTCCGCTGACAAGCTTCTCGAGGTGAAATCCACCAAGAAGGGCAAGAAGACCACGCTCACCGTCGACATTCGTTCGAAGAAGAGCAAGGCGTCGCTGTTCAAGCTGGCCTATGACGAAAGCCTGGGCGCTTATCGGCTGGTGAATGTGGCGACTGGCTACGTCATTGGCGTGTCGGGAAGCACAGCGAAAGACGGCGCGAGCATCACCGCGCAGAAACAGAAGGCGGGCTCGTCCGCGCAGGGCTTCTGCTTCAGCGAGCGCCCGGGCCTTGTGGCGGCCAACATCTACGAGATCGCGACGAAGCAGAAGGGCAAGCGCGCGCTTTCCGCGTCGGATTCGAAAGGCAAATTCTACAGCTACACCGCGGACGCGACCCAGAAATGGAAGGTCTCGCTCGTTCCGGGCAAGCAGAATGTCTACACCATCGAGTCCTTGGCTTCGGGCAAGTTGCTCACGGGTGTGAAAAACAAGACGGTGCAGGTGAACAGCACGTCCAGCAGCAATACGGCGACCTGGTGGAAAGCGTCGTACAAGAACGGTGGCATCGTCTGGACGAACTACAAGACGAAGAAGCCCCTTTCCACGGCGGGCAAGAAATGCTCCCAGGGCTCTTCGGCCATGAACAAGAAGCAGAGCACGACGTCCGCACGCGTGTTCACGATGAAGGCGGTGCCGGTGCTTGAAAGCGGTATCTACATGCTGCAGTCGAACGCGAACGCGGGCTATGTGGTGACGGTTCCCGATAGCTCCAAGACGGGTGGCGCGGCCATTCAGCTGAAGGCTTCTACCACCGGCAACAATCAGAAATGGCGTTACGACGCGACCGCGCAGACCTTCACGAATGTGAATTCCGGGCTCGTGTTAACGGCGTCGGCGGTAAGCGTGGGCGCGGGAATAACCCAGACCACCGCGAACGGTTCGGCCACGCAAAAGTGGTGTGTTGAGTATGCCGGCGGCGGAAAGTATCGCCTCGTTTCGTATGCCAATAAGAGCCTTGCCGTGACGGGTGCGGCAGCCAGTGATGGCGCAGCGGTGCAGCTGCAGACGAACGTCGATTCGAAGCTGCAGAAATTCAATGTCGCCAAGGTTTCGATAACCTATTCCCCTAAGGGCTTCAAGCTCATCAAGTCCATTGTGAACTGGGGACATGGTTCTCTGAAGGCAAGCTACATCGTGATTCACGAGACGGCGAATCCGGGAGCAACCGCGAAGAACCATCGTGACTACTGGGCGAACTCGGGCGACTATGCCGTCCATTACACGCTCGACTGGACGGGCGATTGCTACTACTGTGTGCCGGAAGATCGCAAGTGCTGGCAGGTGGGCAACGGTAACCAGTACGTTGTGGGCATCGAGTTGTGTCATGCCACCAACAAGTCCGACTTCACCAAGGTGTGGAATGCCGGTGTGCAATGGGCCGCTTGGCAGTTGAAGAAGAACGGCTGGGGCATTGACCGCCTGCTTTCGCATAACGACTGCCGCAAGAAGTGGGGCGGTACCGACCATGCCGATCCCGATAGCTATTTCGCGTCATACGGCAAGAGCTGGAATCAGTTCAAGTCGGCTGTCGCTGCGGCGCTCGCGTCGTACTAAGGAATCCGAAGGAGGACTCCCATGGAACGGACATCCTATTCGCTTAAGACGCTTCACAGTGGCCTGGTGGCAGGATTTGCCGCCTTCGTCCTGGCGCTGAGCTTTGCGACCGTGAACACGACATCCGCGTTTGCGGATGAAAGCGCTGCTGATACGACGGGCTCTGTGGCGGCGGCGAGTGCGGCTTCGGGCGAATCGGCCGCGACTACGGCGGCGGCCTCGACGGGTTCGAACACGACGACTGGCGCTGCTGAAG
>CAVFFT010000012.1:0-9277 GCA_963621885.1 bacterium
ACGCGGAAGAGCCGGATGAGGCCGAAGACGGACTCGACGCCGATGACGAGCTCGACGAGGATGACGAAGTTGCTGACGATGCTGGCGACGACGGCGAAACGGACGACGCCGAGGATGCCAACCATGCCTGATGCGCGCACGAATGCCACGCCTGCGGACATGGCCGCGCTTCTCGGCTCCTGCGAGAGCCTTGCCATCTGCGGACACGTGAATCCCGATGGCGATTGTCTCGGTTCCGAGCTCGCGCTTGCCGCCGCTCTGCGTGCTGTGGGCAAGCAGGTCACGGTGCTTCTCGCGAAGGATGCTCCGGTGGAAGAGGGGCTGCATTTCCTTCCGGGTTTTGGCGACCTTGTGCCGGCTTCGCGCTATGAGGGCACGCCTGACGCCTTCGTATATGTGGACGTGTCGGTGCGCGAGCGTGTTGGCGATGCGGCTGCGGTTGCCGACCGCGCCCCGCAGCGTTTCGTCATTGATCATCATGCGGGCACCGAACAGCTGGCCGATCGCTATTACATCGATCCCTCTGCTGCTTCCTGCTCGCTTCTGATCTGGGAAGTCATCGCAGAGCTCGGCGTGGCGCCGACGGCGGACATCGCGCTTTGCGCCTACACCGGCCTTATGACCGACACCGGGCGCTTCCAATTCCAGAACACCGACGCGCGCGCGTTCCAGGCGGCGGGCGAGATGGTCGCGGCAGGAGCCCAGCCCGCATTGGCAGCACGGGAGTTCTTCCAGAATCGCTCGCTCGCATCGCTGCAGCTTGAGCAGTGCATGGTTCAGCGCATGCGTTTTCTTGGGGATGGCGTCTGCGCGTTCTCGTATATCACGCTCGACGATTATGCGGAATGCGGCGCGGTCGATGCTGATGCCGAAGCGCTTATCGACACGCTGCGCGCGCTGCGTGGCATTCGCGTTGCCTGCCTTCTGAAGGAGCGTCCCGACAAGGTGCGGGGAAGCCTGCGCGCGAAAGACGACGACACCGATGTTGCGTCGCTTGCCAATGAGCTTGGCGGCGGCGGCCATCGCGCGGCGGCGGGATTCACGCTGCGGCTTCCGCTTGAGGAATCCATCGTGCGGGTGCAGGGTCTTCTTGAGGAGTTGTGCGCGTCAGAATGAAACGGGGAACGAGCGGCCTGTCTTTCGTGGTAGGCATCGACAAGCCTTCGGGCATGACCTCGCATGACGTGGTTTCCCGCTGTCGGCGCATCTTTGGCGAGAGGCGCATTGGGCACACGGGCACGCTTGACCCGATGGCAAGCGGCGCGATGGCCGTGTGTGTGGGTCCGGCGACCAAGCTGTCCGCCTACGTGACCTTCCATGACAAGGATTACGTCGCGCGCTTCGTGTTTGGTACCGGTACGGACACCGACGATGCGGAAGGCGAGGTTATCGAGACGGCAGCCGTTCCCGATGAGCTTGCCGATGCCGATTTCGCCATGCGTACGCTGGAGGGCATGTGCGGCGTGCAGGATCAGATGCCGCCGCGCTATTCCGCCAAAAAGGTGGCGGGCGTGCGTTCGTATAAGGCCGCGCGAGCGGGCGAGAGCGTCGCGCTTGAAGCGCAGCGGATCGAGGTCTATAGTGCGCTGCTTCTCTCGATTGGCCGCATGGATGATGGCGTGCTGTACTGGGATGTGCGCGTGTCCGTTTCGGCAGGCACCTATATCCGCGCTATTGCGCGCGATCTGGGGCACCAGCTTTCCACCTGCGCCCATTTGGGAAGTCTCCGTCGCATGCGCAGCGGCAGGCTTTCGGTGGGAAGGTGCGTCACGCTCGATGAGCTGGAGCGACACCCCGATGCCGGGCGCATTGACCCCCTTTGGCTTCTGGGTGTGCGCTTTTTGGCGATTGACGATGGCAGGCGGCGCAAGTTGTTAGACAATGGTGCACCGATGGACGTGGAAGGCCTGCCGCTGTATGAGGCTTCCGCCATCCAGGAGGGCACGAGTGGCGCCGTTCTTTCGCATGAGCCGCTTTCCGAAGGAGAGATTGTCGGCATGCGCGAGGGAAACGTTTTGCGCGCGCTCTATGAATATGAAAGCAGAACGGGCCTTCTGAAGGCGCGTTGTGTGTTTGCACAAGGAGTTGATTGTGGGACTGTATCTGGCTGACGAGAAATTCGACAGGAGCGTTTTCAAGGGTTCTTCGTGCGCGTTCGGCGTGTTCGACGGCCTTCATGCGGGGCATCGCTACCTTATTGATTGCGCAATCAAGACGAATGATGTTGCCGATGCCCACAGCATCGTCATTACTTTCGATATCGACCCTGACGAGGTGTTTCATCCGCAGCGTCTGAAGAAGCTCTGCCGCAACGCCGACCGCATCGACCTGCTGTGCGGGGCCGGCTGCGACGACGTGGTGGTTTTGCCCTTCACGCGCGAATTCTTCTCGCAGGAGCCGATGGACTTCCTCGCGAACACCTTCCCGGCGGGCGCGCCCGCGCATCTGCATGTGGGAGAGGATTTCCATTTCGGCGCGAAGGCGGCGGGCAATGTCGACACGCTGCGCGAGTGGGGCGCCAAGGTGGGTTGCGAGATTCACGCGCACCATCTGGTGTCGGCCGATGGCCAGCCCATTACCGCGACGCGCATTCGCGGGCTTCTGGGCGAATGCAAGATCCGCGAGGCGAACCGGCTGCTCCAGCGTCCCTATTCCATTCGCGAGACCGTCCACAAGGGTCGCGGCGATGGTGCGGGATTCGGCTTCGCAACGGCGAATCTGCAGGTGAAAGAGCACGACCGCGTGCTTGGCGAAGGCGTGTATGCCGCATATGCCATCATCGATGGCACGCGCTTCAAGGCGGCGGTGTCGGTGGGCGTTTCGCCGACCTTCGAAGAGACCTCGATCGCCAATATGGAAGTGCACATTCTCGATTTCTCGGGCGATATTGTCGGCAAGGCGATAACGGTGGAGTTCATCGAATTCCTGCGCCCGATGATAAAATTCAACTCGACCGAAGAGCTCATCGCGACGGTGACGGGCAATATCGAGTGGGTTCGCGAGAACCTCTAGTTTCCCGGTGGCGCCGCGGTCGGCCGCAAGGTGAGGTTGCGGGGCATTTGGCGGGAGCGCGCGGGGCGCGGGATGCGACAAGGCACCTGACCAGCGCGAACAGGTGGGCCGCAAAGTGACGGACAGTAAGACAGCGAGAGGCGGGACCGTATGGCTTCTTCTTTGAATACAAAGCGCATGTTCTTGATGATGATCGCCGCGGTGGGACTTATTGCCGCCGTGGTCTGCATTGTCGTGCTTGCCACCGGCGTGCGCGAGGCGACGCGCGAGCGCCTGTTCCTTGTGGGCTCGCTGCTTATCGTCTCGATTGTCTGCCTCGCACTTTCGATTCATTTCAAGGACACCACGCAGAAGCTTGATGAGTCGGGTGCGGCTTCGGCCGCCGCTTCCGAAGATGGCGGCGCCGGCGAGGCGAAGGGTGCGGGCGTGAAGAGCGTTTCCGCAAAGAACGCCGCCCAGCCTGAAGCCGAGCAGGACCCCGATGATGTTGCGCTTCCGCAAAATGGACCTGCTGCGGGCGGTTATGGCGCGGGCAACGTGCGTCAGGCGCATGCGGCTTCCGTTGTGCCTGAAGAAGACCCCGACGATGTCCATCTTCCTCAAAACGACGCATAAGGCCAGATGAGCGGCTATGGCGGGATTTAGCCAGGAGGATATACAGCACGTACGCGAAGCGAATGACATCGTTGATGTCTTCTCGGAACGGATGCCCCTGAAACAGCGGGGCCGTGACTTCTGGTGCTGCTGTCCCTTCCATCAGGAGAAAACGCCTTCGTGCAAGATCGACCCGAACACCCAGCTGTGGCATTGCTTCGGCTGCGGCGAGGGCGGCGACCTTTTCTCGTTCGTCATGAAGATGGACGGCCTCGATTTTCCCGATGCGGTGCGCTGGCTCGCCGATCGTGCGCATATCGAGATTGAAGAGCGGGGTGGCCGCGGGCTGCCGCGTGGGCAGAAGGCCCGCTTGCAGGAGATATGCAAGGAGGCCGCGGAATTCTACCATCTGCAGCTGATGCGCTCGCGCGATGCGGGCGCGGCGTCGGCGCGTGAATACCTGGGTTCGCGCGGGCTCGGCGGCGAGATTCCCCGCAAATGGAAGCTCGGATATGCTCCGGGACATGGACAGCTTGTGTCCTATCTGCGCAGCAAGGGATTTCACGACAACGAGATGATTCAGGCGAATGTCGCGACGGCGCCGCGTGGGCGTGGCGGGGTGCGCGACCGCTTCTATGAGCGCGTGATGTTCCCCATTCATGATGTGCGCGGCGGTTGCATCGCCTTTGGCGGACGCGTGATAGGTACCGGCGAGCCGAAGTACCTCAACTCACAGGAGACGCCGATCTTCCACAAGTCGGAGGTTCTTTACGGGCTTGACCAGGCGAAAACGGCGATAACGGCGACGGGCACCGCGATTGTCGTCGAAGGCTACACCGACGTGATCGCCCTGCATACCGCCGGTGTTGAAAACGCGGTGGCGACGCTGGGCACCGCGCTCACGCGTCAGCATATCCGCGAGATTTCCCGTTTCGCATCAAAGCGCATCGTCTATCTGTTCGACGGCGACGCGGCAGGTCAGCGCGCGGCGGATAGGGCGCTGCAATTCATTGATTACAGCATGACGCCCGAATCGGGCAAGATGCGCGTCGAGCTTCTGGCGGTCGTGCTGCCCGATAACCTCGACCCGGCGGATTTTGTTGCGCAGCGTGGCGCCGGCCAGCTGCGCGAGCAGGTGGCGCAGGCGCGTCCGCTTCTGCAATTTGGCATAGACCGGCGCTTGGCGGCGCATAGTCTCGATACGCCGGAAGGACGTTCCGCGGCTTTCGTGGACGCGCTTTCCGTGCTGGCGCCCATCAAGGATTCGCTGATCGCGAATGAGTATGCGGTTCAGATTGCCGGTCGCGTTCGCGTGAGCGAGACGGAGGCCCTTTCGCGCCTGGCGCAATTGAAGCCGCCGCGTGAGCTCTCCGAAGGGTCGCAGGCCGCGACGCGAAATGGCGCTGCGGGTAATGGCGCTTTCGGAAATGGCGCGGCTGCGGGTGCGCAGGGTGGCGCGACGCCACAGGGCGGAGCGTCTGGTCGTGGCGGTGCGCCGATGCAAGGCGCGCCGATGCAGCGAGGAGGGTCGTCCGCCCAGCAAGCGGGTCGCGGCGGCTCTTATTCCTATGGCGCGACAGCCGGCGGAAATGGCGGCGGTTCGTTTGGGAACAGCCCGGTGGCTGGCGGTTCAGCATCTGGCGGGAATCCGGACGGCTATGCCGGGAATGCAGGCGGATATGGCGCTGGCGCGTATGGTGCCGGCGGCTCCCAAGGTGCGGCGTCCGCCGGGGAATCGGTGCGCTTGCGTTTCGAGCGCTCGTTTCTTTCCGTCTGCGCGCAGAATCCGATTCTCGCGCTCGCGCACGCCGACACGATCGCGCGGACCTCTTGGCATGATGACGCGTATGCGCAGGTGGCGGCGCTGCTTCTGCAGATGCTTGCCGAGGAGCCGGGCATTGCGCCCGCTACGCTTGTGGCGCGCATTGGCGAGAGCGTTCCCGCGGCATCCGGTTTTCTCACCTCTGCCGAGACGCGCGAAGGGGAAGAGGAGGGGCGCTACGCCCAATTCCTTGCGGAAGAGCTCGTCATTGGCGACATGGAAGACCAAATCGAGAGCATGCAAAGCCTCATTCGCGACCCGTCCATTTCGCAAGACGACTATCGCATCTACTTTAACCAGATTCAGGCGATGCAGCGCGAGCTCTATCTTAAACGCCTCGCCCACAAGCCCCTTTAGCGCTTACGAAAAGTCCGCCTTCGTTTCGTGAAGGTTGATATGGCGTTTCCTCAAATCGGATTCGCTATAGGAAAGTGTTTGCATGAGTCGCATTGGCGCTTGCCGGAATGCTTCGTTTATGTCTCGTGGCTGCTTTCTGGAGCGCCTTGGGTAGCGATTCTATCCATAAGCGTTCGAATGGTTTTGCAAGCGTCGTCGAAAGATATGTCCTTGGCATACTCGTATTCGCGAGCGTATTTTTCCCATTGCTTGCGGAGTCTTTCGCTCTTGAGAATTTCGCTCATGATTTCTGGATAGTCCTCCAAGATGCTGCTGCTGCCGCGTTTTTCCGTCGTACGCTCCAATGCCTGTCGCAATGTCGATATTTGGCATTGCGAACCGTGCAATGCATACAGAATATGTATGTCGTAATAGTCTCTGAGGCGGGTGTTCGCGATATTTCGAGTAAGTATGGTTTCCATTTTTTCCGCCAGTACCGTTTCAAGGTTGTAGGCGAGGACGCTGATTGTTCGGTCATCGAAGAGCAAGGGAAACGCGTATTCAATTTCGCGCGGTGTAATCATGTCGCCTGTGGTGACATCTACTGTCAAGGGTACGCTTATTGGCTGGTAGTTTGCCTTGAGCGCGACACGGATGCCGGGGTAATCGTCCGCATCCCTGATATCAGTAGTGCCGGCAATTTCAAATTGAATGTCGTCAGCAATCGGGATTGCGCAAATGTCAGCGAAGATTCTGTTTATCGTTTCATGCGTTAGCGTCAGCCCTTTGATTGTCGTGTCGAGATCCATTGTTGCTCGCGTGTCGAGCCCCACAATCGCCGAAATCAGAAATCCGCCTTTGATAATGAAATTGCTTCTATAAGGCGAAAGCGATATTCGTTCCAGCAATCGCTCGAGCATGTAGTTCTGCATGACGAGCTGTGCCGAGATATGCTTCTCCGCTGCCTTGTTTTTGATATGGGCTTTTAGCTGCATTGGGTTGTTTGTGATCATAGCAAGACCTCCATGTAGCGCAGCACCTTGGGTTTCACGTGAAGCCGTTCCGCGTACTGCATCAGTTTGTGAACATTCTTGTCTTTGGATGTCACATAACGTTTCATGGATTCCCCAATAATGTGAATATCGCTCCCATTTCCGCGCAAAATGTCGCACAAGGTCCGCTCCAAATCGTAAATGCGAATCGAATTGCCTGATGGGGATTCGATTTCGATTCTGCCGAGTTCATAGTTCTCTGGCATAACGCGCTTGATGATTAGACTCTCTTGCTTTAAGGAAGGCGCATTGTAGCCCTTGGGGAAGGTCATCGTGTATCGGGCGGGGGTGCGGTCTGAATAACCCAGCAGATACAAGGCGGTATCGTGGGAGTAGATTCCACGCCCGTACTTGCGCTGCAAAAGATAGAAATCATCCTCCCATACATCGCTTCGCACATAGAGGCCGCGTCCGAAACGATATATCTCACCGCTTTCGACGAGTTCCCGCAATACGCTGCGATGGAGGCCAGCTTTCGTCACCTGTGCGGCGGTAATCGTTCCGTCCTTTGACGCGCTGAGTAGCTCTTTGATCTTTTCTTCGCTATTCATTTTGTTCACCTCATGCCGACAACCACACATTAAATTAGATAAAAAGAATGTGTCGTTGTCAACATGGCGATGTTACGCGCACGCTCGTTACTCAACACGGCAGCGGCAAGCGCACGCCCATCCTTCAAGATGGAGACGGCGCACGCGCGTCGATTTTTCAACGCGGCGAGGACATACGCGCCCCAATTCGCAATTGGAGTAAATGTGTGTGCACATTGGCTGCATCTTTTCGTTTGACCCACGGCATACAATTGGACGCATAAAAGGGGCGGTAAGCTTGGGAAAGTTGGTTTTGAAATGAATATCGTTCTTGCGCCGAATCCGGTGCTTCGCGAAGTTTGCGATCCGTGCCAGCGTGGCGACAAGAGCCTTAAGCGCTTGAGCAAGCAGATGGCTCGTCTGATGTACAAGTACAACGGTTGCGGTCTTGCGGCATCCCAGGTGGGCGTGCTGCAGCGTCTTATCGTGATCGACTGCGATGACAGCCCGAAGAAGAACCCCATCACGCTGGTGAATCCCGAGATTGAGGAAACCTGGGGCGAACTGATCAAGGCTCCCGAAGGCTGCCTTTCCATTCCGGGAATCTCGGTTCCCATCGCGCGTCCCGAATTCGCGCGCGTGCGCTACTTCGATCTTGATGGCGAAGAGTGTTTCATCGAGGGCAATGGCCTTCTCGGTCGCTGCCTGCAGCACGAGATTGACCACCTGAATGGCCGCACGATGTTCGAGGCGGCTGGTCCGCGTGAGCGCATTCAGGCGCTTCAGGACTACGAATACGCCCTTTCACACGGTGCTCGACCCGGAGACACCGAAAGCGAGTAGGATTATACGCGGCGAGGCCGAGGCCTCAGCCTGGACGTTTGTCCTGACGCTCGCCGCCGCTTAGGCATGGCTGTGCGAGCAAGGTGAATGGGAGGGCCAAGCTATGCGTATTGTCTTCATGGGAACGCCGGATTTTGCGGCGAGCATTCTGGAAAACCTTGTCGATCGGCATGAGGTCGTTGCTGCGTTCACCCGGCCCGATGCGGTGAGCAAGCGGGGAAGCAAGATGGTTGCCTCTCCGGTCAAGCAGATGGCGCAAAAGCATGGCATCCCCGTTTACACGGTGCAAGGCCTGCGGCAGAAGCCGGCGCAGGACCTTCTGCGCAATCTCGCGCCAGATGTCATTGTCGTTGCCGCGTATGGCTTCATCCTTCCGCAAGAGATTCTCGACATTCCCTTCTACGGATGCATCAACGTGCATTCCTCCATCCTGCCGCGCTGGCGTGGCGCCGCGCCGGTTCAGCGCGCCATTCTCGCAGGTGACGAGCAGGTGGGCGTGTGCATCATGCGTATGGATGTCGGTCTTGATACGGGCGACTGGTGCGTTTGCCGCACGCTTGATACGGGCGACATTCCGTATACCAAGCTGCTGGGCGAGCTTGCGGACATCGGTTCCCAGGCGCTTTTGACCGCGCTCGAGCTTATCGACAACAACCATATCGAATGGAATTCGCAGGACGATTCGCAGGCCACCTATGCGCCGAAGATTGAAAAGGGCGAACTGTTCGTGTCTCCCGCGCTTGATGTGAAGACGAACAAGCTTCACGTGCAGGCGTCGAGCCCCGCGCATCCCGCGCGCTGCATCGTCGCGTCGCGCCCGGTCACGCTGCTCGAGGCGCGCATGGTGGACGATGCAGAGCTTCTGCACGACCTGAGCCTTCATCTGGAGCCGGGGCGCATCATCTTCCGTGCGAAGCGCCTTTTCCTTGGCTGCGCGGACGGCCCGCTGGAAGTGCTCGCGCTGCGTCCCGACAGCAAGAAGACGATGGATGCGAAGTCCTTCGCTGCGGGCGTGCAGAACGTGAAGAGCGGCGTCGTGAGCTGGGAAGGCGTTGAAGCCTAGCCGCCCGGTCCGGCCGCCCAGCCGC
>CAVFFT010000013.1:0-5710 GCA_963621885.1 bacterium
CGCGCGACTTCCGCGACGCGAACCTGACGCTTTCGGCGACAGCTTTTTGCAAGCAAAACACCCGGCTCTGACACTCTACGGAGCCGGGTGTGTCCACTTTATGGCGAGCCGCCGCTGGCGGGGTTTTTGCGCTTGCATCAGCCATTCCCTGTGGTATAACCAATATCAGCTGTGGCGTAAGCCGCAACGCTTCATGAATATGTGACACGAATGTCGAAGTTATGGAGGAAGTGGGCGCAAACCCGCTTCTTTTGTTTCATAGGCGGAAAGGGGAGAACAAAGGTGCTGAGCCGCAAAGAGCAGCAGATTCTTGACGCATTGGCTCCCGAGGCCGCGCAAGAAGGCATCGAGATTGTCACGGTGGAGATTGTCGGAGCGAAAAAGGCGCCCACCATTCGCGTCTATATCGACGCCGAGCAGGGCGTGAGCTTCGATGAGCTCGCAAGCGCCCAGGAATGGATCAACGAGACCATGGACCGCATCGACCCCTTCCCGGGGGCCTATACGCTCGAGGTTTCGAGTCCGGGCATCGACCGTCCGCTGCGCACGCCGGAGCATTTCGCGCGATTCGCGGGCGAGACGGTGGTGGTCATCCTGCGGGCACCCTATGAGGGCCGGGCGAAATGGACGGGCACGCTGCGCGGTTTCGAGGAGGACGCGGTGCTTCTCGAGGTCGACGGCATCGTCGAGCGTCTGCCCTACGAGGACGTGAAGAAAGCGAACGTCCGTGGCGTGATTGATTTCAACGCAAAAGCGAAAGAATAGTAAGAGAGACGGGCTATACAAGGAAAGGCCAGGTAGCTTATGGCATCGGAACTGATTGAAGCACTGCAGCTGCTCGCGCATGAACGCAAGATTGACGAGTTCTATCTTATCGACCGTCTGGAGGCTTCGCTGGCAAAGACCTACGAGCGCATTCTCGACCTCGAGTACGACGCGCGCGTGATCATCGACCGCGAGACCGGCCATATCTTCGTGTACGAGATGGTTCCCGTGGGCGAGCCCGATGAGGAGACCGGCGAGTATTCCGAGTTCGAAGAGCGCGACGTGACCCCGAACAACGTGAGCCGCATCGCCGCCCAGAACGCGAAGAGCGTCATTTCCTCCATCGTTCGCGAGGCGGGTCTGCAGAGCATTTACGAGGAGTTCTCCGACCGCATCGGCGACCTGGTCACCGGTACCGTCCTGCAGGTGACGCCCGACTTCACCATCATCAAGATCCGCGATGGCGTCGAGGCCGAGCTTCCGCATTACGACCAGCGCAAGGCTCCGGGCGAGCGCAACGAGCGTCCGGCCGGCGAGCGCTATCGTCACAACCAGCGCATCAAGACGCTGATCATCGACGTGCGCAATCCGATGGACGAGGAGGTGCGCGCTCGTGGCGAGCAGACGCGTCCGGCCATCGTGGTCAGCCGCACGCATCCCGACCTGATCCGTCGCCTCTTCGAGGTCGAGGTTCCCGAGGTTTACGACGGCATGGTCGAGATCAAGTCCATCGCCCGCGAACCCGGCGCCCGTTCGAAGGTTGCTGTCTACTCGCGTGAGCCCCGTCTCGATCCGGTTGGCGCCTGCGTCGGCCCCCGCGGCTCCCGCGTGCGCATGGTGGTCGAGGAGCTTCACAATGAGCGCGTCGACGTGATCGCCTGGAACGAGGATCCGGCGGTGTACGTGGCCGCGGCTCTTTCCCCGGCGCGCGTAAGCAGCGTTCTCATCGACGAGGCGAACCAGTACGCGACGGTCATGGTTCCCGATGACCAGCTTTCGCTTGCCATTGGCAAGGAGGGCCAGAACGCCCGTCTTGCCGCCCGCCTGACGGGATGGCACATTGACATCAAATCGGCGAGCTTCAGCAGCACCGCGCGTGTTGAGGAAGAGAATCTGCTGATTGACGAGGACGAGGATGACGACGGCATTTGCGCCTATGTGACGCCGGAAGGCGTGCGCTGCCGCAACCATGCGCGTCCGGATAGCCGCTTCTGCGGAATTCACCAGGGCGAGGAATAACCAGGACGCAATGGCGATGGCGAACGAACAGGCGAAAACCGTACGGCTGCGCACCTGCATCAGCTGCGGGGAGAAGGAAGACAAACGCGGTCTGCTGCGCATTGTGCGCAAGGCGGATGGCAGCGTGGCTTTCGACTCCACGGGCCGCTGCCCGGGTCGCGGCGCGTATGTGTGCTCGTTCGCATGCTTCGAGAAGGCCGTTGCGGGCAAGCGTTTGAATCGCGCTCTGAAGACGCAGGTAAGCAAAGAGGACTATGCACAGATTGCAGACGAGCTCGCTGGTCTTGCAAATCAGGTCGACGGGTAGATGAGGAGTGAATATGCCCGGTATGCGTGTACATGATTTGGCGAAGGAATTTGGGCTTTCGAACAGCGAGATGCTTGAGAAGCTGAAGAGCTTGGGCATTTCGGCGAAGACCCATGCCACGCCGCTTTCCGACGAGAATGTGAAGGCCGTTCGCGCCTCGCTTGCGCCGGAAGGTGAAGCCGAGGCAGGCGAAGGGGCGACACGCCCGTCCCTGACGCAGATGGCGGAAAAGGAGGCAGCTGAAAAGCGTGCCGAAAAGGAAGCCGCCCATCGTGCCGCCGTCGAGGCGGAGCGCGCCAAGCGTGAAGCGGAGCGTGCCCAGCGCGCTCAGGAAGCGGCCGAAGAGGACGCCGAAGGCGAGAAGGGGGAGGAATCCGCCGCCCATCGTTCCGCATTCGCAAGCCTCGAAGACCAGATTGCGGCAGAGCGCGAACGCCAGGCTCGCGAGGCCGCCCAGGCCCGCGCGAACGCCCGCAAGGCCGCCATCGCCCGCGATGTCGCGAAAAAGCGCGCGGTCGAAGAGGCGCTTGCGAACCGTCATGGCAAGAAGCCGGCGCATACCGCTTCGAATGCCGACGAGGCCGCGCGTCCCAAAAAGATGATTCCGACGCACTCTTCTTCGTTCAGCGATCTCCTCTCGCAAATCGAACACGAAAAAGAGCGCATCGACGAGCAGAAAAAGCAGGCCGCGAACCAGAAGAAGAATCAGCCTGCGGGTGGTGCGGCTGCTGCGGGCGATGCCCGGAACCAGGGTCGCAACCAGAACCAGAACCAGCGCCATGCGGGCAAGAAGCGCAAGGGACAGGCCCGTTCCTTCGAGCCCGATGTTCCCGAGCTCGACCAGCAGGTCGAGGCCTCCGATGACCGTTACGCGCAGATGGCGGTGCAGGCCGAGAAGCTGCAGCGCGACAAGGTGCTGACCGAGGCCCGCGCGGCGGTTGCCGCGGCCTCCTCGCATGCGGGTGAGGGCCGTCGTAAGAAGCGCAAGGAAAAGCGCGAGCAGGAGGCGCGTGCCAAGGCCGTGGCCGAGGCCGAGCGCAAGGGCCTCGACGTGAGCCTCGTCCTGGACGAGTCTACCGTCGAGATCATGCAGGGCTCCACCGTTGCCGAGTTCGCCGAGGCTCTGGGCGTCGCTCCCAACGAGGTCATCAAGCGCCTCTTCCTTCTGGGCAACCCGCTTACGCTCACGCAGTCGATGAGCGACGAGCTGGTCGAGCTCATTTCCGACGACATGGGCCGCAAGGTGCGCATCATCACGCCGGAAGAGGAATACCGCGTCGTCTACAACGACAGCGATGAGGACCTCGAGCCCCGTCCGCCGGTCGTGACCGTCATGGGCCACGTTGACCACGGCAAGACGAGCTTGCTCGACGCCATCCGCGAGACCGGCGTCGCCCTGCGCGAGGCGGGCGGCATCACGCAGCACATCGGCGCTTCGGTGGTGCGAGTTGGCGATCGTCAGATTACCTTCATCGACACGCCTGGCCACGAAGCGTTCACCGCAATGCGTGCCCGTGGTGCGAGCATTACCGACATCGCCGTTCTGGTTGTTGCCGCAGACGACGGCGTCATGCCCCAGACGATTGAATCCATCAACCACGCGAAGGCGGCGGGCGTTCCCATCGTTGTCGCGGTCAACAAGATGGACAAGCCGGGCGCCGATCCGACCCGCGTTCGCCAGGAACTCACCGAGCACGGCATCATTCCTGAAGAATGGGGCGGCGAGAACATGTTCGTGGACGTTTCCGCGAAGAAGCGCCTGAACATCGACGAGCTGCTTGAGACGATTTTGCTGCAGGCCGACGTGCTCGAGCTGAAGGCGAACCCGAACGCGCTTGCGAGCGGCTACGTCATCGAGGCGAACCTCGACCGCGGCCGTGGTCCGGTGGCGACGGTGCTCGTTTCCCGCGGCACCCTGCATCCCGGCGATGTGCTGCTTGCCGGCACCTCGTATGGCCGCGTGCGCGCCCTTATCGATCCGACGGGCAAGCGTGTCGACGCCGCGAAGCCGGCCGACCCGGTTGAGGTGCTTGGCCTCGACTCCGTCCCGACCGCGGGCGACGAATTCCGTGTGTTCGAGGACGAGCGCGATGCCCGCAACCTTGCGAAGGACCGTCAGCTGCGCGAGAGGCTGAAGGCGCAGGAGACGAAGGCGCATATGAGCCTCGACGACCTGTTCGCACGCATCGAGGAGGGCAAGACGACCGACCTCAACCTCATCGTGAAGGCCGACGTTCAGGGCTCCATCGAGGCGCTGGTCGATGCCTTCGCGAAGATGGACCAGACGGAAGTCAAGATCAACGTCGTTCATGCGGCGGTTGGCGGCATTACCGAGACCGATGTCAACCTGGCGGCGGCAAGCGATGCCATCATCATCGGCTTCAACGTTCGTCCGACCGGCAAGTCGAAGCAGGTCGCCGAGCGCGAGAAGGTCGACATTCGCCTGTACCGCGTCATCTACCAGGCACTCGAGGACATCAACGCGGCTCGCGTGGGTCTGCTTTCGCCCGACGTGGTGGAAGAGGACACCGGTACCGCCGAGGTTCGCGAGACCTTCAACGTCCCCCGCGTGGGCACGATCGCCGGCTGCTACGTGGTTTCCGGCGAGATCACGCGAGACGACCGCGTCCGCGTGGTGCGCGATGGTACCGTGGTTTACGAAGGCCACATCGCGTCGCTGCGTCGCTTCAAGGACGACATGAAGTCGGTCAAGGAAGGTTACGAGTGCGGCATTGGCGTTGACGGCTTCCAGGATATCCATATCGGCGACATGATCGAGGGTTATCAGATGGTGGAGCACGAGCGCACCGAGTAATCTGGCGTATTTTGGCATCCCCCTGGGCACGCGGCGAAGTGTACCTAGGGGGATGTTGTTTTAGCCGCCTTTTGGCGTGTTTGCGGGTGTTGCAGCCCGCGTTGATAAATGGGGAAGGAGACTTCTTTCATGAAACAGAAATCTTCAAGCAGACGAGTCAATGAGCAGGCCCGACAGATTCTGGCCGACATCATGCTTTTCGAAATCTCCGATCCGGTGCTGCGCGATGCGACGATCACCGGTTGCGAGGTGAGCTTCGACCGTAGCTACTGCAACGTCTTCTACACGGCCAACCCCGATTCCTACGAGGAGACGGCGGAGGCCTTCGCACGTGCGCGTGGTCGCATTCGCTCGCTGATGGCGAAGCGTCAGAGCTGGCGCGTGACACCGGAGCTGCGTTTCCATCTTGATGAGAGCATCGACAACGCGGAGCGTATCGACCGGGCGCTGAAGGCCGATGCGGCGCGTCTCTTCCATGAGGACGAGCTGGTCGAGGATGAAGCATTCGAAGACGACGCGCAGTTCGAGGACGCGGAAGAGCCGGATGAGGCCGAAGACGGACTCGACGCCGATGACGAGCTCGA
>CAVFFT010000014.1:0-3375 GCA_963621885.1 bacterium
GCGCATATGGGAAGGTTTTACAGACCCGCTAAATCTCATGGAGAATAGCCGTTTTAGCTGGGTTTCGAACACATGTTCTCACCTGCGTTTGTTACACTTCTGACATAGCTTTTTAGGGGTCGAATGACCCCTCATTTATCTTTAAGGAGCACAATTTTGGCACAGGATAACCAGAGCTCTCATTACAACGAGGGCGATATCCGCGTACTCGAAGGGCTCGAAGCGGTGCGCATGCGCCCTTCGATGTACATCGGCTCGACGAGTGCGCGTGGTCTGCACCATCTGGTCTACGAGGTGGTGGACAACTCGGTAGACGAGGCGCTGGCAGGTTACTGCACAAAGATTGAGGCGTGGATTCACCAAGACAACTCGATTACGGTGAAGGATAACGGCCGCGGCATTCCCGTTGGCAAGCATCCCACCGAGAAGATTCCTACGCTTGAGGTCGTCCTTACCATCCTCCATGCGGGCGGCAAGTTCGGCGGTGAAGGATACAAGACCTCCGGCGGCCTCCATGGCGTCGGCGTGTCCTGCGTGAACGCCCTCTCGACCCGCCTTGTCGCACGTGTTGCGCGTGACGGCAAAGTGTACGAGATGGAATTCGAGCGTGGCGTGACCACGAAGAAGCTTACGGTCGTGGGCGAAAGCAAGACGACCGGCACGGAGATCACCTTCTGGCCCGACCCGGAAATCTTCACCGAGACGACCGTCTTCGACTTCCAGACGCTCGAAAGCCGCTTCCGCGAAATGGCCTTCCTCAACAAGGGTCTCGAGCTCATCCTCCACGACGAGCGCACGCTTGAAGACGGCCAGGCGAAGACCGAGGACTTCAAGTTCAAGAACGGTATGAGCGACTTCGTGAAGTACCTCAACGAGGGCAAGCAGACCATCGGTCGCGTCATCGATTTCGAGGCGGAAAGCGAAGCTGGCACGCTCGAGATCGCGATGCAGTGGACCGAAGGCTACACGGGCTCCATCCTCGCTTTCGCGAACAACATCAACACGCAAGAGGGCGGCACGCACATGGACGGCTTCAAGCAGGCCCTCACGCGTACCATCAACGATTACGCGCGTAGCAAGGGCTTGCTGAAGGAAAAGGACTCCAACCTCACGGGCGACGACTGCCGTGAGGGTTTGGCGGCGGTCATTTCCGTCAAGCTGCACGACCCGCAGTTCGAAGGCCAGACGAAGACGAAGCTCGGCAACACCGAGATTCGCGGCTTTGTCCAGGCGGCGACCGCGCAGGGCGTGGGCGAATACCTCGAGGAGAACCCCTCGCCGGCCCGCGCGATCGTGAGCAAGGCGAGCCGCGCTCTGAAGGCTCGCGAAGCTGCCCGCAAGGCGCGCGACAACATGCGCCGCAAGGGCGTGCTCGAAAGCTTCAGCCTTCCCGGTAAGCTTGCCGACTGCTCGAGCCGCGATGCCTCTCTTTCCGAAATCTTCATCGTAGAGGGCGATTCCGCAGGTGGCTCGGCCAAGCAGGCCCGCGACCGCAAATATCAGGCCATCCTTCCGCTGCGCGGCAAGATTCTGAATGTCGAGCGCGTCGGCCAGGATCGTGCGCTTTCGAGCGACACCATCTCGAGCCTCATCACGGCAATCGGCACGAACATCGGCCCGGCATTCGACGCGAACAAGGCTCGCTACCATCGCATCATCATCATGACGGATGCTGACGTCGACGGCGCGCATATCCGTTGCCTGCTGTTGACGTTCTTCTATCGCTATATGCCCGAGCTCATCAACCTCGGCTACATCTACATTGCCCAGCCGCCGCTGTATGGCCTGAAGAAGGGCGGCAGCCGGAAGATCGACTACATCTTCAACGACGATGCGCTGGCGCGCGCGACGGCGGAGATTCCCGAAGGCACGAAGTACACGGTGCAGCGCTATAAGGGCTTGGGCGAGATGGACCCCGAGCAGCTGTGGAGCACGACGATGGCGCCGAACAGCCGCACGCTTGTGCAGGTGAACATCGATGACGCCGCCCGCGCTGAGCGCGTGGTGAGCGAGCTGATGGGCTCGGTTGTCGAGCCGCGTCGCGACTTCATCACCAAGCATGCCAACGATGCCCGATTCCTCGACTTTTAAGGAGACCTTGTGGCAGACAACGAAGATTTCCAGAACGAACAAGAGCCTGAACAGCAGGATGCTGAACAGGCCGATGTGGATCAGCAGGATACCGATCAGACCGAGGAAGAGCCTGAAAAGGAGCAGCCGCCCGAGGCGGGCAGCGAACTCGACTTCACTGGCACCACGGTGCTGAACGCCGAGCTGGGCAAGGAGATGCAGCAGTCGTTCCTGGAGTATTCCATGAGCGTTATCATTTCCCGCGCCCTGCCCGATGTGCGCGACGGCCTGAAGCCGGTCCATCGCCGCATTCTGTACGCGATGAACGAGGCCGGATCACTGCCGACCCGCCCGCATGTGAAGAGCGCCCGTACCGTCGGTGACGTTATCGGTAAGTATCACCCGCATGGCGATACCGCCGTGTACGACACGATGGTCCGCTTGGCGCAGCCCTTCAACATGAGCGTGCCGCTGGTCGATGGCCACGGCAACTTCGGCTCTATCGACGGCGACTCCGCGGCAGCCATGCGTTACACCGAGGCGCGTCTGGCCAAGCCCGCGATGGAGCTGCTCGATGGCCTGAAGCAGGACACCGTCGATTGGCAGCCCAACTACGACGAGAGCTTGCAGGAGCCCGTGGTTTTGCCCGCGCGTTTCCCGAACCTGCTGGTCAACGGCTCGGCGGGCATCGCGGTCGGCATGGCGACGAACATCCCGCCGCACAACCTGCGCGAGTCGATTCAGGCCGCCTGCCTGCTGCTCGACAACCCCGACATCTCGCTCGAAGAGCTCATGAAGGTAATGCCCGGCCCCGACTTCCCGACGGGCGGCGTCATCATGGGCCGCAAGGGCATTCTCGACGCGTACCGCACGGGCAAAGGCTCCATCACGGTGCGTTCGACCTACGAGATCAAGGAAAAGAAGAACGGCCGCACGCAGATCATCTTCAAGGAGATTCCCTACCAGGTGAACCGCACGCGTCTGCTCGAGCAGCTCGGCGAGCTCATCAAGGACAAGAAGCTCCCCGAGATTTCGAACGTGCACGACGGCGCTGACCGCCACGGCATCGACATCATCATCGAGCTGAAGCAGAACGCCATTCCCCAGGTGGTGGTGAACAAGCTCTTCAAGCACACGCAGTTGCAGGTGAACTTCAACGCGAACATGCTTGCCCTCGTGGGTGGCGTGCCGAAGGTGCTCCCGCTCAAGGAGATGCTGCAGTGCTACCTCGACCATCAGGTCGACGTGGTGACGCGCCGCACGAAATTCGAGCTGAAGAAGGCCCGCGAACGCGCGCACATCTTG
>CAVFFT010000015.1:0-4332 GCA_963621885.1 bacterium
TGGCTGGGTTGGCGCTAAATTTTGAATGGGAGGGCTGCGCGCTTGTGTCGCGCAGCCAGGAGAATGAAGGCTGTGGCTGCGGGATTTACCGCAGGAAGGAGACCGGATGGCGCACACATGTGAGAATGCGCGACCACACGTGCTTGAAGAGAGGTGCGAGCTCGTCGACAACGTCCCGATGGCTGGTCCGCTGTGGAACATGGCGCTCTATGCGCCCGAGATTGCGGCACGCATCCTGCCGGGGCAGTTCGTCCACGTGAAGCTGCCCGATTTTGCCGACCATATTCTGCGTCGCCCGTTTTCCGTCTACGAGGCGGACGCGGAAACGGGTGTCCTGCGCATCCTGTATCAGGTGGTTGGCTCTGGCAGTGCCCGTATGACCACGCTCGACCCGTCGTTCGTGAACGGCATGAGCGTGATGGGCCCTGTCGGAAATCCCTGGCATCTTCCCGAAGGTGCCCGTCGCGTCCTGATTGTGACCGGTGGCGTCGGCGCGGCGCCCCTCGCCATGTTCGCCCGCGAGGTGCTGGCGTCTGGCGCGGAGCTCGATGTGTGCATGGGTGCACAGACCGAATCGCTCCTCGTGATGAAGAGCTACTACGAAGAGGAGATCGGCGTGCCGGTGGCCTGCGCGACCGACGACGGCAGCTTCGGCCATGCCGGCTTCGTGACCGACCTTGCGGCCGAAAAGCTCGCCGCAAACGACTATGACCTGGTGTGTTGCTGCGGTCCGGAGCCGCTCATGCGCATTGTCGCCGACCTCGCCCAGAAGGCGGATGTCGCTTGCGAGGTCTCGCTCGAGAAGCGCATGGCCTGTGGCGTGGGCGCCTGCCTTTCCTGCGTGGTGGACACGGTGGACGGTCGTAAACGTGCATGCGTGGACGGTCCGGTCTTCGATGCGAGAAAGGTGGTGTGGTAAATGCCGACTGACGCTTTCGAACCCCTGATGCGGGTGAACCTCGGCGGGCTTTCCATGCGCAACCCGGTGACGGACGCTTCGGGAACCTTCGCGGCGGGCCGCGAGTATTCCGATTTCGTCAACATCGAGAAGATGGGCGCGGTCACCACCAAGGGCGTATCCGCGGTGCCGTGGGCGGGCAACGACAGCCCGCGCATCGCCGAGACGCCGGCGGGCATGCTCAATTCCATTGGCCTGCAGAATCCTGGCGCCGAGGCTTTCAAGAACGGCGACCTCGCGTGGCTTGCCGAGCATGACGTGCCTGTCATCGTGAACGCCTGCGGCCATTCGGTCGCGGAATACGAGGCGGTCATCGAGGCGCTTGGCGACGACGAGCGCATTTCCGCTTTCGAAGTGAATATCAGCTGCCCGAATGTCGATGCGGGCGGACTTACCTTTGGCACCGACCCTGAGCAGGCTACGGCGGTCGTGCGTGCTTGCCGCGCGAAGACGAACAAGCCGCTGATCGTGAAGCTCACGCCGAATGTTACCGATATCACGGTGATTGCCCGTGCGGTTGAGGCGGCGGGCGCCGATGCGATCAGCCTTATCAACACCGTGTTGGGCATGGCGATCAACGCGCGCACGCGGCGTCCGGTGCTTGCCCGCACCGTTGGCGGGCTTTCAGGCCCCGCGGTGAAGCCGATCGCGCTTCGCATGGTGTGGCAGACCTACCATGCCGTAGACGTGCCCATTCTGGGAATGGGCGGCATCTCCAGCGCGGAGGATGCGATTGAATTCATGCTCGCCGGTGCGACGGCGGTCGCGGTGGGCACGGCGAATTTCGTGAATCCCCACGCGGTGGAGGATGTGGTGGACGGCATGCGCGCATGGTGCATTGAGCAGGGCGTGCGCGATGTGAATGAACTGATAGGAGGACTCCAGTCATGAGCAACGGATTTTCCGGGCTTGCTCCCGAAGAGCGCATTATTACCGCGCTCGATTGTTCGCGCGATGAGGCGCTGGAGCTTGCAAGCAAGCTTTCCGGCACGGCCACGTGGATGAAGGTGGGCATGACCCTCTACTACGCCGAGGGCCCCTCTATCGTGAAGGCGCTTAAGGATTACGGCCTTAAGGTCTTTCTCGATCTGAAATTCTTCGATATCCCGCATCAGGTGCGTGGCGCTGCCTATTCGGCGGTCGCGAGCGGCGCCGACATGATCACGATGCACACGCTCGGCTCGGCGGAGATGTGCCGCGCGGGCGTTGAGGGCGCACGTGCCGCGGCGAAGGACATGGGCCGTGAGGAGCCGGTGACCCTGGGCATCACGGTTCTCACGAGCTTCGATGACGCGACGCTGGCAAGCGTGGGCGTTGCCCGTCCGGTTGTCGAGCAGGTTCCCGCTCTTGCGGGCATCGCGCGTGAATCGGGGCTTTCGGGCGTTGTCGCATCGCCGCAGGAAGCGGCGCAGCTGCGTGCCCTTCTCGGTCCCGACGCCTATATCGTGACCCCGGGCGTTCGTCCGGCGGGAAGCGCGGCGGGCGACCAGAAGCGTATCGCCACGCCAGCGGCTGCGGTCGCGGCGGGCGCAAGCCACCTGGTCATCGGGCGTCCGATCACGCAGGCGGCCGATCCGGTGGCGGCTTTCGCGGCCATCGTGGACGAGCTTCGCTAGGTTCGCAACACGCTGAGTGGCGCTGCGCGGACACGCAGTTCATTGAACACTGACTCGCTGAGTGGCGCTGCGCCAACTGACGCTTCGCCACTCAGGAGCGTGCCTGATCGGCGACGCGCCAGGAGGCGTGTCGGATGGCTCGCCGAAACCCCGCAAAACCTCGCTGAAGCGGCGGAAAAAACCCATGGCTCAGACATGCTCTGAGCGCATTTCATGCCAATAAGCTGGGGCTACTTTGGACACGACGTGAAATTCCGGGTTTTGCTCGCCTTCAGATGAGGCTATGCTATTATTCGTAGCTGTTGTTTTTGACTATTAATGAATAAAGGAGCGCTAAGAAATGGCTATCCCTCAACTCACTCCGGAAGAGCGTCAGGCCGCACTCGAGAAGGCTAAGGCCGCTCGTATCAAGCGCGCGCAGGTCCGCGAGGATTTGAAGAGCAAGAAGATCTCCCTCAAGGACGTTCTCGCGATGAAGGATGACGACATCATCGGCCGCATGAAGGTTTCCACCCTCATCGAGACCCTTCCCGGCTATGGCAAGGCCAAGGCCGCCAAGGTGATGGAGGAGCTGAAGATCGCCGAGAGCCGCCGTCTGCGTGGTCTGGGCGAGCGTCAGGAAGCCGCCCTTCTGGAGCGCCTGGGCTAATCGCTCATGGGCAAAGGAAATCTGTTTGTCATATCTGGCCCGTCGGGAGCAGGCAAGGGCACGCTGGTAGCACGCGTGTTGCAGCGCGTTCCCGATGCCTGGGTCTCGGTTTCCGCAACAACGCGCAAACCGCGTCCCGGCGAGAAGGACGGCGTCCACTATTACTTTCTCGATGACGCGGCCTTCGATGAGCTGATTGAAAACGACGGGCTTCTTGAATGGGCCGATGTCCATGGCAAGCGCTATGGCACCCCGAAGCGCGTGGTGGAAGAGCAGATTGCCGCTGGCAAGCAGGTTATCCTTGAGATTGATGTTCAGGGAGCGCTTCAGGTTAGGGAAAAGCTGCCCGGCGCGATTCTCGTTTTCGTGTCGCCGCCTTCTCTTGAAGAGCTCCGTCGTCGTCTTGAAGGGCGCGCGACAGAGAGCAAGGCACAGATTGAGCAGCGTCTCAAGACCGCCGAGCTTGAATTGGCGCAGAGCCCCAAGTACGACAAGCAGTTTGTGAATGACAAGCTGGAAGTTGCGGTCGATGAACTGGTATCGTTTATCGAAGGCAAAGCCGCAGAGGACGAAGGTAGACTATGAGCGTAATTGAACCGAACATTAATAAGCTGATGGAACAGACGGACTACGACCGTTTTCTGCTGTGCACGCTTGCTTCCAAGCGCGCGCATGACATCAACGACATGATGCGCGGTCAGCGCGACCGTGCTCTTCAGCTCTCGACGGCAGTGGAAATCGCGCGTGCCTCGAGCCGCAAGCCCCTGTCCATCGCATTCGACGAGATTGCGGCGGGCGATGTGAGCTACGACCCGGAGAGCCTCAAGTAGCAGTTTCTGCTCGAGCGGTTTTGGTTCCCGGACGCGAATCGGGAACACATACGGTAGCAATGCCGGGATGTCTGGTGGCTTTCGCATGAATATGCTGAAGGCGTCCGGATTCCCGGCTTTTTATTTCGCGCGGCAAGGCGTTTGCTTTATGCCGCCTTGCGCAACAGGGCGCGTTTCTTACGGGACGCGCTTTTGGCAAAGTGACTTTTGACAAGGTGCTATGCCTCGCGAAAGGGCGCGCTTCAGGGGCGCGCCGAGAGTTGAATGCTTTTAGGGCGG
>CAVFFT010000016.1:0-40069 GCA_963621885.1 bacterium
AATCGCAGACGCGTGCCGAAGAGCTCGCGCAAAGCCTCAAGGAGGCCAAGGCGAGCCTGCAAGCTGCGCAAGAGGCGCGTGCGGCGGCGGAGGAGCGTGTGAAGGCGGCTCGTGGCGCGCTTGATGCGGCACGTGAGGCGCAGGAGGCCGCACGTGAGCAGGTGTCGCGCATTGCCGCGCGGCGGGCGGGACTTGAGGAGTCCCAGCGTCTTGCTCAGGCGGCGAATCCGGTCTTCGCATGGGCTGACAAGGCGCGTGAACGCCTGGCGGTGAAAACGACCCTGATGGACGCCATCCATATGCCCGCCGACATCGCTCCGGTGGTGGAAATGCTGCTTGGCGAAGGCGCGGAGGCTTTCATGGTTGCCGACGCTCGGACGGCGCATGATGATGCGGCCGCCGCTTTGCAGGCTGACGCGACAGGAACTGCGCTTTTCGTGGCGATGGAGCACGCCGCACCCTCGCAGCCTCTCGCGCTTGGGCACGGTGTGCCGGGGCATTTGCTTATCGACGAGATCAGCTGCGACGACAACACGCGCGAGGCGCTGATTCGCCTTCTCGGCGATGCCGTCTTGTGTGCCGACGCCACTGAGGCGAAGGCATGCGCGCAGGCTTTGGCGAAGACGCCGCATGCCTGGCGTGTCGTGACGAAGGACGGCTATCTAGCGAGCTCCTGCGGCACTGCGGGTGTGACGCGTCGGGCCTCCGATTCTCTCGGTACCTTGGAGCGACATGCTCAGATAGAAGACGCCATCAAGCAGGAACGCCTCTGCCGCGAGCAGCTTGAAGCGGCGGATGCGGCGGTGCAGCAGGCACGTGAACAGGCAGATGCGGCGCAGCAGGAGCTGTTGACGCAGCAGGCGGCAAGCGCGAAGGCGCGGGGCACCTGCGATTCGCTGACGCAGCAGATGTCTCAGGCGGAAAAGAATCAGGAGAAGCTGAAGCGGGAGGCTGAAGAGCTGGCGCGCCGTCGGGAAAACAACCAGCAGCTTCTCGAACGGATGCGTCCGGATTCCCAACGGGTGGAAGACGAGATTGCGGCGATTACGGCAGAGCTTGCCCAGGTGCGGGCGTCTCTCGCGGAAAAGCGTGAGGGGCTTGCGCCCTCGGGTCGCAAGAACGCCCAGTTGAACGAGCGCTGCACCGAGTTGCGGCTCGAAGCGGGCCGTCTGGCTGAACGCGAGGCCTATGCCCGCCGCATGCTGGAGGGCCACGAGGGCGACCTTGCACGCCTGAAAGCGCAGATGGCGCAACGGGAAACCCGGGTGCGGCAAGGCGTTCCCGCGCGCGATGTCGACGCGGTCGCGAACTCTCTGCGCTTGGTGCGCGAGGCGCTTTCCGATTCGGTCTTGAATATCGAACGCGCGGTTGAGGAATGCCGCGAGGGAGCCTCGACCCTGCATGCGCGTGTCGAGGAGGCGAACAGGCGCCTGGCGTTCTTGCGTACCGAATCGCAGCAGAGCGGCGATGCGCTTTCGGAGCTGCGCGTGGAAAAGGGCCGCCTGGAGGTGCGGGTGCAAACGGCGATCGCGAGCATTCGCGACGATTGCGGCACGCCCCTTGAGCAGGCGCTTGCGCGTCCCGAACTGGCTTCCCGCGAGGAATCGGAAGAGCATGCGGCCTCGCTGCGTCGTCGCCTGACGAACCTCGGGCCGGTGAATCCGGACGCCGCGCGGGAATACGATGAGCTCAAGCAGCGCTACGACTACCTGAAAGGCCAGGTCGACGATATCGAGGCGGCCCGCCGCGCGCTCTCGAAGGTGGAGAACGCGCTCGAGAAGCGCCTGCAGGAGAGCTTCACAGAGACCTTCCGCGCGGTCGATGCGAATTTCCAGCGCATCTTCTCCGAGCTTTTCCCGGGCGGTCATGCGACCCTTGAGCTCGTTGAACGCGAAGGCGAGGAAGCGGGCGTCGAGGTGAACGCGCAACCCGCGGGAAAGCGCATCACGAAGATGTCGCTCATGAGCGGCGGCGAGAAATCGCTTACGGCTCTAGCGCTGCTTTTCGCGGTATACGCGACGAGGCCGACGCCCTTCTACATCCTCGACGAGGTGGAGGCGGCGCTCGACGACACCAACCTGCGGCGCCTGTGCGCCTATCTTGACGTGTTGCGCGATAAGACGCAGCTTATAATGATCACGCATCAGCGTCGGACGATGGAAATGTCTGACGTCCTGTACGGGATTTCCATGCAAGCGGACGGTGTGACGAAAGTCATCAGCCAGAAGCTTGACCGCAAAGTCGAAAAGACGACAGACGGGGGAGGGGTGGCCTAGATGGCTTTCTGGGAAGAACGCAAGCAGAAGCGCGAGGAGAAGCGCGCCGAGAAGGAACGGGCGCGCGAGGAAAAGCGCGCGCAAAAGCGTGATGCGCGCATCCAGGCGGGCATGCACGGCTCGCGGGCGACCTTCCGCGAGAAGATGAATGTCCTGCTGAAGCGCGGTCCGAGCGTCGATGACGATTTCTGGGATGGCCTTGAAGAGGTCCTTATCATGTCCGACATGGGCGTTTCGGCTTCTCTCGAGATCGTTTCGGGCTTGAAAGAGACGTCTGCCCGTCAGGCGCTTCCCGATGCCTATGCCGTCTACGATCTGCTTGCCGACCAGATCGCGCGTGTGTTCCCGCAGGTCGAGCGCGACCCGTTCGAGGACACGCCTTCGCTCGTGCTTTTCGTGGGCGTGAATGGCGCGGGAAAGACGACGACCGTGGGCAAGCTTGCTTGGGAAGGCGTGCAGGATGGCCGCAAGGTCATCATGGGCTCCGCCGACACTTTCCGTGCTGCTGCGATCGAGCAGCTCGAGGTGTGGGCCGAGCGTGCTGGCGTTGAGATTGTCGAACGCGAGCGCGGCGCCGATCCCGCGAGCGTCTGCTACGACACGATCGAGCGTGCGGAGGCGACGGGCGCCCAAGAGGTGCTTATCGACACGGCTGGCCGTCTGCATACTTCCGACGACCTGATGCGTGAGCTCGCGAAAGTGGTGCGCGTGGTGCGCAAGCGCAGCGAGATGCCTGTGACGGTTGTTCTCGTCATCGATGCGACGACCGGGCAAAACGGCCTGTCGCAGGCGCGCGAATTCAATAAGGCGCTTTCGCTTGACGGCCTTATCGTGACGAAGCTCGACGGCACGGCGAAGGGTGGCATCGCGGTCGCGATCGCCCATGACCTTAACCTCCCCATCTACCGCATTGGCGTGGGCGAGTCGATTGAGGACCTGAAGCCTTTCGATGCACAGGAGTTCGTGCTCGGACTTATCGGCACGCCTGATGAGCTTCAGAAGGGCGAAGACGAGTAGCGCACGCTGGGCAGCGCGCCGGGCGGCGGTTGTCTACGACGTGTGACGCTGCGGTCGTTTGTGGCGCATGATGTTGCGCCTGAGAGCGCGTGCCGTCGCCTTGGCCGTGTCTGAGAATGCGCGTGTCGCCGGGACCGCGCCCGAGTCGTATGCTCCGCAGCCAGGGCCGCGCACGGGTCGTGCGCGTCGCTGCTGGCACCGCACCTAAGTCGTATGCGTCGCTGCCGGCGCCACACCTAAGTCGTGGCTTTTTGCCGCTTTGTGTTCACGCTATGCGGGGAGCCGGATAGAATAGGCTCCGTCTGCTTTTGAGGTAAGGAGCCTATCTTTATGCTGGAGAATCTCTCAACGCGTTTGCGTGATATTTTCGGGGGCCTTCGCGGCAAGGGCAAGCTGACAGAGGACGACATCAATGCCGCCATGCGCGAGATTCGCATGGCGCTGCTCGAGGCCGACGTGAACTTCGCCGTGGTGAAGGACTTCATCGCGAAGACGAAGGAGCGCTGCCTTTCCGCCGATGTCCTGGAAAGCCTCACGCCCGCGCAGAATGTCACCCGCGTCGTCATGGACGAGCTCACCGCTCTGCTTGGTGGCGATACGGCACGCTTCCAGTTCAGCAGCCGCATCCCCAACGTCATCATGCTCGTGGGCCTTCAGGGTTCTGGTAAGACCACCGCGGCGGCGAAGCTCGCCTACCGCTTGCGCGAACAGAACCATCAGCCTTTGCTGGTGGCCTGCGACGTCTACCGCCCGGCCGCTATCGACCAGTTGAAGACACTCGGTTCCGAAATGGGCGTGCGCGTCTATTCGAGCGATTCCAAAGACCCGGTGCAGATCGCGCGCGAGGGCATTCAGGACGCCATCGACAACATGCGCGACGTGGCCATCATCGACACGGCGGGCCGTTTGCATGTCGACGAGGATATGATGAACGAGGCGGCGGCCATTCGCGATGCGCTGCAGCCTGAGGCAATCTACCTCGTGGTCGACGCCATGACCGGCCAGGACGTCGTGAACGTGGCGCAGGCTTTCGCCGAACGCGTCGATTTCGACGGCGTCATCATGTCGAAGATGGACGGCGATGCCCGTGGTGGTGGCGCGCTCTCCATCAAGCAGATGACCGGCAAGCCCATCGTTTGGACTTCGAACGGCGAGAAGCCGGATTCCCTTGAGCAGTTCTATCCCGACCGCATGGCGAAGCGCATTCTTGGCCTCGGTGACATGGCGACCTTCATCGAGAACGCCGTCAAGGCCCAGGAGATGGAGGATGCCGACGAGGCGGAATCCAACCGCATCGCCCGCGGCAATCTCAACCTGAACGACTTCATCGAGATTAATCGCCGCATGCACAAGATGGGCGGCATCTCGAAGTTCGTCGCCGCGCTTCCCGGTGGCGACGAGGCGCTCGCCAAGGGCAAGGTGAATACCGACGCGCTCGACAGGATGGAGGTGCTTATCTCGTCGATGACGAAGGAGGAGCGCAGCCACCCCGAGATTCTGAACGCCTCGCGTCGCGCCCGCATCGCGGCTGGTGCCGGCACGACGGTGACCGAGCTCAATGCCATGATCAAGAAGTACAACGAGACGCGTAAAATGCTCAAGCGCGCGGTCGGCCAGATGGATGCCGTGCGTGCGGCAAAGGGCGGCAAACGCAAGAGCGGCAAGCGTCGTGGACAGAAGCGTCGTATCATGAGTGTTCCCGGCTTGGGCGGACCCATGGGCGGTTTGAGCATGTCAGATATGAAAAAGTTGAACGATATGATGTCTGGTATTGATGAATAGCCACTAATTGCGTATTATCCAAGATTGCTGTCTAAGCGACTATCACACACAGACAGCTCCGAGGAAACAAAGGAGAACCTAAGAATGGCAGTTAAGATTCGTCTCGCTCGTTATGGTGCTAAGAAGCGTCCGTACTATCGTGTTGTCGTTGCGGATTCCCGCAAGGCGCGTGACGGTCGCGCTATCGAGCAGGTTGGCATTTACAACCCGCTGACCAGCCCGGCAACCGTGAAGCTCGACTTCGAAAAGGTCGACAAGTGGCTCGCCAATGGCGCTCAGCCCACTGATACGGTCGCCCGCCTCATCGAAGACGCCCGCAAGGAGGCGTAAGCATGAGCCAGCAGACGGCAGATATCGCCGGTCTGGTTCGCACCATCGTTGAACCGCTTGTAGAGCACAAGGACGAGCTGAATGTCAGCCAGTCCGTCGACGAGCAGGGAAACATCTATTGCGAGGTTTCCGTGCACGAAGAGGATACAGGCAAGGTCATCGGACGTCAGGGGCGCGTAATCAAGTCCATCCGTACCATTGCACGCGCGGCAGGCAGCCGCGCGGGCGCTGGCCAGGTGGACGTGGAACTTCCCGATTAGGATGGGGGAGTTTTTAAAGGCCGCGCAGATTCTGAAAGCGCGTAAAAGGCAGGGAAGGCTCGTCGTGCGACCGTGCGACGGCCTTCCCTTTGTTATCCACGACGGCATGACGGCACATATCGTGCCGCCGTCGCTGGATGTGCCGCGCCAGGTGGTCGTGCGCGAGGTGAAGGAAACGGAAGCCGAGTACACGCTCGCCTTCGAGGGCGTGAGCGACTACAACGCGCTTCTTGAATATGTGGGCCGCTACCTGCTGATTTCGCGCGACGATATCGACGCGGACGAATGGGAGGATGCCGAGCCCGATCTGACCGGCTTTCGGGTCGAGGACGCGCGTCTGGGCGCGCTCGGCGTGGTTGTCGGAATGAACGTGAACGCTTTCCAAGCGACTCTGGTTGTGGAAGGCGCGCATGGCGAGGTGCTCATTCCCTTCGTGGATGCCTTCGTCGAGGCGATTGATGACGAGGAATGCGTCATCAGCACGCGTGTGCCTGATGGCCTGGTGGAGGAATAGGATGCGCATCGACACTCTTTCGACCTTCCCGACGATGTTCGACTCGGTGATGGGGTCCTCGATGATGCGCATCGCCCAAGAGAAGGGCATTCTCGATTTCCACGCCTGGGATTTGCGCGATTGGACGCATGACCGCCATCGCACGACCGACGACGAGCCGTATGGCGGCGGGCATGGCCTCATCATGAAGTGCGAGCCGATATTCGAGGCGCTCGACGAGCTGTGCGCCGAAGGGCCGCGACCGAAGATCGTCTTCCTTGCGCCGCAGGGTCAGCGTTTCGATGACGGCTGCGCGAAGGAGCTTTCGCAATGCGAGCGCCTGCTGTTCGTATGCGGCCATTACGAGGGCATCGACGAACGCGTCTATTCCGTTGCCGACGGCGTCTATTCGATTGGTGATTACGTGCTGACGAGCGGCGAGCTCGCGGCGATGGTCATGATCGATGCGGTGGTTCGCAAGCTGCCGGGCGTGCTTGGCGCGCAAGAGGGTGCGACCGACGAGAGTTTCGCGCAAGGCCTTCTTGAATACCCGCAGTACACGCGGCCGGCAAGCATCCGGGGCATGGAGGTGCCGCCGGTGCTGCTTTCGGGCGACCATGGCGCGGTTGACCGCTGGCGGCGTGAACAGAGCCTCGAGCGCACCTTCCGCCTGCGCCCCGATTTGCTTGATGCGGCGGAGCTTGATGATGCGGACCGGCGCTATCTCGACACGCTCAAGGCGCATGAGGACGCGAAAATCTCGCGAAAGGAAGCATAGGATGCCAGCGCATGCGGACAATTCGGAAAACCCGAGCCTGATCAAGCAGATCATCGAACTGGTCGTGATGATCGTTCTGGTGGTCGCCTGCTATTTCGGCATACGCACCTTCGTGGTGGGCACGTTCGAAATCCCCTCCGGATCGATGGAGGACACGATCGAGGTGGGGGACAGGGTCTTCTCGGAGAAGATCAGCTACTATTCGCGCGATCCTGAACAGGGAGACATTGTCACCTTCAACGATCCTATCGAGTCCGATCGCACGCTTATCAAGCGCGTGATCGCGACCGGCGGGCAGACGGTCGACCTGATTGACGGCGTCGTGTATGTCGACGGTGAGGCGCTCGATGAGCCCTATACCGATGGCAAGCCTTCGGAGCCGCTCAACACCGCGCCGGGCGTCGAAATCGAATACCCCTACACGGTGCCCGAGGGCTACGTGTGGGTGATGGGCGACAACCGGACAAACTCCGCCGATTCGCGCTATTTTGGCGCCATACCGGCGTCATCCATATCCGGTCACGCGAACTTTATTTATTGGCCGCTCGACCGCATCGGTG
Organism: bacterium; assembly: GCA_963621885.1. Taxonomy (GTDB): domain Bacteria; phylum Actinomycetota; class Coriobacteriia; order Coriobacteriales; family Eggerthellaceae; genus UMGS1519. The sequence continues at coordinate 7,497 of CAVFFT010000016.1, forward strand.
TGCTTGAATAGAATGACCTACGGTTACGGCCGAAAGAGATGAGGCGCCGCGCCGGATTCGCCCTGCGATTCACGCGCGACATCTTTTGGCCAGAAGCAGAGGAGGAGCATTGGATACCAACGAAAACGCTCAGGCGATGACCTTCCAGGACATCATCCTGGCATTGCAGCACTATTGGGCGCAACAGGGGTGCGTCATTCTGCAGCCTTATGACGGGCAGGTGGGTGCCGCGACAAACCACTGGGCGACGCTTCTCCGTTCGCTCGGTCCCGACGTGTGGCGCACCGCCTATGTGCAGGGCTGCCGTCGTCCCGCGGATGGCCGCTATGGCGAAAACCCCAACAGGCTTCAGCACTACTATCAGTTCCAGGTGCTGATCAAGCCGTCGCCCGACAACATCCAGGAGCTCTATCTGGGCTCCCTGCGCGCTATCGGCATCGACACCGACAAGCATGACGTGCGTTTCGTCGAGGACGACTGGGAAAGCCCCTCGCTTGGCGCCTGGGGTCTCGGCTGGGAAGTCTGGCTTGATGGCATGGAGGTGACGCAGTTCACCTACTTCCAGCAGGTGGGCGGCTTCGAATGCAAGCCGGTCGCTTCCGAGCTCGCCTATGGCCTCGAGCGTCTGACGATGTACATCCAGGGCGTCGACGACTTCCGCGATATCGTGTGGGCGCGCGGCGCGGATGGCACCGTGTTCACCTATGGCGATGTCTACCTGGAGAACGAGCGCGAGCAGTCGAAGTACAACTTCGAAACGGCCGACACCGACATGCTGTTCCAGCATTTCAGCGATTACGAGAAGGAGGCGCATCGCGCCCTCGAGGCGGCCGAGCCGTTGGCGGCCTACGACTACGTGCTGAAGTGCTGCCATACCTTCAATCTGCTTGACGCGCGCGGCGTCATTTCCGCAACGGAGCGCATGGCGTACATGTTGCGAGTGCGCGCGATGGCAAAGGACACCTGCGCAAGCTACCTTGAGCATGTCGTGGGCATAGACGCGGGTGATGATGAGGAGGCCTCGAATGAATAGGCATGTTCTGGCATTTGAGATTGGAACCGAGGAGATTCCCGCATTCGACCTGGTCGGTGCTGAAAAGCAGCTTGCCCAGATGGTGCCTGCGCGCCTCGAAGCTGCCCGCATTCCCTTCGAGTCCGTCGAGATTCACACGACTCCGCGCCGCCTTATCGTGATCGTGCGCGACATCGCGGACGAGACGCCGGCGGTGAACGAGGAGTTCAAGGGCCCGCGTGCCTCCATCGCGTTTGATGCCGACGGCAATCCGACGAAGGCCGCTGTCGGCTTCGCGCGTGGCAAGGGCATTCCCGTGGAAGCGCTCGAGCGCCGCGTGGTCGATGGCGACGAGTACATCTTCGCGCGCCGCGAGATTCCCGCGGCAAAGGTGAAGGGCCTGCTCCCCGAGATTCTCGCAGGCCTCATTCCCGACCTGAAATGGCCCCGCTCCATGCATTGGGGAAACTACGACGAGACCTTCTCGCGTCCGGTGCGCTATCTGCTCGCCCTGCTCGATGACGAGGTTGTTCCCGTTCATTGGTCGCAGCTTGATGCGGACCGCCTGACCGCGGGCCATCGGGTGCTTTCCCGTGGCATGCATGAGGTCGCCACGGCGGATGCGCTGCTTGACGTGCTGCGCGAGAATCGCGTTATTCCGAATATGGCGGAACGTGAGGCGGCCATTCGCGCGGGCGTTGAGGCGATCGAGAAGGAGACGGGCTGCCGTGCCGAGCTTCCTGAAAAGACGCTCACCGAGGTAATCAATCTTTCGGAATACCCGCAGGCGCTGTGCGCTCGTTTCGACGAGGAATTCCTGCAGGTTCCCGAAGAGATCATCGTCGACGCGATGCTCATGCATCAGCGCTATTTCCCGCTTTACGACGAGGCGGGCAAGCTGACGAACAACTTCATCATCGTCTCGAATGGCGACCCGGCCTATGCCGGCAACATCATCGCCGGCAACGAGCGCGTCGTGCGTGCGCGCCTTGATGATGCGAAGTTCTTCTACGAGGAGGACCTCAAGCGTCCGCTCGAGTCGTATGTCGAAAAGCTCGACCAGGTGGTGTTCCAGGAGAAGCTGGGTACGGTGCGTGACAAGGCGAAGCGTCTTGTCGTTCTCGCTGATGCGCTTGCCGCTGATGCCGGCCTCAACGAGACCGATGCCAACGACCTGCGCCGCGCCGCGCTTCTGTGCAAGGCCGACCTCGTGACGAATGCCGTTATCGAGTTCACGTCGGTTCAGGGCGTCATGGGCTCCTATTACGCAACGGCCTCGGGCGAAACCGAGCAGGTCGCCCGCGCGATTGGCGAGCATTACCAGCCGCGTTTCGCGGGCGATGCACTTCCTGTTGGCGTGGTGGGTCAGCTCACGGCCTTCGCCGACAAGCTCGACACCATCTGCGGCCTCTTCGCGGCCGATCAGGCACCGACGGGTTCGAAGGACCCCTTCGCGCTGCGCCGTCAGGCGATCGGCATCGTCAACATGCTGATGGCGGGTCTTCCCGTTTCGCTGGAGAAGGCGATTGACGCTTCGCTTGCCACCTTCGAGGGCATCGAATTCGACCGTGAAAAGACCCGTGCGGAAGTGATCGACTTCTTTGTGACGCGTACCCGTGTCATCTGCAAGGAGGAGGGCATCGCGCCGGACGTCATCGAGGCCGTGCTTGCCGCGGGCGTTGTCGAGCCGGCGGTCATCGACCAGCGCACCCATGCGCTGACCGCGATTCGCGAGGAATCCCCCGAGGAGATGGACGACCTTGCGACCGCCTATGCGCGCGCGAACAATCTGCGTGACCCGGAGGTTGGCACCGAGCTTGACGAGAACGCCCTTGCAGGCGCGTCGCTTGCGCTTTACCAGGCGGTTCAGTCCGCGCGGACGGATGTGAACGCCGCGCTTGAGGCGACCGATTACGCGAGCGCGCTGAAGGCCCTTGCGGCTCTGCGCGCCCCGATCGACGCCTTCTTCGACGAGGTGAAGGTGATGGCCGACGACGAGGAGGAGCGTGCGAACAACCTCAGGCTTCTGAACGCTTTCGTCGAGCTGTTCTCGCATGTGGCCGACTTCGGAAAGATGGCGCGCAAGTAGCCTGTCATACCGCGTTTTACGAGAGCGATCCCCATATGAGCGACCCCCTTGCCGTTATTTCTGGCAAGGGGGTTTCTTGCGTTTTGGATCGCGAAAGCGCTCTCGGCGGGCTCGCTGAACTCGCCGGTGCTTCTGACGTGGAGCTTTGCATTTACGGCCAATTTTCGCTTGCTGCGGTGGGCGCGAAAAGATGGCTTTCATAGCCTCTTCGACACATCTTTGTATATGTAAAGTAAGAGATTGGTAACGGATTTGTTGTGCTAGAGTGAATTTGTTTGCGACGACTGGTTGTTCTGTCGAGCATGTAATGCATCTGACGAGGAAGGGACGGTAAGGTGGATTCTGTGAAACGAATATTCAAGTTCGGCAAAGACGAGAACGGGAACAATGCGACCGAGGCGAACGTCGACATGAAATATGTCGTCGGCGGCAAGGGTGCGAATCTCGCGGAGATGGCAAACCTTGGCCTGCCGGTGCCTCCGGGATTCAGCATTTCCTGTCAGACCTGCATGGAGTACGCCAATGGCGGAAACACCTGGCCTGAGGGAGTTCTCGACGAGATTCACGAGTACAAGCTCGATCTCGAGCGTCGCGTGGGCAAGAAGCTCGGCGACACCGAAGACCCGCTGCTTGTCTCCGTGCGCTCTGGCGCGCCGATGTCCATGCCGGGCATGATGGACACCGTTTTGAATCTTGGTTTGAACGACGAGTCCGTGAAGGGTCTCATCAAGCAGACGGACAATCCGCGCTTCGCGTGGGACTCCTACCGTCGCTTCATCCAGATGTTCTCGAATGTGGTCATGGGAACCGATGGCGACCTGTACGAGGATGCCATCAAGGCGATGAAGGAGCGTCGCGGCGTCGCAAGCGATACCGACCTGACCGCTGAGGACCTCGAAGAGCTCGTGGCGGAATTCAAGGAGATCTTCTCCCAGAACGTGAGCGCCGATGAGCATCCCGACCTCGTGATCGACGGGAAGGTCACGTTCCCGCAGGACACGAGCGTGCAGCTCCAGAAGGCGATCGAAGCCGTTTTCGGTTCGTGGAACAACCCGCGTGCCGTGCTGTACCGCAAGCAGAACAAGATCGACGATGATCTGGGCACCGCCGTCAACGTGCAGGTGATGGTGTTTGGCAACAAGGGAAACACCTCCGCGACCGGCGTGGCTTTCACGCGCGACGCGGCGACTGGCAAGAAGGAATTCTACGGCGACTTCCTGGTGAACGCCCAGGGCGAAGACGTGGTTGCCGGCATCCGCAACACGAGCCCCATTTCTGACCTTAAGATTCAGCCCGGCCTTGAAGAGGCGGGTCGCGAACTCGAGGAGATCTTCGGCATTCTCGAAGATCATTATCGCGACATGATGGACATCGAGTTCACGATTGAGCAGGGCAAACTCTACATGCTCCAGACGCGCGTGGGCAAGCGTACCGCGACCGCCGCGCTGCGCATCGCCATCGAGATGGTGAAAGAGGGCATGATCGACGAGAAGACCGCCGTTCAGCGCGTCCAGCCTGAGCAGCTTGATCAGCTCCTGCATCCGCAGATCGCCAAGAACGCCAAGAAGAACGTTATCGCGACCGGATTGAACGCGAGCCCGGGTGCTGCTGTGGGCCAGGCTGTCTTCAGCTCGGCGGACGCGGTGGCGCAGGCGGAAGCGGGCGTGAAGACCGTGCTCGTGCGCTGGGAGACGACCCCCGACGACCTTTCCGGCATGATTGCCGCAGAGGGCATTCTCACGAGCCATGGTGGCAAGACCTCTCACGCCGCGGTTATCGCGCGCGGCATGGGCGCTCCTTGCGTGTGCGGCGTCGACACGCTCAAGATCGACGCGGCAGCGAAGCAGGCGGCGGTTGCCGGAACCGACATCGTCATCAAGGAAGGCGATATCATCTCGATCGACGGTATGACGGGCGAGGTTATGCTCGGTGCCGTTGAGCTGGTCGAGCCCGAGATGACGGGCGATCTGGGAACGCTGCTTGAGTGGGCCGACAAGTACCGCCGCATGGGCGTGCGTGCGAACGCCGACAACCCGGCGGACGCGCAGCTTTCGCGCGACATGGGCGCCGAGGGCATTGGCCTGTGCCGTACCGAGCACATGTTCCTGGGCGACCGCAAGCAGATCGTCGCCGACATGATCCTGTCCGAGAAGGGCAGCGCGGAATACAACGCCGCTCTCGACAAGCTGTACGAGGCTCAGCAGGGCGATTACTACGAGATGCTCAAGGCGATGGACGGCCTGCCGGTCATCATCCGCCTGCTCGACCCGCCGCTGCATGAGTTCCTTCCCGCGCCGCGCGATCTGGCTGTGGAAGTTGCCGCGGGCGAAGCGCTTGGCAAGGACATGTCCGAGCAGAAGAAGCTTCTCGCCGCCGCTGATGCGATGGCTGAAATGAACCCGATGCTCGGCCTGCGCGGCTGCCGTCTGGGCATTGTGATGCCCGGCCTGTCCGCGATGCAGGTGCGCGCAATCGCGACCGCCACGGCGCGCCTCGTGAAGGAGGGCTTCAAGCCTGAGCCCGAGGTCATGATTCCGCTCGTCTCCATGGAGACCGAGCTCAACTACGTGCGTGGCGAGGCTGAGGCGGCCATCAAGGAAGTCGAAGAGCGCGATGGTGTCGATCTGTCCTTCATTCAGATCGGTACGATGATCGAGCTGCCGCGTGCGGCGGTCATGGCGGGTGAAATCGCCGAGGATGCCGACTTCTTCAGCTTCGGCACGAACGACCTCACGCAGACGACCTTCGGCTTCAGCCGCGACGACGTCGAGGGCAAGTTCTTCAAGGATTACGAGAGCCTGAAGATCATGAAGGTGAACCCCTTCGCTACCGTTGATGACGGCGTGGTGAAGCTCATTGATATCGCCGTGAAGGAAGGCCGCGCGACGAAGCCCGAGCTGACCGTCGGCGTGTGCGGCGAGCATGGTGGCGACCCCGACTCCATCATGAAGTTCGACCGGGTGGGCCTGAACTACGTGTCCTGCTCGCCTTATCGCGTGCCTCTTGCGCGCCTTGCGGCGGCGCAGGCGACGCTCGCTCAGGAAAGCGCTCACGTGCAAGACAAGTAGGCGTGACTCGCAGTAGCTACTGAGAGCGCGTGGCGCCCGGAGGCCGAACTTGGTTTCGGCTCCGGGCGCTTTTTCGTGTCTGGGCTTTGTGGCGCGGCAGCAGACGACGAATCGCCTTGGCGGGTAAGAGTTGCGGATGCAGACGCAGAATTCCTCCGGTGCGTGGGAGCTGCATGCGACATGCCGGGTGGGCGAGAGTTGCGCGCGGTGAGCCGGGCACGCGGGTGCGGACTCCATGCGGCGGGCCGGTTGTGCGGCCGCGAATGCCGAAACGCCGTGGCGGGTAAGAGTTGCGCGCGCGACGTCTTTGCGTTCTAATTCAGACACGGGAAAGCGCGAAGGCGCGGCTGCTCCCATTATGGTGAAAGCAGCTGAAGGCCCGTGCCATCGCGCAATGTCATGCAACAGGGGAGTCGTCTATGCTTGTTTTCGTCGTGAACGCGGGAAGCTCAACGCTGAAGTGCCAGCTTATCGAAACTGATGGCAAGAAATGCCTGATGAAGGCCTTGGCTGAAAAGATCGGAAACCCCGATTCGTCGCTGTCCGTCAAGTATCCGCCCGCGAAGGAGAAGAAGCATTTCGACACGGCGGGCCTTCCTATCGCGGAATGCCTCGAAAAGCTGCTCGGAATCTTGTGCAGCGATCCGGAGAGTCCCATTCACGCGCTTTCCGATATCGACGCGGTGGGCAACCGCATCGTTTCCGGCGGCGAGTATTTCAAACACTCGGTTCTCATCGACGACGAGAATTTCCCCCTGATCCAGAAATGCGAGGAGCTCGCGCCCCTGCATAATCCGCCGGCTGACGCCTGCATCATAATGCTGCGCAAGCTCTTGCCGAACACGCCTCAGGCGGCGGTTTTCGACACCGCATTCCACCAGACCATGCCGCCACGGGCATACATGTATCCGCTTCCCTTGAAGTATTACGATGAGTATCGGATCCGCCGTTACGGCGCCCATGGCACCAGCCACCGCTATGCCTCGCAGCGTGCCGCCGACATGCTTGGCCGCAAGATCGAGCATATGGGCATCATCACCTGCCATTTGGGTTCGGGCGGATCAATCTGCGCGGTGAGCGACGGCAAATCGATTGACACGACGATGGGTTTCACGCCGCTTGAAGGCCTGATGATGGGCACGCGTTCCGGCTCCATCGACCCCGCCATTGTGACCTACCTCATGAGACGCGAAGACCTGAGCTACAACGAGATGGATGCCATTCTGAATAAGGAATCGGGCGTCCTTGGCATCTCGGGCATTTCCTCCGACATGCGCGACGTCACCACCGCCGCCCATGAGGGCAACGAGCGCGCCCAGCTTGCCATCGACATGTACGTGTATGCGGTGCAGAAGGCCATCGGCTCCTACTTCGCCGTTATGACGCACACCGACGCGGTGGTGCTGACTGCGGGCGTCGGCGAGAACTCGGCGGAGCTACGTGAGCGCATTTTCGCTGGTCTCGCGCATATGGGCATGATTCTCGACAAGGAGAGAAACGACTTCACCGGCGCGATTGGCGAGGACCGCATCGTCTCCATCGACGACAGCCCTATCAAGATCATCGTGGTCACCGCAGATGAGGAGACGCGCATCGCGCGCGATACGGCGGCGCTTGTATCCGGCGAGGACGTGCATTAGGGCGTTCTTCAGAACATGCATTAAGGGCTTTCTACGGTTCGATCACGCTTGAACCCGGCGTGCGTGCCTGTTCATGCGCGAAAGGACGTGCGCGGAGCGGGATGCGCGTGGGTCTTTTCGCATGGTCAGCAGGGCAGGGAAGAGCCTGCTTGTGAGTGCTCATGTTCTGTCACGCGCCGCTGGCGATCGTGCCTGACAGAACGCTTCTCCTGTGATGCTCACATGCGATTGCGAACCGCCGCTTGTGAGCGCTCATGTTCTGTCGCGCGCCGCTGCTCGTGGGTGCTTTTTGTCTATTGCTGCATATCGCCATTTATTGGGGTATCCTTACGCCTTAGGTTGCGAACATGAAAGAGGTTGGACATGAAGGTCCTTTACAACGACGGCCATGTGGCGGAATGCGCTCCCGAGGAGGAGCAGCACATTATTCGACATACGTGCGCGCACACGCTTGCACAGGCCGTGAAGCGGCTGTATCCGCAGGCGAAGTTCGGATATGGTCCTGCCACTGAAAACGGCTTCTATTACGACATCGACCTGGGTGAGGCGAAGGTGTCCGAAGAGGATTTCCCCGCCATCGAGGACGAGATGAAAAAGATCGTGAAGGAGAACCTGAAGATCACGACCTTCGAGCTTCCGCGCGACGAGGCGAAGAAGCTCATGGAAGAGCGCGGCGAGACCTACAAGTCGGAGCATATCGACGACCTGCCGGCCGATGCCCGCATCACCTTCTACCAGCAGGGCGAGTACATCGACATGTGCGTTGGTCCGCATGTGATGTACACGAAGGCGCTGAAGGCCTTCAAGCTCACCGGCGTTTCCGGCGCCTACTGGAAGGGCGACAAGGACAACAAGATGCTTACGCGCATCAACGGCACCGCTTTCAAGACGAAAGAGGAGCTCGTGGAGCATGAGCGCCTGCAGGCCGAGGCCGCGAAGCGCGACCATCGCAAGATCGGCCAGGAGATGGAGCTCTTCATGTTCGCGGAAGAGGGTCCGGGCTTCCCGTTCTGGCTTCCGAATGGCACGCGCCTGAAGAACGCCCTGATCACCTATTGGCACGAGAAGATGGCTGAGTACAGCTACGAGGAGATCGAGACCCCGCAAATCCTGTCGCGTACCCTGTGGGAGACCTCGGGTCACTGGGATCACTACAAGGAGAACATGTACACCACGAAGGTGGACGAGGAAGATTACGCGATCAAGCCGATGAACTGCCCCGGCGCCTGCCTTGTGTACAAGAGCAAGCCGCGCAGCTACCGTGAGCTTCCGCTGAAGCTTGCCGAAGCGGGTCACGACCATCGTCATGAGCTGAAGGGCGCCCTCCACGGCCTCTTCCGCGTGCGCGCATTCACGCAGGACGATGCTCATATCTTCGTGATGCCCGAGCAGATTACCGATACCGTGCTCGAGACCACGCATCTCTTCGACGACTACTACAAGCAGTTCGGCTTCGAATACAAGGTCGAGCTTTCCACGCGTCCGGACGACTCGATGGGTTCCGACGCGGATTGGGAGCGCGCGGAGAACGGTCTGCGCGAGGCGCTCGACGCGATGGGTCTTGAGTACATCGTGAACGAGGGCGACGGCGCGTTCTATGGCCCCAAGATCGACTTCCATCTGAAGGACTGCATCGGCCGTACCTGGCAGTGCGGTACCATTCAGCTCGACTTCCAGCTTCCGCAGAACTTCGAGCTCGAATACATGGGCGCCGACGGCACGAAGCATCGTCCCATCATGATTCACCGCGCAGGCTTCGGCAGCTTCGAGCGCTTCATCGGCATGCTTGTCGAGCAGTACGCCGGCAAGTTCCCGACGTGGCTGGCGCCGCTGCAGGTGAAGGTCCTTCCCGTTTCCGAGAAGACGCGTGATTACGCTGACGCGGTGGGCGAGAAGCTGAAGGCGGCGGGCATTCGCGCGCGGGTTGACGATCGCGATGAGAAGATCGGCTACAAGATCCGCGAGGCGCGTGGCGTCGACCGTGTGCCCTACATGCTCATCCTGGGCGAGAAGGAGAAGGAAGCGGGCAACATCAGCGTGCGCGACCGTTCGAACGAGACGGTGCCGCGTGAGCTCGACGAGTTCATCGCCGACATTCTCGCCGAGATCGCCGAGCGTCGTTAAAGAGACCGCCGCGCTATAGGCGTCTCTGCACAACGATTTTGAAGGGAAGGGGCTTCGTAAAGAGCCTCTTCCTTTTCTTTTGCCGCTGAACAGGGCATATTCATTTTCCACCTATAGTGGCCGAGCAAAAGGAATGCGCCTTGGGAATATTCGCGGGCTGATTCTGCTACCATGTGAGGAAATACCGGGATTCCGCTCGGAATTAAAACGAAAGATGGGGAGACAGGATGAGGACCGAAGAATTCGACGAGGTCGTGGCTGGCATCGCCCAGAATTATCAGGCGCGCGAGATTTGCTACAACTGCATAGATCGCCACTTTCCCAGTCGGGGCGCCATCATTGGCATAATCAAGGATTTGCGACGGGTGCTTTTCCCGCGTTACTTTGGCGACGAAGGCGCGACGAACGCCCGTCCGGAATATTTCATTGGCGAGACGCTTGGCCGCATCGAGGAGAGCATGCGCGTGCAGGTGCGCGAGGCGCTGCTGTTCCGTGACCCCATCATGGAGACGCGCGACCTTGAGGCCCGCGTCGACGAGATCGTGACGAGCTTCCTGAAGCGTCTGCCGTGGATTCAGCAGATGCTTTTGAAAGACGTGCAGGCGGCGTTCGACGGCGATCCGGCGGCCCAGAGCAAGGAAGAGATTATCTTCAGCTATCCGGGCTTCTTCGCGGTCTTCGTCTATCGCATCGCCCATGAGCTCTACGTGCGGGACGTGCCGCTGATTCCCCGCATCATGAGCGAATACGCCCACGACCATTCCGGCGTGGATATCAATGCGGGAGCGCAGATTGGCGAATACTTCTTTATCGACCATGCGACAGGCGTGGTCATAGGCGAGACGACCATCATCGGCGCCCATGTGAAGGTGTACCAGGGCGTGACGCTGGGCGCCCTTTCGACTCGTGCTGGTCAGGGCCTGCGCGGCGTGAAGCGCCATCCCACCATCGAGGACAACGTGACCATCTACTCGAACGCGAGCGTTTTGGGCGGCGAGACGGTTGTCGGCGAGGGCAGCGTCATTGCCGGTTCGGCCTTTGTCACCTCGAGCGTTCCGAAGAACGCGCGTGTGACGCTGGAAACCCATGTGAACGTGAGGCAGGCGGGAGAGCGCCGCGACCCCAAGGGTTTCGAGACCTGCTAAGGGCTCGCTGATGGGATTCAAATAAGAAGGTCCCTTCCAAGAAGCATCGTCACGAGCGTGGCGGTGCTTCTTTTTATGCGCCTGCGGGAGACGCGTTTCGTCCTGCCGCAGCGCGATGCGCGCCCATGCGACGTGCTCGCGCAATGGCCCATGCGCGCTGCGCTTCGCCCCGCGCGATTCCGCCGTGCTCGCCGCTGGCATTCCCCTTACGCCGTATCCTCTACGCCGAATCGGCTATCCGGCGTACTACCGCAGGGTGATTTTCCGCGCAAAAACATGAATCGGGCTCAGGCGAGGGGGTCGGCCGGGAATCCTCCATTAGGGTTAGATGCGAGCCATCATACATGGGAGGATGATATATGCAGACGAATACGCTTACGAATGGTTTTCGCCGTTTCGGCATCAGCGCGGTTGCCGCGATGCTTGCGGCGTCCATGATGCTTCCCGGATTGGCAGCCGCTGATCCGAGCGCGTCCGAGTTGCGTGAGCAGGCACAAACGGAGCAGCAGGAAACGGAAAACCTTGAAGCGCAGGCGCAGGAAGCGCAGGAGCGCGCTGACGCCGCTGGCGATGCCGACGCATTGCAGGCACAGGCGCAGGAAGTTCTCAACAAGCTTAATTCCATGTCGGAAACGCTCGACCGCACATCCGCCGAATACGCTGAGGCGCTTCAGGCGCAGCAGAATGCGGAAGAGAAGCGTGACGCGGCCGCGAAGAGGATTGAAGAGCTCCAGAGCCAGATCACCGAGGTTCAGGGCGATCTGTCCGAGCGCGCGCGTTCCATGTACCGCAATGGTGCGTCCAACAGCGTGATCGAGCTGCTTCTGGGATCGAGCTCTTTCGAGGAGCTCGCGAACAACTGGGATCTGCTGACCCGTTTGAACGAGTCCGACTCGGAGCTTATCCAGGAGTCGCAGGACCTTCAGGCGGAAGCCGAAGAGCAGCGTCAGACTTATGATCGCGAGGCGACGACTGCTGCGGCGAAGTCCGAAGAGGCGGCTGCGGCGAAGGCCGAAGCCGAATCGACCGCTGCGGCCTATCAGGCGGAATACGACAGTCTGAGCTCTCAGGCGGCTGAGGCCGTGGAAGCGGCCCGCGAGGCTCAGGAAGCCCAGGATGCTCTCGAGGCACAGCGCGTTGTCCAGGAATCCGCTGAGCAGGCGGCCAACCAGGCTGAGCAGGAAGAGGCCAATCAGCAGGAGACCGACAACTCCTCGAGCGATGATTCCGGTTCCTCCTCCGCGTTCGACAGCGGTTCCTCTTCGAATTCGGGTGGTTCCGATGTGTCGGCGGCGGTTAGCGGCAACACGGTTGTCTCCCGCGCGTACTCGCAGCTGGGCAAGCCCTATGTCTGGGGTGCGACCGGTCCGAGCAGCTTTGACTGCTCCGGTCTCGTTGGCTACTGTCTCACCGGCAGCTACTCGCGCCTTGGCACGACCTACACCTTCATGAACTGGCCGCAGGTTTCCAATCCGCAGCCGGGCGACATTTGCACGAGCTGGACGCATTGCGGCATCTACATTGGCAATGGCCAGATGATTCACGCACCGCAGACCGGCGATGTCGTGAAGATCGGCCCCGTGCAGAGCGGCATGAAGATCGTCCGTTACGCAGGCTAATTGACCGAGCTAACAACTGGCAAGCAAGGCCCATTGAGCATGGCGCTCAGTGGGCCTTTTTGCGCCGTTTGCCGAGGTAGTGGTGCGGTTGAATCGGGCTTGACGCCCTTTGTCATCAGGTACTTGCCTTTGCCCTTTGCAAACTGATAAGCTGTTAAGCCGTTATTTTAGGGGAGCGTCATGGAGGGCAAAGATGGACGATCCGATTTTCGATGCGGAGCAGCAGCATCTTACTGAGACCTATCAGAAGCTGCAGCGTATCGAACAGTCGCTTGCCGCACAGCTTGAACAGAGTCTCGCCGAGGCTCTTGCCGATAAAGAGAACATGCTTGACGACCTGTCGATGGACTTGGGCAACGGCGTGAATCTCGAGACCTATGTCGAGTTCGAAGCGGTTCACAAGGTCATTGACGCCTATAACCAGACGCACGACATTCGCGTGGAGGATCTGCGCCGGGCGCAAATCCTGCAGCGGTGTCCCTATTTTGCAAAGGTCTCCCTGCAGTTCAACCCCGACACGCCGCCGCGCGATATCTATATTGGCGCGGTGGGCATCACCGATGAGCAGCAGCGCCATTTCATCGTTGACTGGCGCAGCCCGGTAGCTGAGGTTTATTACAACCAGTCGAATGGCGAGACGAGCTACGAGGCGAATGGGCGGACGATTTCCGTCAATCTGAAGTTGCGTCGCCAGTTCGATATCACCCGCGACAAGCTCAATGCGTATTTCGATACGACGGTGGCTATTCAGGATCCGCTGCTTTTGAAGTCGCTGCGTCGTGAGCGCGGCGGAAAGTTGCAGGACATCACGACGACCATCCAGAAGGAGCAGAACATCGTCATTCGCCATGAGGATGTCCCCGCGATGCTCGTTGCCGGCATTGCCGGTTCGGGCAAGACGAGCGTCCTTCTGCAGCGCATCGCGTACCTTTTCTATCGCCATCGCGACAACCTCACGCCGAGCGATGTCTACCTCATCACGCCGAACGAGGTCTTCGCGCGCTATATCGACCAGGTGCTTCCCGACATGGGCGAATCGAATCCTGTGACGCTGACCTGGGATACCTTTGTTGCGAACCTTGGCTTGTCCAATCGTCCTGTCGGCATTCCCGATGGGCAGAGCCTGCGTCTCATCGATGAGCGGATCAAGGACTTCGCGTACGATTCGCACGATTTTGCCGATATCCGCGTCGATGACGAGCGAGTCATTTCCGCCGCGCAGATTCGCGGTGTCGTGCAGCGTTATGCGAAGCGTATTCCGGTAGGCCCGCGTCTTGCCGCGCTCGTTGAAGAGGATCTGGAAGACAAGATCGCCCAGCGCACGCGTCGTCTTGCCGCTGACGAGGAAGTTCAGGAGATGGTGCCTGAACTCGACCCCGACGAGATCTTCCGCATTTTCGGTGGCCCGATCAATCCGCAGTCCGAACAGGAATATCGGGACTGCGCGTTCAAATACCTCGAAGACCGCTACGCTCCCGCGCTTGAGGCGGTGCGCGATGGCGCCTGGCTTCGCATCGACCGCGCGGGCATGCGCCTGCTTGGCCGCGAGTCGCTTTCGAGCACCGAGTACATCTACCTCAAGATGGCCCTGACGGGCATGGGGAATAGGCAAGCGCGCTATGTGATGATCGACGAGGTGCAGGACTACACCGTGTCGCAGCTGATGGTGCTGGCACGCTATTTCAGGAATGCCCATTTCCTGCTTCTTGGTGACGAGAATCAGGCGATCATGCCGGAAACCGCGAGCTTTGCGGAAATTCGAGCGGTTTTCGAGTCGCTGCATGAAAGCGTGAGCGAATGCCGCCTGGACACAAGCTATCGTTCCACGCCGGAAATCACGGCGCTCTTCGCCGGTCTCATGGAGGGCGACGAGGATCGCATGCGGGCAACGTCGGTGCAGCGCGATGGCGTGGCGCCGCGCATCGAGGCCTTCGCCAACGAGGACGACTATCGTCACGCGCTTCTGTCGTGCATCGAGGCCGCGCAAGATGATGAGGGCGTCACCGCGCTGGTGGTGGCGAATCCCGAGCAAATAAAGGCTCTCTCCGTGCTGCTGGGAGAGGCGATGCCGGTGCTTATTGGCGATATGGCGGAACTTCCCACGAGCGGCGTGGTACTTGCCGATGTCAAGCTCGCGAAGGGCCTCGAGTTCGATCACGTGATCATCCCCGATGCGCAGGCTTCAATCTATGGCGATGATGTCCTGTCGCGTCACCGCTTGTATACGGCGATAAGCCGCGCGACGCAGCGGGTTGACATACTGGCGATGGGAGAGCTCAGTCCGCTTCTTTCCTGATTTCCCCTTATCATCGAGACTGGTGGTGGCGCTTTGCGCCCGAGCATGCGCGTGTGCGGAAAGGCGATTGAATGCATTTAAGCGAGAGGCAAATCGGCCGCTTCTATGATCTGCTGGACGGCCTTATCGTGTTCGCGAACAAGCGCCTCGGTCTTGTGGAGAATCTTAGCTACCCTTTTATCGACAAGGAGAGCGAGATGAAGGCCTCGTTCGTCTGCGATGAGGTCTGGCGCCATCCTGAAGTGATCGAGGAATATGTCAGGCAGAATCCGCATGGCAGAAAACGTGCCGACCTGGAGACGATTGAGTCATGGAAAGACGCCTTGACCTCCCGCTTCATTCTCGTGCGCTTTATTGACGACTCTCCGGTGCTTTTGAGCGAGGCGGGTCTGTTTGCCGTCGCGGGCATGGATGAGGACCAGTCAAAGCATCTGGCGCAATGTCCCGACTCGGTGGTTACGACACTTCTGCCCTTCGAGGGCCTGATCATTTCCGACGGCCTGATGTACGGCGACAACGTCTTGTTTACCGAAGCGGACCTTGAGTACATAAGCGACGCAATGGCCGAGTACGCCCCGCAGGGCGTGGTGGCAAGTGCGGAAGAGTTCTCCGCCCTCGTGGGGCCCTTCAAGAAGCGTTTGCGCGAGATGGAGCTCGATGAGCTCATGACGGGCATCGAGCTCGAGGCGCGCCAGATGCGCGATGGGGAACAGCTGCCCGATGGCTATCATCGTGGCGTTCTCGCGGATGTCCCGGAAGAAGATCGCGCGCAGGCGCTCAAGGAGCATTTGAGCGACGGCATGGCCGCCGTGTCTGCCCGGATCGTGCGGGATGTCGTATCCGTTCAGGCCATTGAGCACGAGCCGGTCAGCTCGCTTGCGGAATACCTGGATGTCTTCTTCAAGCGCGGTGAGATTATGCGCCTGTGCAAGACACTGGGACTTTCCGGCTATGGGCATATGAAGAAGGTGGAGCTTATTCCCCTGTATGTTCAGACGCTCGTGGATGATCCGATCACTCTTTCACGCGTGCTACAAGAAGTGGAGGAGCGCTCGTTCGCGAATTTTCGGAAGCTTGTTGAATCGGGCGGGCGTTGGGAAGCGCCTCTTTCGGATTACGACGCCCTGACGCTGCCTGATCCCCTCTTCCCGTATTCGCTCCAATTCCGCGTGGGCGACCGGCTTGTGACGCTTGTTCCCGATGAGCTAAAGCCCGTTCTCGATAAGGCTTTCATTGAGGATGTCTCATGGCGTCGCGAACGCGTGCAGCTGGTGCTCAACTGCGCCGAGGCGATGGTGGAATATTATGGCTTCCTCATCTTTGGCGATGCCTATGAGCTCTACCAGTCGGTTGTGGTGAACGCGGTGAGCGAGCGCGAGTTCTTCGACATACTCATGATTGCCTCCGAAGAGGGCTTTTGCTCATTTACGATGGACCCGCCAAAGGATTACGGCGAGGGTTGCGACGACTATCTTTGCTACTACTCCTTGACCGAGTGGTATATCCGCCAGGATCTGGAGACGAAATGCGCCGCCGCCAAGAGACAGTATCTCGCGGAATGCAAAGGCGAGCCCGATGAGGCCATGCTGAAAAAATGGGATGAGGAGTACGATAAGAAGACCCAGGAAGAATATGAGGCGCTTGATGCGTATCGTCGGCGCATCGTTGAGGTTCGTTCTCGTATGGAACGAAAGCCGCTTCCCGCGTCGGCGGTGGAAGGCTCCATTTTCCCCTTGCTTCTGCAGCTCCCCGCGGTGAAGCAGCTGCGCGATTTCTATGATGCCCATGTTCCCGATGGCGAGGACGATTACCTCTATGCCGACCGGATGGTCGAGGAGCTCATCTGCTTCTCGTTTGATGGGGGAAACATCGATTACTACCTTGAAGAGATTCAGGCGCAGGGTCGTAACGACTGCGCGGAGGATCCCGAATTGCTCCTGCGGCTGATTGAGAACGCGTGGAGCGCTTTCCCCTCATGGGAATTGAATGGCTGGTCATCGCAGGAGCTTGTCGAGCGCATGTCGGGCCGCAAGGTCTTTTACAACGCCCGTGGCGCCATCGCGCATCCTTCGCCGAGTGATACGTGCCCTTGTGGAAGCGGGAAGCCCTATGGCGAATGCCATGGCGGACAGGCGAGCGCCCGTCCGGGCGTGTAGTTTGTGGCGGCGGCATTCTTTGCGATGCGGATGGCAGTGATGCTGCGGGTTGTGGAGCGGGACTTTGACGACCGTCACGCGGGACGTTGTGCTGCGTGAGGAGCCGGGGTTTCGTACCTGCGATGCGGTGCGGCTTTCCGTTCGAGTTAGGCTTTCATAACAATAACAGGGTCCGTCGGATGGCCTTGGTCTATAGTGAACCGGAATGAAATTGTGGATTGAAGGAAGCGATAAGCATGAGTTTCGATGGATTCCAAACGCCTGGCCGCAACGACAAATGCTGGTGCGGCAGCGGGCTCAAATACAAGAAGTGCCACGAGCGCGTCGATTTGCGCATGGAGGTGCTTGCGGGTCAGGGCGAGGAGGTGCTTCCGCGCTATCTGCTGAAGACGCCGAAGGATATCGAGGGCATCAAGCGCTCGGCGGAAGTGAACGTAGGTGTTCTCGACCTGGTGGGCGAGCGCATCGCGGCGGGTGTGAGTACGGAAGAGATCGATCGCTGGATCTACGACTACTGCATCGAGCACGATGCGATTCCGGCGGACCTCGATTACGAGGGTTTCCCCAAGAGCGTGTGCACCTCGATCAACGAGGTGGTGTGCCACGGCATCCCGAGCCCCGATGAGGTTCTGCATGAGGGCGATATCGTCAACGTGGACATGTCGACCATCAAAGACGGCTATTTCAGCGATTCGTCTCGCATGTTCTGCATCGGCGAGGTCGATCCGGAATGGAAGCGCCTTGTGGAAGTGACGCGCGAGAGCGTGAAGGCCGGTCTTGCGATGGTGAAGCCCTGGATTCATCTGGGCGATGTGTCAGCGGCGGTCAACAAGGTCGCGACCGAGGCGGGCTTTTCCGTTGTCGCGGAATTTGGCGGACATGGCATCGGCCTCGAATTCCACGAGGATCCGTTCGTGAGCTTTGTCGCCGAAGCGGGTACCGGCCCCATTCTCGTTCCGGGCATGTGCTTCACTATCGAGCCTATGGTGAACCTCGGCGGCGCCGCCATCGACATGAACGACCCGAATGGCTGGACGATTCGCACCGCCGACGGCACGCCTTCCGCTCAGTGGGAAGTGCAGCTTGTCGTGACGGAGGATGGCTACGAGCTTTTGAGCTGGTAGGCGCACGGCGCGGTTCATCCTGCCCTGCATGGGAAAACTGCGGTATATTTTCCGGAACGACAACCGGCGTTGAGCCCTGAGAGAGAGTGACGATATGGCCGAAGAAGAGCGCACGATGTATTTCGATATGGAACCCGACCAGATTGCGCGCAAATTCTGGGCGGCCGACTATCTCGTCGACCTTGTCTCGATGGTGGGCTTGGGTCTCATTATCATCGCGGGCGCGTGGATGGCGAACAAGGGGCAGTGGTGGGCGCTCATTATCGCGACCGTCATCGCGTTTGTCGTCTTCGCCGTGCTTAACACGCGCCGTCTGCGCAATTTCGCTGAGCTGCAGGGCATTCTCATGATTGATTGCGATGCCGAAAAGATGGTGGCGGTCTGCGAGCGTTCGGCAAAGCGCACGAAGGGTGGCAGCGAGCGCGTCCGTTTCCGCACCTTGCATGGCATGTCGCTTGCGCTTTCAGGGCACTCCGACGAGGCGCTTGAGATGGTGGAATTCACGCCGCGCGACAAGCTTCAGGTGGCGGATACCCTGAATGTGTTGAGCGTTCGTGCGGCGGCCTATCGCATGAAGGGCGATATCGCCGCTTCCGAGGCGCTGACCGCTGATGTCCAGGCGATTGCCGACAGGCTTCCCGAGGGGAATCCGCTGAAGAACGCGGCGGCCTATCTGACGGCGCAGCTCGATTTCGTGTGTGCCATCGCGAAGGGCGATACCGAAAACGCCCAGGCCGCGCTTGCGCATCTGGAAGGCCAGGCGGCCGCTCCGGAGCGTCTGGTGGAAGCGGCGTACGGTCACGCGCTTCTGTCCGAGCTTGAAGGCGATAAAGACGATGCACGCACGCATTTCGAGCGTGTCGCGGCGGAAGGCGGCACGCTTGCCATTCGCGACAAGGCGCGGACGTGGCTGAATGAACATCCGGGCACGCGTAATCTCGAGGGACAGCCTGCATAAGGAGCCGGGAAAACCCGCTCCATCTGTTCTGGCGGAATTCGCCACACGCTTTGGTGGGGGGAGTTCGTGGCATTTCAAAGGCCAATGATAAGCTGCCTGAATGTGACAGGGAAGCCGCATGCACCCTGATGGCTGTACACCCTTAGGCGTATGTCTCACCACGAGGGATTACGCGCTTTGCCTGCTCCGTGAGAAAAAGACGCTTTCGTTTTTTCCTTCAGCCATTGATGACTGCGTTACAATACCCTAGCCCCGGGAAAATATGGCTTAAACGAAGGAAAAGGGGAAGAGGATGATTTGTCCGAATTGCGGACGCTATCTCGAGGATGGCGTCGCGTTTTGCATCTATTGCGGACAGCGCTTTGGTAAGTACGCATCCGATGAGCCCGCTGATGACGCGGCGTTTGACGATGCGGGAAACGCGTATGAAGCGGCTGACGCAGCCTCCCTTGCGGATGAGACGGTAGAACCGATTGATGGCGCTGGCGCTGCGAGCGCCGATTTCGCCACGTCCGAGATACCTTTTCCTGGTGATGCGGTAAAGGCGCCCGTCGCTCCCGCCAATGCGCAGGAAGGCGCGCCCGAGCCGCAGACGAGTCACGGTTCGCGTCCGTCGGTTCATTCACGGAGCGGCTCGCGTCCATCTGTCGCGGATCGCGGCCGTCGTCTTCATGCGGATGACGAGATCGCGCGCCGCATGGAGAATCTCGATGAGCAGTCTTCGGGTCGCACCCGCAAGGTGGTGGCCGGTGTCATCATTGCCATCATCATCGTCGCGATTCTCGCGCTTTGTGCCCGTACCTTCCTTCCTGGATTGATGGGCGATAGCGGCCAGACCAGCCAGTCGACAAGCACGCAGACGATAACGGAAAGCACGAGCTCAAGCTCCAGTTCGTCGTCTTCAAGCTCTTCCTCTTCGAAATCCTCGAAGGCATCCTCCTCTTCGTCCTCCTCGTCGAGCAGCACGACCGCGCGTCGTGGTGCGACCCTAGAGCGCGCCAACAACAGCGATTCCGAAACGCAGGCGCAGAAGGCCGCTGAAGCGGGTACCGTGGACGCGAATCCCACTTCGGGTGAAGAGACCACAACCGGTGTCGTGAACACGCAGACCACGTCGGGTGGCTCGAAGGGCTTCTCGTCGCCGTCCGTTACCGCGACCTCTGTTTCGCCCACTGAGGGCACGGTTTCTCACGCGCCTGAACTTGTGTCGGATGGCCGCGCCGAAACCGCTTGGAACACGAATGAAAGCGGCATTGGCCAGTCCATCACCCTGAAGGTCGATTCCGCGACCAGCATTAGCTACCTGCGGATCATGAACGGTTACAACAAGACCTCCGATACCGGCGTCGACCTCTATTATGCGAACGCCCGTGCGAAGAAGATCCTTGTCGAGTACGAGGGCGGCAGCAAGACCTTCACCTTGAAGGATAAGAAGGGCAAGTACCAGAAGCTCAAGCTGGGCTCTTCGGTGAAGACCTCGTGGGTGCGCATCACCATCAAGTCGGTGTACGCGGGCTCCAAGTACGACGACTGCTGCATTTCGGAGATTGAGGTCAAGTAGTCTCGCTCAAACTGGCAGATAGGCGGCTCATGCGAATGGGCCGCGAGAGAAGGCATGCGGTTCCGGAAGGGGCCGCATGCTTCTTTATGGGCGCTTGGGCGCGGGCGTGCGGCGCCGAATGCTTCCATTGTGTTACGTTCGCGGAGCCGTTTGCCGGGAATTGAAAATAATGGTTGCAATGCGTGCCGGCAATGGCCATAATCCCAACTTGCGTTCTGTTGAAGTCGCTGGAATCGAAAGAGACCGGTGATGGAGGAACCTCTGGAGAATCTCTTCGATGAGATGCCGAAGGGGCAAGGCGGCCTTCCGCTGAAACTCTCAGGCACCCGGACAGAGGGGCACGCAATTGGCGTATTATGCGCCGCCAGCCTGTATGTCCAAGAGATTTTCCGGGAAGGGAAAAATTGGACGAAAGGGCAGGTTTTATCTCAGATGGACGCGTTATACGACATCGTCGTCACCATCAACAACTATCTTTCCAACTATGTCTTGCTGTTCCTCTTGGTGGGAACCGGCTTGCTGTTCACCATCCGCACGCGTGGTGTGCAGTTCCGCTGCTTTGCCGAGGGCATTCGCCGCGTGTTTGGCGGCTTCAGCCTGCGTGGTGGTAAGCGCGCGGGTGGCTTGAGCTCCTTCCAGGCGCTCGCTACCGCCGTTGCCGCTCAGGTCGGCACGGGCAACATCGTCGGCGCGTGCGGCGCCATCCTGCTTGGTGGCCCGGGCGCCATCTTCTGGATGTGGGTCATCGCGCTGCTCGGCATGGCGACCAACTACGCTGAGGCGGTTCTCGCGCAGACGACGCGTCAGATTGACGAGGAGGGCAACGTCCACGGCGGTCCGGTCTACTACATTCGCTATGCCTTCAAGGGCGTCGGCGGAAAGTTCCTCGCGGGCTTCTTCGCGGTCGCCATCATTCTCGCCCTGGGCTTCATGGGCTGCATGGTGCAGTCGAACTCCATCGCTTCGACGATGAACACCGCTTTCGGCATCCCCACGTGGATCATGGGCGCCATCATCGTGATTCTCGGCGGCTTCATCTTCATCGGCGGCGTTTCGCGCATCGCGTCGGTCACCGAGAAGATCGTTCCCGTCATGGCTCTCATCTACATTGTTGGCGGCATCGCGGTTCTTATCGCGAACTGGCAGAACGTTGGCCCCGCCTTCGCACTCATTTTCCAGTGCGCTTTCAACCCGCAAGCTGAGGTTGGCGGCATGACCTTCGGTCTGATCGCGGCCCTCACGCAGGGTGCAAAGCGCGGCCTGTTCTCGAACGAGGCCGGCATGGGTTCGACACCGCACGCTCATGCGCTCGCAAACGTTGCCGAGCCGCACGACCAGGGTGTTGTCGCCATGATCGGCGTCTTCATCGACACCATCATTGTGGTTTCCGTGACCGCGCTCGTCGTTATCTCCGTGCTCTTCGTTGGTGATGGCCCGCTCGCACAGGATTACGCTGCTGCGGTTGCCGGCGGCATTGACAAGACCAACATGGCCCAGATCGCATTCGGCAGCCTCTATGGCGAATTCGGCGGTAACGCATTCGTCGCCATCTGCCTGCTTCTCTTCGCGTTCTCGACCATCGTGTCCTGGAACCTCTTCGCTCGTCTGAACGTTGAATACCTCTTCGGCAAGAAGGGCGTTCTCGCATTCACGATCGTCGCGCTTGCGTTTATCTTCATGGGTTCGCTGCTTTCCAACGACCTCGTGTGGGAGCTTGCCGACATGTTCAACCAGCTGATGGTGCTGCCCAATGCAATCGCGCTTATCGCGCTGTCGGGCATTGTGGCGAAATCGGCCCGTGCACATGACGGTCACCGCAAGAGCCCCGAGGAGCGTGAGGAAGAGGCGAACATCATTGCCGCCAAGGCCGCCGCTGCTGTCGAGGCTGAGAAGGCTCGTGAGGTGTCTGGCCTGAAGTAGGTCGCATTTTCCTGCCGGAAAGCTCTCCGCTGGAAAGGCTGGCTGGATAGAAGCCGTTTGAAGTGAAATAAGACAGGGGGCTCGGAGGGAAAGCTCCGGGAATGAGAGGGTCGGAACCAAGCGTTCCGGCCTTCTTTTGTGTGTATGAGTGAAGTATCGTTTGCTGCGGGGTTTCCGCCCGTGGCTTTTGCGTGAAGCGAGATAGCGGACAGGATGGAGCGGTTTTAATACGGGTATGGAAACGGGACTCAGATATCTCAATTGCGTGGTCGATGCGGCGTGTGATGGCGCACGCGTCTACGATGCGCTTCGTTGCCAATTGCGCGTGAGCGACGGCTGCGTGCGGCGGGCCAAGCATGTTGCGGGTGGCATCCTGCGCAATGGGGAAGCGACCTGGACGAACGATAGGGTGCAGGCGGGAGACGCGCTTGCTTTCGCATTTGATGGGCCGGATTTTCCCGGAAGCTCTTCGGATCTCGCTCCTGATTTCACAGGCATTTCGGTTGTGTATGCCGATGACGATCTGCTCGTGCTGGAAAAGCCCGCGGGCATTGTGATGTATCCGAGTCCGGGACATGCGGCGGACAGCCTCGCAAATCGCGTTCGGGGCTGGCTTATGGCGCAGGGACGAGCGGCGGGCATTCAGGCTGTTCATCGGCTTGATCGCGACACCTCGGGGCTTGCGCTTTTCGCTTTCAATTCCTTCGCGAAAGAGCGGCTTCAGACGCAGCTTCATGGCGAATCATTCGTGCGGGAATACGATGCCTTCTGCGAAGGCTGGCCCGAGCAAGAGGAGGGTGTTGTCGAAGCGCCTATTGGCTGCATCGGCGTGAAGCCGAAGCGGTGGGGGATTACGCCTGAAGGGAAGTCCGCGACGACTCATTATCGCGTTGTCGAGCGAGGAGAGGCTTCTGACGGGGCACCGCTTGCCCTGCTGCGTCTTCGTCTCGAGACGGGGCGTACGCACCAGATTCGCATTCATATGGCCTCACGGGGGCATCCTCTGCTGGGAGATGCCGCATACGGCACCGCATCCGCGTGGATTGGACGACCGGCGCTCCATTCGGCGCGTGTGAGCTTCACGCATCCGGTGTCGGGGGAGCGTTGCGTTTTCGCCTCGGCGTTGCCCGAAGATATGGCGCGCCTGATGCCCCTTTAAGGGAATGCGCGCGGCGGCGTGCTACCATCGCGAAGAACTGATTCGAAAGAGAGCGTGCGATGGAAGTAAGCTGCGACAAGACCCTGATAGATTACATGGCGAAGAAGGGCTATACCGCCATTGAACTGGGCTTGGTGGAGGCGAATACCTGCTGTTCGGGCTTTGCCGACATCTACACCGGCTTTCTGACGAAAAAGGGCGAGGAGCGCCTGAAAGGCAAGATTTACGGGCGCATTCATTCGGATGCGGGAGACCTTATCGTCACCAGCAGGTCTCTGGAATTCGATGACGAGATTCACCTGGGGCTGCGCAGCTTCTTAGGCTTGAAGGACATCACCGTGAGCGGCGTCCGCGCCTTCAGCTAGGGTTTAGTGGCACGGCGGCGCCCGTGCTTTCGGCTAGGGTTCTGGAGCCGCAGCATTCGGCAAGGTAACCGCACGTTCTGAATGCATCAGCATTCTTCAAGACCTGAAAACTGAGGGAACCCGGCAGGCTGGCTTCGTGATCTTGGCTGAGCTCACCGCGGTATTTCGCAGGCCCGCAAACCCCCTGATACTTTCCCTTGAAACTTCAAAGGCCCCGGCGCGTGAGCACCGAGGCCTTCTCTTCATGTCAAGGCATGGCACGCCATGCGCAGACATTCATTTACGCCGTCGCGGCCTGTTCCTTGTTCTTCTTGCCAAAGATGGTCTTGAAGCCCTTGACGGCAAGAACCAGAGCCAGGACGAAAAGCAGGATGGCGATGATGAGCTGAGCCCACACGCCCATTGCGCCACCGGCCTGAGCGGCGAGAACAGCCGCGTCGCCACCGATAAGCGTGATCTTCGCCATCATGGTCTGAACAAGCGAGGTGAGCGTGACGATGAGCATGAACACCATCGGGACATAGAACATCTTGTTGTTGCGGCCCGCATTGCCAAGCCATGCGCATACGGTCAGCAGAGCGAGTGCGGCGAGCAGCTGGTTTGCGGCGCCGAACAGAGGCCAAATGATGGTGTAGCCCGTCAAGCCGAGGCCGATGCCTGCGACAACCGTGACGATGGTGGCCACATAGGGGTTGGTGAGGAAGCGCTGCCAGCCCGGCATCTGACCGCGACCGTCGGTCTCAACGAGGCCCTCGTCGGTCGGCATGAACATCTCCTGGAACATGTAGCGAGCAAGACGCGTCGCGGTGTCGAGGGAGGTGAGGCAGAATGCGGAAACAGCAAGAATCAGCAGCGAGTATGCAAGGCTCTCGGCGCTTTCAAGGCCGGGGATGCAAGCGAGCATCTCCGAAAGGCCGCCTGCGAATACCGCCGTCGGAGCGGAGTAGTCGCCTGCCTGGTAAGCGGTCCACACGTAGCCAACCGCGATCAGGGAGATGACGGCGAGCAGGCACTCGATGAGCATGCCGCCGTAACCGATGGCCTGTGCCTGGCCTTCCTTGTCGAGCTGCTTCGAGGTGGTGCCGGAAGCAACGAGGCTGTGGAAGCCGGAGATTGCGCCGCAGGCGATGGTGATGAACAGGACGGGGAACAGCCAGCCGGAAGCGGCAGCCTTGTTTACGGTCGCGAGACCGGTGCCCTGGTCGATGATCGCCGCGCCGGATGCATCAACCGCCGCATTGCTGGCGAAGAAGCCGGTGAAGGCGGGGATGTCGAGGTTCGAAGCCGCGCCCATCAGAGCTGCGCCCACGATGGCGATGATTGCAAGGGCGATCATGCCATACAGCAGGAAGCTGGACAGGTAGTCGCGCGGCTGGAGAAGGATCCAGACCGGTGCGACCGAAGCGATCAGGATGTAAATGCCCAGAAGAAACATCCACGTGGTGTAGTCGAGCGAGATGATCGGCAGGTTGTAGCCGATGGCAACGATGACGACGATGACCGCGATGGCGCCGCAGATGTTCGCGGCAGCGGGAATCTTGCGGCCGCGCGTTGCGATGCCCCAGACGACAGCCACGCCGATGAACAGGATGGAGATCATTGCCGTGCGCATGTTCGCGAGGTTGGAGGACTCAGCCTTCGCGAGCGCGTCGCCGGTGAGACCGTCGGTGGGAACCACCGCGAAGGTGTTTGCGACGATGGATGCGAAAGCAGCCACGACGAGCACGAGGGTGAGGTAGGCGAAAATGCAGAACAGGCGCTTTGCCGTGTCGTCGATGTTATCGGCGACGACGGTTGCGAGCGTCTTGCCCTTGTTGCGGATGGACGCGAACAGGGCGCCGAAGTCGTGCATGGCACCCATGAAGATGCCGCCAATGAGGACCCAGAGAAGAACGGGGACCCAACCAAAAACTGCTGCCTGGATGGGGCCGTTGATGGGGCCGGCGCCAGCGATGGAGCTGAAGTGGTGTCCCAGAACCACGTAGGGCGGTGCCGGAACGTAGTCCACACCGTCTTCAAGGGTGTGGGCGGGAGTCGGTCGATTGGGATCGACGCCCCACTGCTTTGCAAGCCAGCGGCCGTAGGTGAGATAGCCTACGACGATGCAGACAATGCCGATTCCCAGGATCAATAATGCGTTCATTCGAGCTGTTTCCTCCTTAGTTTTCTTGAGCTGTACTCGAATCGGAAAGGACGAGATTGGCTTTCAGGGTTTCCCTCATCTCTTCCCCTTGCGGATTGGTCGTGACACTATCGTCTGAGAGATCGATAAGCGCGAGGCGCAAATCCGCCCAGCCGCGTATGCCCAGTGCGAAGTTCTTCCGGAAATGCGTTTTGCGCACGAGGCGCTTGACGTCTTTGTCGGCGTTGTTCGCGATGATGACAAGCGAAAGATAGCTTGTCATGTGGTTCGGCTCCGGCTTCACCTTCTGTATGGCATGCGTTTTCATGAAGGCGACAAGGTCCTCAAGCTCCGCCTCATGAAGCGTGTCAGTAGTGGTGAAGAAAAGATATTCGAAGGCGTCTACCTCCCAGAGTTTCGCTCGCTTGACTAGCACGTACTGCTCGCCATGTGAGTGGAACTCGGCGTATCCGGGGAAGACGCGCCCATCGAACTCGTAGTCGCGATATACGTCGAACCAGGTCTCATGCGAGGTCAAAAGCCGCTCGAGCACCAGCTCACGCCGATTCTGTTCTTGATACATCGCGGTCATCGCTTTCCCACAAACCCCCTTTGGTTTACGCAACCGCGACATTCTATTCCCCTCTATATTTAGATGACGGGGTGTTAACATGCCTGAAACAATCGGACGGTAAACGGGGGAATGAAAGCTGTTTGCGGTTGTTTCGATAGGACGTATTTAGTTCTATACCTGCTGGTTCTGCGTATTGAAACGGCGTTGGTTAGGGGTTTTGAAGGGCGGACCTCGTTACTCTTGCGCCATGATGTGCGCAAAGGGGCACGTCGCCGTTATCGGCAACATGCCGGCGGCGCTACTAATCAGCTTGCGCCATGATGTGCGCGAGGAGGGCGCGGCAGCCTTTGTCGATGTCGGCGAAGGTTTGGGAGAAATCGCCGGTATACCAGGGGTCGGCCACTTCACGGGCGTCTCCGGTGAAAGAAAGCAGAAGACGCGTGCGGGCGTGCGCGTCCGCACTGAGAATGCGTGCGAGGTGCCGGATGTTCTCCTTGTCCATGGCGACGATGTAGTCCCAGTCGTCGGACTCGCTGGAGGAAACAAGCCGCGCCCGATGGTCCGGCACGGGGATGTGATGCTTTCCGAGCTCGCGTCGCGCGGGCGGATAGATCGGATTTCCCAGCTCCTCGCGCGTCGTCGCGGCCGAGTCGATTTCGAAACGCTGCGTGAGCTGGGCGTTGTCCACCAGGTTCTGCATGACCGCCTGCGCCATGGGTGAGCGGCAGATGTTGCCGTGGCAGACGAAGAGAATGCGGACTTTGCCGTTTGCTTTGTCCTTTGCGTTCGCGGAAGACGACATGGCTGTGCGTTTCCTTTCCTTTGGCTTGCGTGCGACCCTGAGCATATCGCAAGGGAGCTTTTCTTGCTCTGGCGGGTGGAGCAGAGGGCGGGGATGGAGGGGGCCAAGCGCCAAGCGTCAAGTGGCGGGTGCGGAGCTCGTGTCGGATGCTCGTTTCCCAGGTGCTTGTCCTTTCGCACGGCGAGAATTTTTTCTGAACGATTTTCCATAGTTTGTTCGATAGGAATCGGCGGGAACGCGTGCTAGGATACGAACGGATGTTCGTAAGGAAAACGGGGGCGAGGCGCGTGAAGGATAGGGTCATATTTCATTCCGATTGCAATTGCTTTTACGCCTCGGTTGAAATGCATCGGCATCCCGAATTGCGGGGCGTGCCCCTTTGTGTCGGCGGACATGAGGAAAGCAGGCATGGCATTGTCCTTGCAAAGAATCCGCTTGCCAAGGCGGCGGGCGTGAAGACGGGGGAGGCGCTTTGGCAGGCGCGGCAGAAGTGCCCCGGCTTGGTGACGATTCCACCCGATTATGCCGCCTACCAGCGCTATTCCCGTTTGGCGCGGCGCATCTACTATGACTACACCGACCAGGTTGAGCCTTTCGGTCTTGATGAGTGTTGGCTCGATGTGACGGGCTCGCTTGCGCTTTTTGGCGGCGATGCGCGCCTTATCGCCAATGAGATATCCGAGCGCGTGAAGGCGGAGCTTGGCATAACGGTGAGCGTTGGCGCCTCGTGGAACAAGGTGTTCGCGAAGTTCGGCAGCGATGCCGACGCGGGTGATGGGATCGATTTCATCACGCGCGAGAACTACCGCGAGAAGGTATGGCCGCTTCCGGTTGAAGAGCTTATCTATGTGGGACGGGCCACGAAGAGAAAGCTCAATGCGGCGGCGGTGTTTACCATCGGCGATCTGGCAAACGCCTCGGACGCGATGCTCGCGACACGGCTGGGGAAGATGGGCGGCATCCTGAAGGCTTTCGCGCGAGGGGAAGACACCAGCCCCGTCAAGGTGATGGATGAGGATGCGACGGATGTCTGTCGCGAGGTGAAGAGCGTTGGCAATGGACTGACGGCACCGCATGACATTGTCTGTCCCGAAGACGCGAAGGCGCTCATCTTTTTGCTTGCGGAATCGGTAGCGCAAAGGCTGCGGGAATTGCATGTGCGGGCGCATACGATTGCCATTGGCGTTCGCGATGCGCGCACGCTTGCGGGTTATGTGCGGCAATGGCGTCTTGGCGTCGCCACGTGCATCACTGACGAGATCGCCCAATGCGCCTTTCGGCTTCTGCGGGAAAACGAGCCGCTGGACGCCGCGCATCCGCTGCGCGCCCTGCATGTGCGCGCAAGCGGGCTTGAGCCGTTCCAGGCCGTTCAGCAGCCGACCCTCTTTCATGATGAGGAGGCGCGACAGGCTCGTGAGCGCCTTGATCTGGCGATAGACGAGCTTCGTGGCCGTTTTGGCAACACGTGCGTGCGACGCCTTGTTGAGCTTTCGGATGAGGGCCTGTCGCGGCTTGATATCAAGGCCGAAAACGTCATTCATCCCGTCGGGTATTTTGGGGACTGATATACGTGGCGAAGGGAATCGTAAGGCGGCGCAAGCGCTATGTGGCGGTTGATGCCCATTTTGATGAAGACGGAAGATTGTTGCCCCGCGCGGTCGAATGGGACGACGGCCGCCGGTTTGCCATCGACGAGGTGCGTGATGTGCGGCGGGCGGCGAGCCTGAAAACGGGTGGTGATGGCATGCGCTATACCGTGCGTATCGGCTCGTCCGTCACTTATCTCTTCTATGAGCAGCCTCGCTGGTTTGTCGAGGAGCGCGTTGTCGAAATGCCATGATGGCAATGCCGCGGATTTCACCAGCTCATGTCCTTGTCGCGTGTGCGGCGACGGCGCAACTTAAGGAGCAATATGCCAAGAAGCCCCGCGCCGCATGCCAGCGCCAGAAGACCACCTCCCCAGGTGAAAAGCTTTGCGGATGCCGCGTCGCCTCCGGTGAGGGGAAGCGTGAGCTTGACGGCCTTGTTGGTGAAAACGGGGACGCCATCGCGGATGCCGGCGCTTTCTTCCGCGCCGCTTTCATCGAACTTCTGATACGAGACGTTCGCCTGAAGGAGCCCGTCGCGCTTTTCGGCAACGAGCGTCACTTCGGCATGTCCTTCATCGAATTCGATAAGGGGCTGCCAGGAGCGCTCTTCCTCAATGGTGAAGCGCATGCTGTCTCCCGCCTGCGCGTTTGTCCATAACATTCGCCCGAAGGAGACCGACCCGTCCGCCTTGTTGCGCGCCCGCGCCACTTCGGAGCCGTTCGCGTCTTTCAGAATGAAAGTGAAGGCGCCTTCTGCAAGCTCACCGTCTTCAAGCGTTTTGGTGAGCGTGATCTCGTAGGGAATGCCGCGCGTGTTCGTGAAAACCGCTGCCGCATCACCGCTTGAATACGAGACCTTTCCCACGAGCTTTTCGTCGGTCGCCTCCACTTGCACCTGGACATCGGTTTCGTTCTCATCAAAGCTGATATCGCTCATGGTGATGTCGGATTCCGTTTGCGCCGCCTCCTCGCCCTGCTCCTTCAGCTCGCGGATCTTGTAATGCAGCGTCTTTCCGATGTCCGCGCGTGCAAGGGAGGTGTCGGGGAATGATGCCTTTCCATTCTTGTCGCTCGTGCATGTTGCGATTTGCTTTCCCGACTCGTTAAGGAGCTCGAAGGTAAAAGCGGGGTAGTCTTCCTCAATTGTCGTGCCGTCCGCATCGCGCAGCACCTTGCGTACCTGGAGGGCGAACGCGCCGCTAAGCGGTGTGTCGACGCAGGGGCCCACCTTGAATACGGCGCCGTCCTGCGTGGAGTCGTCGCAAGTGATAGTTGCCGACCATTCGCGATTGACGGCATACCCATCAGGCGCTTTCGTTTCCTTGATCGTATAGCTGCCAAAGGGAAGTATCTTTCCGGTGGAAGCGATGAATGCGTTGTCCTTCCGCTCGCTTGTGATGGTGGCGGCGACTTCGCCATCGGCAATGTTTTTGCCTTCAACCGCTATCGTCTTTCCGCTCGAATTGATGATCGAAAATTCGGCGCCCGCGCCCTCTCCGCCATCTGAAAGCTGCTTTTCCACCTCGATGCCGATCAGAACCGGCGTGTTTTCGAGTTTGATGAGCACGCCTTGTTCCACTCCCATCGACAAGAAGGATTCGGGAGCGACCGCTTTTGCCGCGGCGCCGTGGGCGGCCGTCTCATCAGCTGCAATCTGTCCCAGGTAGCGGGTCGTATCAAGCTGATAGCCGGCGGGGGCTTCACTCTCTTCTATTGTGTAGCTGCCAAGGGGAAGCTTCACGCTCGGGGTCTTGCCATCGGATTCGGTTGTGAGCGTGATTGTCTTATCCGCCTCTTCGGGGAGGGACGCGAGAGAGTCGTATGTTCCCGCATAATACTTCAGCGTGAAAACGGCGCCCGCGACACCCTCCTTGCTTGTCGCGTCTATCTTGCGCGCGCTGACCTCGTCATATACCGGAGGTTCCGCCGAAGAGAAACTCCCGGTATAACGTGTCGCAGTGCCGAACGCGGGAGTGCTTCCCACCTTGAGCTGTACCGGATAGATTGTCGTGTCACGCTGATAGCCCTCAGAGGCGCTGACTTCTTGTGCGTAGACGGTCAGGGTTGTGAGCTTCGAGAGAGAAAGGCTTCCTTTTCCGTTCGCGTCGGTTTCGATTCTTCCCAGTTTCGTGGTGAGAGCGGCGTTGGCATAGATGTCGTACTTTGCGCCGTTGAGGTGATATTGCTCATTGCCCGCGCTCAATGATTCATCCGCTGAGCTTTTCGCGAGCGAGATTTCCGCCGTGGGAATCTTGCCGTTCTCACCGAAGGCCATGAACTGATAACTGTGGTAATTGTTGCGCTTCGAGCCGTCGGTTTTAAGGCCGCAGTTTATCAGCCAGACATGCTGCTGCCAGGAGGCGACGGTCCAATTGCCATGCGCGAGCATATCCGTGTCGTTGTAGTGGGCGAGCGCTTTTTGCACCCAGGTGCCATTCGCGTTTGCGGTGCCCTTTGCGCTCATGTTGATGAAGTAATTGCTGATCCAGGTCCAGTATGCGCTTGTTGGATTGTGATTCGATTGCGTTGCGTTCGAAGCTGCGTCAAACGTGAGTGATTTGTTACAGTCGTTGAAGTAATAAGCGAGCACGACATGCGTGGCTGCCATCTTCTCCTTTGCGCTGAGCGTGCCGCCTTTGTAATCGGTGGCGGGCATCCAATTTGCGCTATATCCGCTGTAGCCGGGTCCGCCCGGCGCGTAATAGAGCGCCGCACAGAAGGCCTTGTATTGCCACGACTTGTTGAAGTCGCTCTGAACAAGACGCCGAATGAGGACCTTTTGGCTGGTGATTGCAGTCTCTTCCGTATTGGTGGGGCCCCAGAGTGCGGGATTCAGGCAGTAGGCGAGATTCGCCTTGCTTCTGTCCGCGTTGCCGACCCAGCGATATCTCGTGCGGTTTTTGCTTCCGTCGAATTGGATGGTGCTGTTGTCGGGATCGGAATAGAGGGTTGTCGTCTGCGCCGAGCCCCATCCCTCCGGGGTATTATGGCCTTCGGTGGAGCTGTATCCGCTTGCCGCCACCGCCACCGTGCCCGCAGCGAGAAAGACGCCTAT
Source organism: bacterium (assembly GCA_963621885.1). Classification (GTDB taxonomy): domain Bacteria; phylum Actinomycetota; class Coriobacteriia; order Coriobacteriales; family Eggerthellaceae; genus UMGS1519. Next base: position 39,875 of record CAVFFT010000016.1, read on the forward strand.
GAAAAGGGGAACGGCGAATCTGCGCGCGATTCGTCCCATTGCGCCAACAAGGGCGAGAGTCTTTTTCATGTCATCCTCCTTTTGCGGGTGCGGGTTGTTTTGCTTTGCCACTGGCGGGCGTGGGTGGTTTTCAAACGTTCTTGGTGGGCGCGCGTGCGGGTTGTTATGCGCTGCGGCAGGGGCGCGCGGGTTGTT